>NZ_JBBUTF010000007.1:0-310699 GCF_038066575.1 Pseudaquabacterium rugosum | reverse complement strand
CGGGGCACGAGATAGATCGCTTGGTAGATGGTCTCGTGCGAGACGCGCTGGGACAGGTCATCACCGTGCATGCGCTTGAGTCTCCCAGCGATCTGCTCGGGCGACAACGCCCGGCGCAGCTCGCTGCGCACGAAGCGGCCCAGCGGCGAGTCCAGCATCGGGCCCAGCTTGCGCCGGCCCTTCTTGGCCGCGGTGCGGCGACGGGTGGCCAGCTGCTGCGCCGCCGCTGCCACATACGGCTTGCCCGCGCTGCGGTTGCGCCCGAGCTCCCGACTGATCGTCGACTTCGAACGGCCCAACTGCCGGGCGATCTCCGCCGGCTTCACGTCCTGGCTGCGCAGCAGGCTGATCTGCGTGCGCTCCTCGATGCTCAGGCTTGAATATGCTTGGCCCATCGCCTCAGGTCTTTGATTCAGTTCGGGTGTTGCGCTTCAGTTTAGAGTGCGCCCCTCCGCGCCGACGCGTGAGCGGCAGATCAGAAGGATGGCTGAGGGTCATGACTAATCAGGCTGCCTCATGTTCGCCGACATCTGCGCAGCTCAACTCGGCGTCGTCAATCTTTGCTCCCTTCAACCAACTTGAGAAACTCACTGTAGCTACCCCGTGCTCGCTCAAGGGAGCGCTCGATGGTCGACATCGACATGTCGAGCTTGTATCGCCGCTGTAGGCCGCCACCTCGCCACTGAACTTCGGTAAGCACGCCAGCAGCAAGGAGGTCCGGAATCACTGAGTCAAAAAAATACGGGGCAGATACCTTTCCAAGCCGCAGCTTGACGACTTCCTCATCGACGTGCGTACTGCGAAGAAATACCCGAAAGAAGCGCTCCAAGAGCTTAACGCGTTCGTCAAGTTCAAGCCCTGCGACATCTTCGGTGAGGTCTGCATTCTCGCTGTTGACGCTAGCACCAGCCCCGCGAAGCCCTCGATCCACTAGCAGCGGCTCGTACGTGTGCTCGCCCTCCGGGACATTTACGATTGAATCAACCTTGCACTCCAAGAACGAGGACCCTTCAAGAGACCGATCCCCTTCCAGGTCGATTCGTTCGAATTCACATTGGCGAAACCAAACGTCAGTGAGTCGCGACTTGCCGACCGAAGTCGGCTGAAACTGACACTCGACGAAAGTAGCTTTTGAGAGCGTTCGTCCAGCCAAGCTGCCCGGAGCGAAGATCAGTCCGCGCATCTCGATGTTGTGATCGCTCGAGTCAATGCACTCAGCGAGTCGAATCGCAAGTGCGCTGCAGTTCTCTTTGCAGAAGGTAAACCCCGCCTCAGCTACATTGACTTGGAGCACGCATCGTAGGGCCTGCAGCAGATCCGCCTTGATTCTGATCGCATGCTGCACGGCTTGCTCGGTCGTTGCCTGCGGAATCGGCGCCACAGACAAGAAGGTCTGCAACTCTCCCCTTGCCGCCCGAGTAAGCAGTTGCCCGAGTGATTCCCCAAGGTAGAAATTCTGGAAATCCTCGTGGTCGAATGCCAGCGTGCCCCCGCGCGCGGAGTCCGAAGCAAGCAGTGAGTGCTGCTTGACGCGTTCCTTGATCTGCCGAGTGGCCGCCGGGCCCTTGCCAAGCGACTCACCAAAGATGTCTACGATTACGTCCAGCACGTCGTGGCGTAGAGATGTGGATGATATCTGCCACATTTCCTGCGCTATCAGTGACAGCAGTTGATGATGCTCTTCGACAGTCAAGAGCGGTGTCATGACTTCGCCCGATACACGGGCAAGCCACTTCTCCGCAGCCTCTCGCTTAACGATCGCGTCGACGAAAGTGAAGAAGTAGTCGTGCGGGCTCTTGCCAAGAAGCTCTGACAGTTCCCGCTCATCTGCTCCGTCTGCAACTACATCGAACAGTCGGCGCACAAGAACCGCTCTTGTTAAGAGGGGATGATCTTCTCCCAAACGCGCCGCGACCAATTCATACACTTCCTCTGGCTTCGGAATCTTTCGAAGCTCTCCATACTTGAAAAACTGCTCTCTGCTCCAGCGCCGCAGGGCAAGTCTCGAAAACGACGCTGACCGATCGCCTATCGCGTCTAGCAGCTTGGCCTGAGTCTTGAAGCTTAGGTACTCAAAGAATGCTTTACGCGCAGCAACTATTAACGTGCCTGACGAGTCCAGCTGCTGGACGAGATTCCCCAGCGCCGAGACGGCCTCCCCTCTGGACCCTTCCACAAGCATCTCTTCGTAGCCATCGAAGGCCGGTATCACCACACCCAGACGAACTAGTTGTACGAATGCGTCGAAGTACAGATAATTGAACCTGAGCTTGTTTACCAACGCTGCAATGACTGCGTCGTCAAATGTGAGGAACGCGCGACCACTTAGTGGGACAGGAACGATCAGTGAACTTGTCCTTTTCTCCTTGAACCGCTCAGCCTGCAGTCTGGCTGCGCGACTGATCAAGGTCGTCTTTCCTTCACCTGCATCTGACGTCAGATACAGAACGGAAGTTGCGCCTGGAAGAGGCTTGGAGGCTCGCGTTAGCAGTGCCTCGACTGCGTCAGGGATCTCAAATTCAGTGGCGGATTCCACGGACTCAGCGAGATCAGGAGTCAAGAGCGCCGAGGGAACAACGAAGGGGAATCTTTCCGCAGCACCGGGAGTGCTTGAAGTTGATGCAATGATTCGATCAGCGAGTTGCGGGATCTTCGCGACTCGGTTGATTAACCACGCTCTCGCCGAGTATGTTTCACCGTTCTCTTCAATCCGAAGCTGCTGGTCGTCTCCGTCGGCGTACGAAATCGTCGCATCAATAACGTCATCTCGCACTTGGGCGACGACCTTTCCCAACCGAATGTCGACATCCGACGGCTCATCTGCAAAGGCGGTTAGCACTCTGCGAAAAGTGGTGATGTCCATATGGTCTCCTAAACTGTGAGTTGCCGGTAGGCTTGACCGGCGGCGTGGCGGAGCGTGCGCATCAGATGACTTTGGGTCCTCCAGCCAGGCTTTGTGTGAATGTGAGTCACATGACATCCAGCCTGCACAGCGAGCAGCACCCCTGGCCACATGTCTATGTCCGAAGAAACCACCACGAGGTCACTGGCGCCGGTAGTGAGCGAGTGCACAGCGATGTCTGCGACCAGCAGTGTGTCGACCATCTTTTGCTCGTCTCGCACGAGGACGTCGCCAAGCGTGGTTCCACAACCGGCCACCACGCAAGCCGTGGCCTGCGTAAAGCCATGATACGTACTCATTCCACAATTTGACTGCGAGGCGCACGCTGCCGGAGCACCTGATCTTGCGCGGAACTTTCGAAGTCCACGTTCGCGCACAAGAGTCTCTTCGAGAGAGATACCGCTTCCGAGCGGACCATCAGCCAGCTCAGTGGTCAGTCTGAAGGGATGAAGGGCGCCGCTGTGTTCTAGCTGGACTATGCATGGAGAGCCACTGCGGATGTCGGGAATCAACCGCTGAGCAGATGGCGTGAGGTTTCCCCGCTCGCGCCAGCCGCCGTACAGGCGAACCAGAACTGCACTGTGCCTCGCCAGCACATCCTCGGGGACGGCAGCCGCCAGTACGCGAGCCAGCGCTACTGGACCGGCTCCTTTGTGTCGTGGCTCGACGTTGTCGTAGTCGACCAGGATGACTAGGGTTGAGATTTGGGTACCCTCACTTTCCGGCGCGTCGGGATACGTTCATAGCAGGGCTGAATCGCCCCGGTTTTCCTAGACACCATCTAGCCTCTGGGAATGGCGCTGCTCGAACTCTACCGGCGAAAGGCCGGCAGTCGTCGAGTGGCGCCGCGTGGGGTTGTAGACAGGGCGATTGCATCAGGGCACTTCCCGAAACCCGTCTCAACGCCCTGAGACCGCCCGGAGCCGACCGTGACAGGCCCGCACATGCCTGCCGCAGCCGCCTGCAGCGCCTCACCGGCCCGTCCGCAGCCCGCGAACAAGTCCTGGCACCCCTCACACCACCCTCGCAGGCGGACTTCCGCTCTTGACCAGCCACGCCAGCCGCCGCGCGTTGTATGCCACGCGCGCCAGGCTCATCGCCCGTACGCACTTGCCGCCCTGCTGGTGCAGCGCCGCGAAGACGTGCTCGACCCGCGCCCGAGTCCGGCTGATCGTCTTGTTGCGCTGCTTGAGCCTCACCTTGGCCGTCTGGCCCGGCCGGGCCCGGCGCGCGATGCCGTCGCACAGCCCGTGCTGGCGCAGCGCCTGGCGATTGGCTTCGCTGTCGTAGGCGCGATCGGCCCACAAGCGGCCCCGCGTGTTGGCCGTCTGCAGCACCTTCGGCAGCTGGTGGCCATCGTCGGCATTGGC
This sequence comes from Pseudaquabacterium rugosum, assembly GCF_038066575.1. Lineage (NCBI taxonomy): Bacteria > Pseudomonadati > Pseudomonadota > Betaproteobacteria > Burkholderiales > Sphaerotilaceae > Pseudaquabacterium > Pseudaquabacterium rugosum. The sequence goes on along the minus strand of NZ_JBBUTF010000007.1, from coordinate 306,427 downwards.
TGCCGTGATCGCGATGCGTCGGATCAGCTTGTAGCGTGCGTCCACGTTGCCGTGCAGCTTGTAGCCGTAGTACGACTTGCCGTGCTTCTGCGTCCAACGCGCATCCTGATCGGTGTGCGCCAGCCGCTTCTTGCTCCAGCCTGCAGGGTCCTCGCCCTTGTTCAGCGTCTTGCGCTCCTGGGTGGTGGCCTGCGTGATCGGCGCCTGCACGATGCTCGCATCGACGATCTGCCCGCCGCGCGGGATGTAGCCATGACGCTGCAACTGCTGGCTCAGCGTCTCGAAGATCGCCTTGGCCCCCAGTCCGCCGTGGGCCAAGCGCTGTCGGAACGACCACAGCGTGCGCGCATCCGGAATGTGCAGTGCGCCATCGAGCCGACAGAAGCGCTGGAAGCTCAGACGGTCGAGCACCTGGTGCTCGCACTGCTCGTCCGCCAGGTTGTACAGGCCCTGCAGGAAGACCATGCGCACCAGTACCTCGGTGGCGTACGGCGGGCGGCCGCCCTTGCTGCGGTCGGGCCGGGGGCAGGCCCGATCCACCGCAGCAGCCATCGCCCCGAAGTCGATCAGCTCGTCCATCGCCGCCAGGCTCTGCACATAACCTTCGAGCTTGGCCTTGCGCTGGCGCACCAGGAACAGATCGTCGGGCGCCTCCTCAGGGAAGAACGCGGAGGGCTTGATGCGCGGGCTGATCATGAGGGGCGATGTTGCCGCAGGTCAGCGCGGGGTGGGGGCGTCAGGCGCGGGGTTTCAAGAAGTGCCCCTCTGGGTTCACCGCCCGCGCTGCAGTTCAAGGTTGACACCAACAAGTCCAGAGTTGAGAGCCGACAAGCATTCACGGCGTGTACAGCCGTCGCTAGGCCGCACCTGTGTGCCGCTCATTCTGGCCGCTGGGTGACAGCCAGCCAAGACCGGTGTGCAAATGTCACATCACGGCATCGTGCAGGTCTGGCTTCGATCAACGGTAAGCCCCCACCCAGCCACCCTCCCCCTCACCCCCCCGGCACCCCATCCCCCAACTCCGGAAACAACACCGCCGTGTACCCCAGCGTCGTCAGGTCGCGCATGCGGGTCGGGTACAGGCGGCCGATCAGGTGGTCGCACTCGTGTTGCACCACGCGGGCGTGGAAGCCTTCGGCCTCGCGGTCGATGGGGCGGCCTTCGGGGTCGGTGCCGGTGTAGCGGATGCGGCGCCAGCGGGGCACCTGGCCGCGCAGGCCGGGCACGGACAGGCAGCCTTCCCAGCCGTCTTCTTCTTCCGGCCCGGTGTCGGGGGCATCGGCCGTCAGTGGGGTGCTCAGCGGGGCGGTCAGCGGCGTGATCACCGGGTTGCACAGCACGGTGCGGGGCACCGGGGGCTGGTCGGGGTAGCGCGGGTTGATCTCGCCGCTGCCGAAGACCACCACCTGCAGGTCGACGCCGATCTGCGGGGCGGCGATGCCGGCGCCGTGGGCGGCGGCCATGGTGTCCAGCAGGTCGCGCACCAGGGCGTGCAGTTCGGGTGTGTCGAAGGCGGGCACCGGCCGGGCCACGCGCAGCAGGCGGGCGTCGCCCATCTTCAGGATCTCGCGCACGGGCATGGTTCAGGCCTCCGGGCTGGGGTCGGCGGGGGTGGCAGGCGCCGCGTCGGGCGTGGTGGGGGCGCCGGCGGTGCCGGGTGCGCCGGGCAGTTCGCCGGTGGCCAGCACGGCGTGCAGGCCGGCTTCGTCCAGCACGGGGATGCCGAGGGTCTGGGCCTTCTCCAGCTTGCTGCCGGCTTCGGCGCCGGCCACCACGGCCCAGGTCTTCTTGCTGACGGAGCCGGCCACCTTGCCGCCGGCGGCCTCCACCAGGGCCTTGGCGTCGTCGCGGCCGAGGGTGGGCAGGGTGCCGGTCAGCACCAGGGTCTTGCCGGCCAGGGTCTGCGGCACGGTGGTGGCGCCCTCGCCTTCGGGCCAGGTGATGCCGGCCGCGCGCAGGCGCTCGACCACCTCGCGGTTGTGCGGCTGGTCGAAGAAGGCGCGGATGGCGTGGGCCACGATGGGGCCGACGTCGGGCACCTGTTGCAGCTCGGCCTCGGGCGCGTCCATCAGCTTGTCCAGGCTGCCGAAGTGGCGGGCCAGCTCCTTGGCGGTGGCCTCGCCCACCTGGCGGATGCCGAGGGCGAACAGGAAGCGGCCGAGGGTCGTCTGCTTGCTGCGCTCCAGGCCGTCCAGCAGGTTCAGCGCGCTTTTCTCGCCCATGCGCTCCAGGGCTGTCAGCTTGGCCAGGCCGAGGGTGTAGAGCTCGGGCAGCGTGCGGATCAGGCCGCTGTCCACCAGCTGGTCGACCAGCTTGTCGCCCAGGCCCTCGACATCCATCGCGCGGCGGCCGGCAAAGTGCAGCAGGGCCTGCTTGCGCTGGGCCGGGCAGTACAGGCCGCCGACGCAGCGGTAGTCCATGCCGCCCTTCTCGCGTTCGGCCGGGCTGCCGCAGGCCGGGCAGGTGCGTGGCCAGATGCGGAAGTTGGGCACGTAGCCGGCGCGCTCGCCGGGGATGCGGCCCACCACCTCGGGGATCACGTCGCCGGCCCGCCGCACGATCACCCGGTCGCCCACGCGCACGCCCTTGCGCCGGGTCTCGAACATGTTGTGCAGCGTGGCATTGCTGACGGTGGTGCCGCCGACGAACACCGGCGCCAGCTTGGCCACCGGCGTCAGCTTGCCGGTGCGGCCGACCTGGATCTCGATGCGCTCCAGCAGCGTGGCCTGCTCCTGCGCGGGGTACTTGTGGGCGACGGCCCAGCGCGGCTCGCGGGTGACGAAGCCCAGCCGGCGCTGCAGGGCCAGGCTGTCGACCTTGTAGACCACGCCGTCGATGTCGAAGGGCAGCGCGTCGCGGCCGGCGCCGACGCGGCGGTGGAAGTCGGCCAGGCCGTCTGCGCCCTCGACGACGGCGCGGGTGTCGCACACGGGCAGGCCGAAGTCGGCCAGGGCCTGCAGGATCTGGCTGTGGGTGGCGTCGTCAGCTTCAGGCAGGGCCCAGCCCTGCACCTCGCCCAGGCCGTAGGCGTAGAAGCTCAGCGGGCGCTGGGCGGCGATGGCCGGGTCCAGCTGGCGCACGGCGCCGGCCGCGGCATTGCGCGGGTTGACGAAGGTCTTGTCGCCGCGCTCGCGCTGGCGTTCGTTCAGGGCCTCGAAGTCGTCGCGGCGCATGTAGACCTCGCCGCGCACCTCCAGCACCGGCGGCCAGGCGCTGCCCTGCAGGCGCAGCGGCACGCCGCCACCGGCGCCGGCATGGCCGCGCACGGTGCGGATGTTCTGCGTGACGTCCTCGCCGGTCTCGCCGTCACCGCGGGTGGCGGCCTGCACCAGCACGCCGTGCTCGTAGCGCAGGTTGATGGCCAGGCCGTCGAACTTCAGCTCGACGCTGTAGGCCACCGGCGGGGCGTCCTCGGCCAGGCCCGCCTCGCGCCGCACGCGGGTGTCGAAGGTGGTGGCGCCGGTGGGCTCGGTGTCGGTCTCGGTGCGGATGCTGAGCATGGGCACCGCGTGGGGCACGGGCGTGAAGCCGTCGAGCACGGCGCCGCCCACGCGCTGGGTCGGGGAATCGGCGGTGCGCAGCGCGGGCCAGCGGGATTCGAGGGCCTGCAGTTCCTGGAACAGGCGGTCGTACTCGGCGTCCGGGATCTCCGGTGCGTCGAAGACGTAGTAGCGCTCGGCGTGGTGGGTCAGTTGCGCGCGCAGGGCGGCGGCACGGGCGGCCTCGGCCGGCGGGATGTCGGGCTCGGACGGCGCGGCGGAGAACAGATCGGGGGCGGGACCGGTGGACACAGGCGTCGGGGCGTGGGGCCGGCCGCCGGCCGCGCTCCGGTCCGCTCGACCCCGGCGTCAGGTACGGGGCGCGGCGGGCGGCGCGGCCGCTGCGGCGGCGTCAGGTGGGGAAATCGGCGCGTCGGGGGCGGCCGGTCGTTCGAAGACGGCGACGTAGATTTCACCACGCAAGTCCGCCGGCAGCCGGCTGAAGCGGGCGAAGGCGCGCGCCAGCGTGCGCTTCAGGCGCGAGCCCTCGACCAGGCTGTGCCCGGCCCCGAACGAGCCCTGCCACAGCGTGCGGAAGCCCGCCTCGCCGAAGGCCTTGCCGATCTGCCACTGCGACAGCGGGCTGATGTGGCCCTGGTTGCGGTACTCGACGTCGTTGAACCACAGGTGCATGCCGGTGCGGGCGTACACCATCACCGAGGCCGGGCTGTCGACGTTGGGCGTGGTCAGGATCAGGCGGCCGCCGGGCGGCAGCAGCGCGTGGCACTGGCGCGCGAAATGGCGCGGGTTCTCCAGGTGCTCGATGATCTCGGAGGCCAGGATGGCGGCGATGCCCTCCCCGGCGAAGGCGGGGGCGAAGTCCTGGTTCAGGTCGCACTGGCGGAACGGGATGTCGCGCGGGCGGAAGTTCTCGCCGACGTAGTCGACGCCGGTGGGCCGGTAGCCCAGATCGGCCAGGCGCCGGCACATCGCGCCCGAGCCGGCGGCCAGATCGATCAGCCGCGCGCCGGGCTGAAACCAGCGCTGCACCTGCCCGGCCAGGTACGGATGCAGGCCGGCGAGTGCGTGGACCTGCAGGCCCTGGTAGGCGTTGCCGTCGGCCGCGCGCTGGGCGGCGGCGCGGAAGTGATCGACCAGGACGGTGGGCTGCACGGGATCGGACATCGCGGAGGTCTCCTCTGCGCCCTGTCCGGCCGCCGGCGCGGCGCTCCGTTCAGGGACGTGTCATGCGGGCATCACGGCCGGTCCTCACAGCGGCGGCAGGGCGAACAGGCGGTTGGCGTTGGCGGTGGTCGCGGCGGCGATCTCCTCCAGCGGCAGGCCCTTGGCGTCGGCGAGGTGGCGGGCCACCAGCGGCACCCAGGCCGGCGTGTTCGTCTTGCCCCGATGCGGCATCGGCGCGAGGTAGGGGCTGTCGGTCTCGATCAGGCAGCGGTCCAGCGGCACGAACGAGGCGACCTGGCGCAGATCGGCCGCGTTCTTGAAGCTCAGGATGCCGGAAAACGAGATGTGGAAGCCCATGTCCAGCGCTGCCCGGGCGACCTCGGCCGTCTCGGTGAAGCAGTGGAACACGCCGCCCGCCTCGCGCCCACCCTCTTCCTGCAGGATGGCCAGGGTGTCGGCGCTGGCGCTGCGGGTGTGGATCACCAGCGGCTTGGCGCAGGCCCGCGCCGCGCGGATGTGCACGCGCAGGCGCTCGCGCTGCCAGGCCATGTCGGCGATGCCGCGGCCGTTCAGGCGGTAGTAGTCGAGCCCGGTCTCGCCGATGGCCACGATGCGCGGGCGCGCGGCCAGGGCCAGCAGGGTGTCGACGTCGGGCTCGGTCACGCCCTCGTTGTCGGGGTGCACGCCGACGGTGGCCCACAGGTTCGGGTGGGCGGCGGCCAGGGCCTGCACCGCGTCGGCCTCCTCCAGCGTGGTGCAGATGACGACGGCGCGCCGCACCGAGGCGGCGGCCATCGCGTCGAGCACGGCCGGCAGCTGGCTGGCGAGCTCGGGGAAGGTCAGGTGGCAGTGGGAATCGATGAAGTCCACGGTGTTCCAGGGCGGGCGCGGCACGCGCCCGGCGCCGGACGCCACCACCACCCGTGTCAGACGGTCTGGGTGGGTTTCTGCGACGAGATGTGCGTGCCGAGGATTTCCTCGATGCGCGCCCGCAGCACGGCGGATTTCTCGTCGGACGGGAAGGCGACGCCCACGCCCTGCGTGCGGCCGCCGGAGACGTTGCCGGGCGTGATCCAGGCCACCTTGCCGGCGACCGGATAGCGCTGCGGGTCGTCGGGCAGGGTCAGCAGCAGGTAGATGTCGTCGCCCAGGTGGTACTCGCGCGTGGTGGGCACGAACAGGCCCCCGAAGGCCAGCACCGGCATGTAGGCGGCGTACAGCGCGCCGCGCTCGCGGAAGACCAGCTGCATCACGCTGGGCCGGCCGGAGGCCGTGGTGCCGCCGGCGGGCCGGCGCGGGCTGACCGGCGCCCCGAGGTTGTTGCCGAGCTGGGTCTGCGCGCTCAGGCCGGCCAGCGCGGTCTGCCCGCCCAGGCCCATCATGTTGGTCGGCGCGAAGGCGGCACCGCCATCGTCGGACGCCTGGACACCGGGCGCCTCGCCCATCGGCACCAGGGACAGCGGAGGCAGGGAAGCGTCGGAGCTCATGCGCCCGAGTGTAGCGAAGCGCGCCCGGCGGGCCCCCCGCGTGCGGCGCCGGCGCGGGCCGGTCCGCGGGGCCAGCAGGCGGCGCCCTGCTCCACCAGGGATTCGAGCAGCAGTGGCGCGTTCCAGGGGTGTTCGTCGTGGCGCGCGGTGCGCATCAGGGTGCGCTGCCAGTCCAGCAGCGCGGGCAGCGCCGGGGCGCCCGCCGGCCAGTTCGCGTCGGCGAAGAAGCGCGGGGCGCCACCGACGGCGCGCGCGGCCGCGTCGTGGGCGAACTTCAGCAGCAGATCGAGCACCCGCGGCAGCGCGCGCCCGGCCAGGGCAGAGCCGTCACCGCGCGCCAGCTGCTGCGGCAAGGCGGCCAGCAGCGTGCCGTCCAGCCCCTCCTCGGCCCAGACCAGCGCCTCCAGCGGGCTGCCGCCGGTGGCCGCCAGCAGGGCCTCGGCCTGCGCCAGGCCGCGGGCCTCCAGCCAGGCGCGCGCATCGTGCGGGGCGGGCAGCGGCAGCACCAGCTTCTGGCAGCGGCTGCGCACGGTGGGCAGCAGCTGCTCGGCATCGGTGGTGGTGAGGATCAGGCGCTGGCCGGCGGGCGGCTCCTCCAGCGTCTTCAGCAGCGCGTTGGCCGCCGGGGTGTTCAGCGCATCGGCCGGGTGCAGCACCAGGCACTTGCCACGGCCGCGGCCGCTGGTCTGCTGGGTCCAGGCGATGCCCTGACGCACCTGATCGACCTTCAGGTCCTTGCTGGGCTTGGCCTCGCCCTTGGCCAGCCGGCCCTCGTCCTCGCCCAGCCAGCCCAGGCGCACGCGCCAGGCCTCGGGCAGCAGCAGCAGCAGATCGGGGTGGACGCGGGTGGCCACCAGATGGCAGCTGGCGCAACGGCCGCAGGCCAGCGGGGTGCGGCCGTCATCGAGGGTGCGGGGCGACTCGCACAACTGGGTCTGGGCCAGCAGCAGCGCGAACTCCAGATGACCGACGCCGGCCGCGCCCTGCAGCAGCAGCGCGTGGCTGCGCTGCAGCCGGTGGGCGGCCTGCAGCGGCGCGGCCAGCCAGGGCAGCGGCAGCGTGCCGTCGGCGGCCACGCCGGGCACCAGGGGCTCGGACGTGCGGGCAGGACTACGGGGCGTGGAGGTGGCCATGGAGAGCGTCGGGCGCGGAACGGACGGGTCGCGGATTGTCAGGCTTCGGCGCCCCAGGGCCGGGCGGCGAGCGCGGCCAGCGCGGCGGCGCGCACCTCGTCCAGCGGGCGGCCGGCGTCGATGCGCTGGATGCGCTGCGGATGGGCGGCGGCGCGTCGGGCATAGCCGTCGCGCACGCGGTCGAAGAAGGCCAGGTCCTCGGCCTCCAGGCGGTCGGCCTCGCGGGCGGCGGCGCGGCGGCGCGCGGCCTCGGCCGGGTCGACGTCGAACCACAGCGTGAGGTCGGGTTGCAGCAGGGGCTCGGCGAGCGGCGCCGCGGGCGCGACGGCCCCGGTGGCAGCGGTGGCAGCGGTGGCAGCGGTGGCAGCGGTGGCAGCGGCAGGCGAGCCCCCCTCACCGGCCGCTGCGGCCGCCGCTGCCAAGGCGCTCTCACGGCTCTCACCGCCCTCGGCCGTCGGCAGCCCGCGGCTGACCCAGGTCTCCAACGTGGCCAGCACGGCGGTGTCGAAGCCGCGGCCGGCGCCCTGGTAGGCGAAGGTGGCGTCGGTGAAACGGTCGCACAGCACCCAGGTGCCGGCGGCCAGCGCGGGGGCGATCACGCGCTGCAGATGGTCGCGCCGGGCGGCGAAGACCAGCAGCGCCTCGGTCAGCGCGTCCATCTCGCGGTGCAGGAAGAGCGCGCGCAGGGCCTCGGCCAGCTCGGTGCCGCCAGGCTCGCGGGTGCGCAGCAGCGGGTGGCCGGCGGCCTCGATGGCCTCGGCCAGCGCCTGCACATGGCTGGACTTGCCCGCGCCGTCGATGCCCTCGACGGTGATGAAGCGGCCTCGGGCGACGGCGGGCACGGCCGGCGATGCGTCGGCCGGCACGGCGGTGGGATTCGGGCCACGGGAAGCGGGATCAGGATGCACGGCGCGGGAGGGGCGGAAGGGGCTGAAGGGGGCGGGATCGGGAACAGGATCGGGATCGACCGGCAGGACGGGTCGGACGCCCTTGGGCGCGGCCGCGGCATCGGCCGCGGCATCGGCCGCGGCATCGGCCGCGGGCGGCGGTGGTCGCACGGCGGAGTGCTGAGTGCGGAGTACGGGCGGCGCTCAGGGCGGACTGGCGCGCCGCTGGTAGCGGTCGACGGCCCGATTGTGGGCCGCCAGATCGTCGCTGAAGACGCTGCTGCCGTCGCCGCGGGCGACGAAGTACAGCGCGCGCGTGGCCTCGGGGTGCAGCGCGGCCTGCAGCGCGGCGCGGCCGGGCATGGCGATCGGGGTCGGCGGCAGGCCGCGGCGGGTGTAGGTGTTCCACGGCGTGTCGCGGCGCAGGTCGGCGCGGCGCAGGTCGCCGTCGAAGGCCGTGCCCAGGCCGTAGATCACGCTCGGGTCGGTCTGCAGCGGCATGCCCAGGCGCAGGCGGTTGATGAAGACGCCGGCGATGCGGCCGCGGTCGGCGGCCAGCCCGGTCTCCTTCTCGACCAGCGAGGCCAGGATCAGCGCCTCGTCCGGGCTGCGCAGCGGCAGATCGGGCGCGCGCTGCGCCCAGGCGGCGTCGAGCGTGCGCTGCATGGCCTGCGCGGCGCGGCGCATCACCGTCAGCTCGCTGACGCCGGGGCCGTACAGATAGGTGTCGGGCAGGAAGCGGCCCTCGGGCGCGCGGCCGGCCAGGCCGAGGGCGGCCATCAGCGCGGCGTCGTCGAGGTGGGCGGCCTCGTGGCGCAGGCCGGGCGCGCGGGCCAGTTCCTCGCGCCAGCGGCGGAAGGTCCAGCCGTCGATCAGGCGCACGGCCTGCATCACGCTGTCGCCGGCGACCATGCGCTGCAGCAGGTCGCGCACGCTGTCGCCGGGCTGCAGCCGGTAGCTGCCGGCGCGGATCTGGCGGGCCTGACCGCTGACGCGGAACCAGGCGTAGAGCAGGCGCTCGTCGACGTCGACACCGGCGGCCACCCAGTCGCGGGCGATCTGGCGCGGCGCGGTGCCCGGCTCGATCGACAGCTCGGCACCGGCCGCAGGCAGCGGCAACGGCCGCTGCAGCCACCAGGCCACGCCGCCGGCCACGGCCAGCCCCGTGACGAGCACCAGCAGCAGGGCCCGGGTCAGCAGGCGCGCCAGCCCAGGTCCCGCGCGCCGTGGCGGACGGGGCTTCAGGCGGCGAGTGCGCGACTCGGCCATGCGGACGGCAGGGGCAGGCGGAACATGGGGCGTGATGATAATAATGACGCGCATGAGCACCACTGCCCTCCCCGCCGGCGCCCTGCGCCTGACCGACTGGGGCCTGATCGAGGCCCAGGGTGCCGATGCAGCGAAGTTCCTGCACGGCCAGCTGACCCAGGATGTCGACCACCTGAACGCCGGCACCGCCCGCATCGGCGGCTACTGCTCGGCCAAGGGCCGGCTGCTGGCCAGCTTCATCTTCTGGCGCCCGCAGCCCGAGCGCGTGTGGCTGGCCTGCAGCGCCGACCTGCTGGCACCCACGCTCAAGCGGCTGTCGATGTTCGTGCTGCGCGCGCAGTGCAAGCTGGCCGATGCGTCGGCCAGCCAGGCCGTCTGGGGCCTGGTGGGCGCGGCTGCCACCGCCTGGCTGGGTGAGGCCGCGCCGGCCGCGGCCTGGGCCACCACCGAGCGCGACGGCGCCCAGATCGTGCGCCTGCCGGACGCCAGCGCCACCGACGGCGCCGCGCCCTGCGCCCGTTATCTGCTGGTGCAGCCGGCCGAGGCGCCGGCGCCCGCCTTGCCGGCGCTGGAGGCCGCCACCTGGGCCGCGCTGGAGGTGCGCAGCGGCGTGCCGCGCATCGTCGCGGCGACGGTCGAGCAGTTCGTGCCGCAGATGGTCAATCTGGAGTTGGTCGGCGGCGTGTCCTTCCAGAAGGGCTGCTATCCGGGCCAGGAGGTGGTGGCGCGCAGCCAGTACCGCGGCACGCTCAAGCGCCGCGCGATGCTGTTCGACAGCCCGGTGGCGCTGAGCCCGGGCCAGGAGATCTTCCACAGCGCCGATCCGGGCCAGCCGGCCGGCCTGGTGGCGCTGGCCGCGGCGCGTGCCGATGGCGGCGCCACGGCGCTGGTCGAGATCAAGCTGGCGGCGTGCGCCGAGGGCTCGCTGCACGCGCTGGCGGCCGACGGCCCGGCCCTGCAGCCCGTGGCCCTGCCCTACGCACTGCCGACCGAGGCGGCCTGAGCGGCGCGGCCGGCACCGCCGGGCCCAGGGCCCTGCTGATCGGCCGTCACCCGACGGCCGGCGGGCTCAGCCCAGCCGGCGCGCCATCTCGATGTGCTCGATGCCGGCCTCGACGAAGACCTCGCCGTCGACCGCATAGCCGGCGCGCTCGTAGAAGCCGCGGGCGCTGAGCTGGGCATGCAGGCGCAGCTCGCGGTCGCCGCGGGCCACGGCGGCCTCGGTCAGTGCCCGCAGCAGCGCGGCGCCGATGCCGCGCCCCCGCCCACGCGGCAGCACCGCCATGCGGCCGACCTTGGCCACGCCGGCCTCGGCCGGCAGCAGACGACCGGTGCCGATGACGCCGCCGTCATCCTCGGCCAGCGCATGGACGCAGAGGGCATCGGCCTCGTCGAGCTCCAGCTCGGCCGGCACGCCCTGCTCCTCGACGAACACGCGCTGGCGCACGACCGAGGCGGCCGGGCCCAGCGTCGCCCAGTCGCCGGTGCGCACGCGCAGGGCCGGCGAGGCGTCGGCAGGCGTGGCCGGCACGCTGCGCACGGCGGACGGGGGCGCGGCATCCGGCGTCGGGCCGGACGGGGACGATGGCGTGTCGGGGAGCTGGCTCATGAGCGCGATGTTCCCACGGCCGGCGCCGGGCGGACGCGCGGCGGCACCGGCACCGGCACGGCACGGCACGGCACGGCACCGGCACGGCATGTTGCATGCGTGGCATGGCGCAGCGCAGCGTGACGCGACAAGGCGCGGCGCCACGGCGCCACGCCATCACGGCCGCGGCGTGCCGGTGGCCGCGGCCAGCGCGGTGGCCGCCCAGTCCTGCGCCGCCAGCGCCTCGGGCAGCGCGCGGCCCATCTTGATGAAGTCGTGGGTGACGCCGCGCACCAACTCCAGATCGACCGCCACGCCCTCGGCGCGCAGGCGGTCGCCCCAGGCCAGGCCCTCGTCGACCAGCGGATCGCATTCGGCCAGCAGCAGGGCCGTCGGCGCCACGCCGGCCAGATCCGGCGCCAGCAGCGGTGCATAGCGCCAGTCGTGGCGTCGGGCGCGGGGCGCGTAGTGGTCGAAGAACCAGTCCAGCGTGACCGCGTCCAGCAGGACGCCCTGGGCATGCAGGCGCCGGCTCGGCCAGGCGTCGTCGGGCGCCACGCCGGGGGTGATCAGCAGCTGCAGGGCCAGCGCCAGGCCGGCATCCCGGGCCTGCAGCGCGGTCACGGCGGCCAGCGTCGCGCCGGCCGAATCACCGCCGACGGCCAGGCACGACGGGTCCAGGCCGAGCGCTGCCGCGCCGCCATCGGCCAGCCAGCGCAGCGCCAACCAGAGGTCGTCGACCGCGGCCGGGAACGGGTGCTCGGGCGCCAGCCGGTAGTCGACGGCCAGCACGGCCACGCCCGAGCGCCAGCACAGCTGGCGGCACAGGCTGTCGTGGGTCTCCAGCCCGCCGATGACGAAGCCGCCACCGTGCGCATACAGCAGCACGGCCGGCCGGTCGATGTCCGGATGCCGGTACAGGCGCGCAGGCAGGCCCTGGCCGGGCGCGTCGAAGGCGCGGGCCGGCGGCTGCGTCAGGTTCAGGTCGCGGGCCAGCACCCGCCGCTCGCGCGGCAGGTCCAGCACCTCGGCCACGCGGACGTAGGCGGCGCGGGCCTGCTCGGGGCTCTGGCGGTGCCAGGGCAGCTGGCCGGCGCGGGCGATGCGCTCGACCAGGCCCTGCATGCGGGGCGACAGGCGGCTCATCGCCGGCGCTGCGCCCGGGCGGGGCACCGGTTCGTGACCATGATGGCGACCGTGACCGCGATCGCGATCGCATCCGCAAAAGGGCCCGGCCCCCGAGCGGACCCGTCACCCGCGCACGCCAGCCGCCGCCACAACCGCTGCCTCACCCACCGACCATCGTCTTGCACCATGGCGCGATGATCGCGCATCGCCACGGGCATGGCTGCGCCACGCGGGCCGGCGCGGTGTCGGCCCGTCCGGGCTCCGGACGCACGATCCGGACGCACGAAGGGCCCGGCATGGCCGGGCCCTTGAGCCGTACCGACCTCCCCAGGCCGACACGGCAGGCAGGGCCTCGACCGTCCTGCACGGCCGATGCACTGCGTGGCGGGCATGTGTCGCGGGCCCCGGCGCCCTCACGCCGGGTCCGCGCCCGTGAAGATCAGTGGAACTGCTCTTCCTCGGTCGAGCCGGTCAGCGCCTTGACGCTGGACGAGCCGCCCTGGATGACGGTGGTCACGTCGTCGAAGTAGCCGGCGCCGACTTCCTGCTGGTGCGACACGAAGGTGTAGCCCTTTTCGCGAGCGGCGAATTCCGGCTCTTGCACCATCTCGGTGTAGTGCTTCATGCCTTCGCCGCGGGCGTAGGCGTGGGCGAACTGGAACGTGTTGTACCAGTTGATGTGGATGCCGGCCAGCGTGATGAACTGGTACTTGTAGCCCAGGGCCGACAGGTCTTCCTGGAAGGCGGCGATCTGCTTGTCGTCCAGGTTCTTCTTCCAGTTGAACGAGGGCGAGCAGTTGTAGCTCAGCAGCTTGCCCGGGCAGGCGGCGTGCACGGCCTGCGCGAACTCACGGGCGAAGCCGATGTCAGGCACGCCGGTTTCGCACCACACCAGGTCGGCGTAGGGCGCGTAGGCGACGCCGCGGCTGATGGCCTGCTCCAGACCGTTCTTGACCCGATAGAAGCCTTCCTGGGTGCGTTCGCCGGTGACGAAGGGCTTGTCGTTGTCGTCGCAGTCGCTGGTCAGCAGGTTGGCGGCTTCGGCATCGGTGCGGGCCAGCACGATGGTGGGCACGCCCATCACGTCGGCGGCGAAGCGCGCGGCGATCAGCTTCTCGACCGCTTCACGGGTCGGCACCAGCACCTTGCCACCCATGTGGCCGCACTTCTTGACGGCGGCCAGCTGGTCTTCGAAGTGCACGCCGGCAGCGCCCGACGCGATCATGTTCTTCATCAGCTCGAAGGCGTTCAGCACGCCGCCGAAACCGGCTTCCGCGTCCGCGACGATCGGCAGGAAGTAGTCGACGAAGCCTTCGTCACCGGGGTTGATGCCGCGGCCCCACTGGATCTCGTCGGCACGCTTGAAGGTGTTGTTGATGCGGCGGACCATCGTCGGCACCGAGTCGTAGGCGTACAGCGACTGGTCCGGGTACATGGTCTCGGAGGTGTTGCCGTCGGCGGCGACCTGCCAGCCCGACAGGTACACGGCTTCCAGGCCGGCCTTGGCCTGCTGCATCGCCTGGCCGGCGGTGATCGCGCCGAAGGCGTTCACGTAGCCCTTCTTGGCGCCGCCGTTGACCTTCTCCCACAGCTTCTCGGCGCCGTTCTTGGCCAGCGTGTACTCGGGCTGCATGCTGCCGCGCAGGCGGACGACGTCAGCGGCGCTGTAGCCGCGCTTGACGAGCTTCCAGCGGGGGTTTTCAGCCCAGTCCTTTTCGAGGGCGGCGATCTGTTGTTCGCGGGTCAGCTTGGTCATCGTGAGCTCCTGAGCAAGGGGTCGGAAGACGGGGGGTTGAGCGATTCAGTGCCTCTAGCGTAACGGCGCACCTCGTTCAGGCCAACACTTATGTCTTATAGAAGACTAAATTTGTTGTCCTTGAAAATCAATGACTTGCGGTCGTCATTCCATGATGCGGCAAGTCATTTGACCCCGTGAAAGCATCTGCTGCGCCGCAGCAGACGAATTTTCCGCATGGCGGAAAGCCGTTTGCACCGGCGAAACGCGCGGCCGGTCTCGGGGGCCCTCGCGCCCGTCGGCCGCCGGCGGGCACGGCCGACGGCGCTTTTCCGCGCATGGGCCGGGCCGATTCCAGCGCAGGATCGCCGCAGCGCCCGCTCCGTCCCGGAACAGGCGCCGCCCCGCCTGGAACGACGAGCCTCCCGATGCGCCTGAGCAGACAATCCCGCGGTTTCTTCGCGCTGGTGATGTGCACCGCCGTGGCCAACGGCGGCCTGCTGACGCTGATCCAGCGGGCCGACAGCCGGGTCCAGGTGGCGCTGAACGCCCGCGAGGCCGCCAGTGGCCTGACGCGGCAGCTGGTGCAGGAGGTCGATCTGCTGTCGCAGCTGGTGCAGGGCTACACCACCACCGGCGACACCCGCTACCTGGAGATCTACTACGACATCCTGGCCGTGCGCGACGGCGAGGCCCCGATGCCGGCCACCGAGGATCCGGCCCAGTACTGGCGCGAGATGCTGGCCAACCAGCGCACACCGCGCAGCGCGCTGGGCAAGTCGGGCGCCACCGTGCGGCTGGGCGAGCGTTTCCGTCAGGTCGGCGCGACGGCCGAGGAGCTGGCCGCCGTCAACCGGGTGCTGGAGGACACGCGCGAGCTGATGGGCATCGAGAAAATCGCCTTCGCCGCCACCCAGGGCCTCTATGACCGCCAGCGTCAGCAGTTCGTCGATGACGGCACGCCCGATCCGGCCTACGCCCGCGAACGCGTCCACGACCAGACCTATGCCGCCCAGCGCGCCCGCCTGACCGACAGCGTCTCGCGCCTGGTGCGGCTGATCGACACGCGCACCGGCACCCAGGTGGCCCAGGCCCATGACGAGCTCAGCCGCATGGTGCTGTCCAGCCTGGGGCTGAACCTGCTGCTGCTGCCGCTGCTGCTGGCGGTCTCGGCCCTGCTGCAGCGCCGCGTGCTGCGGCCGCTGGACCGGCTGGCCGCCACCGCGCGCCGCCATGCCCAGGGCGACTACGAGGCCCGCGCCGGCCTGGCCCGCGGCCAGACCGACGAGCTCGACGACCTGTCGGACGCGCTGCAGCAGATGGCCGAGGCCATCCGCGACGAGCTGCAGCGGCGCGACCGCCACCAGGCCGAGCTGGCCGCCGCGCGCGACGTGGCGCAATCGGCGGCGCAGGCCAAGACGCTGTTCCTGGCCAACATGAGCCACGAGATCCGCACGCCCATGAACGCGATCATGGGCATGACCGAGCTGGCGCTGCGCACCGATCTGGACGCCCGCCAGCGCGACTACCTGGACAAGGCGATGCAGGCCTCACGCCACCTGCTGGGCCTGATCAACGACGTGCTGGACTTCTCCAAGATCGAGGCCGGCGGCCTGGTGCTGGAGCGCACGCCGATGCGGCTGGAGGACGTGCTGGCGCAGTCCATCGCCCTGGTGCGCCAGAAGGCCCAGGACAAGGGCCTGGAGCTGCTGTGCGAGATCCTGGATCCGGCCCTGCTGACCCGCCACGCGGTGCTGCTGGGCGATCCGCTGCGGCTGGGCCAGGTGCTGACCAATCTGCTGTCCAACGCGGTCAAGTTCACGCCGGCCGGCCAGGTCTGCCTGAGCGTGGACAGCGAGCCGCTGGACGCGCTGCCGCCGGTGGCCGAGGGCGACGGCCCGCACGCGGGCGGCCTGGTGCCCACCATCGGCCTGCTGCTGCGGGTGCGCGACACCGGCATCGGCCTGAGCGCCGAACAGACCCAGCTGCTGTTCCGCGAGTTCGTGCAGGCCGATGCCTCGACCACCCGGCGCTTCGGCGGCACCGGGCTGGGCCTGGCCATCACCAAGCGCCTGGTCGGCCTGATGGGCGGACGGCTGGAGGTGCGCAGCCAGCCCGGGGCCGGCGCCACCTTCGACGTGCACCTGAGCCTGCCGCTGGCCGAGCGGCCCGATCTGCCGCAGGCCATGCCCGGCGTCGATGCGCTGCGGGTGCTGGTGGTCGATGACCAGCGCGACACCCGCGTCTGCGTGCAGGCCCTGCTGCAGCGCC
Organism: Pseudaquabacterium rugosum; assembly: GCF_038066575.1. NCBI lineage: Bacteria > Pseudomonadati > Pseudomonadota > Betaproteobacteria > Burkholderiales > Sphaerotilaceae > Pseudaquabacterium > Pseudaquabacterium rugosum. Next base: position 290,265 of record NZ_JBBUTF010000007.1, on the reverse strand, counting down.
TGGGCGTGGGCACGGCCGCCGGCGGCCGGGTGGCGTGCGCCGACAGCGGCACCGCCGCGCTGGCCCAGCTGGCCGAGGCCAGCAGTCGCCAGCTGCCCTACGACCTGATGCTGCTGGACTGGGTGCTGCCCGACATGGACGGCGCCCAGCTGCTGGGCCGCCTGCGCCAGCTGCCCGACGCCCCGCGGGTGGTGGTGATGACCGCCTACGGCTCGCCGCAGCTGCAGGCCACCGCCCGGGCCCTGGGCAGCATGCGCCAGATCGACAAGCCGGTGATGCCGGAGGACCTGCGCCGGCTCTTCGCCGAGGTCGACGAACGGCCGGCCGGTGGCGGCCGGGCCGGGGCCGGCGACCGTCTGGACGGCCTGCGCGTGCTGCTGGTCGAGGACAACGAGATCAACCGCCAGCTCGCCACCGAGCTGCTGGCCGGCCGCGGCGCCCGCTTGCGCAGCGCCGACAACGGCCTGGAAGCGCTGGAGCGCCTGCGCGCCGACGGCCCCGGCGCCTACGACGTGGTGCTGATGGACCTGCAGATGCCGGTGATGGACGGCTACGAGGCGGTGCGCCGCCTGCGCCAGATGCCGGCCTACGACGGCCTGCCGGTGCTGGCGATGACGGCCCACGCGATGGCCGGCGAGCGCGAGCGCTGCATCGAGCTGGGCATGCAGGGCCACATCGCCAAGCCGATCGACGTGCAGCGCCTCTACGCGCAACTGCGCCCCTACGTGAGCGCCGCCGCCCCCGATGCACGGCCGGCCGCGACGGCATCGAGCGCCCCGTCGGCGCCCCGGACACCGGCGCCCGACGCCAGCGCCCACGGCGCCGACACGCAGGCCTCGGCGCTGCCGCCCATCCCCAGCGTCGACACCCGGCTGGTGCTGGCCCATTGCGACGGCAACGCCAGCCTGGCGCGCCGCCTGCTGCGCGGCTTCGCCCGCGACCATGCGCTCGGCATCGCCGAATGGACGCGCTGGGTCGCCCAGGAGGACTGGGAAAGCCTGCGCCGCGCCAGCCACACGCTGCGCGGCCTGGCCGGCACCCTGGGCGCACACACGCTGGCCGAAGCCATGGCGGCGGTCGAGGCCGCGGTGCAGGTGCGCGAGGCGGCTGCCACCCGGCAGGCCCTGCAGCAGGCCGACCAGGTGCTGGCCCGGGTGCTGACCGATCTGGACCAGGTGGCCGACCAGCTCGGCGCGGTGCCGGTCGCGCCGGCCGCCGGCCCGGCGCGCACGCCCGCGGCCGGCGGCGGGCCGGAGGCCCCCGGGAGCGCGCCAGCCGATCCGGCCGACGCAGCGCGCGGTCCGACCGACCGCAGCGCCCCGGCGCCCGGCGACACCGCCTCCGGCCCGCCCGATGCCGGCCCGCCCGATGCCAGCGCTCGCGCGGCGCCCGACTGGTCGGCCTTCGCCCGCCTGCTGGCCGACAGCGACAGCGCGGCCCTCGGCTGGTGGTTGCAGCACGGCGAGACCGCCCGCACCACCGTGCCACCGGTGACCTGGCGCCAGATCGGCCATGCGCTCGACCGCGTGGACTTCGACGCCGCCCTGGCCACGCTGGCCCAGTGGCAGGCCCACGACCGTGACATGCGCACGCCGGCGCAGACCGGCGCCGCGTCGGCGCTTCAGCCCGGCATCGCATCGACCGATGCCCGAGACGACGGCCCTGCCAGGGCGACCCAGCCCCCGCCCGACCATGCATCCGTGTGACCTGCCCGAGGGGCTGCTGCCGGCCTCCGCCCTCGCCATCGACGCGTCCCCGACGACGCCGTTGCCGGGCGCGGCGGCACGCCCGCGCCTGCTGGTGGTCGACGACACGCCGGCCAATCTGGCGCTGCTGGCCCATCTGCTCGACGGCCAGTACCGGGTGCAGCTGGCGCCGGGCGGCGCCAAGGCGCTGGAGCTGGCCCGGCGCGAGCCGCCGGACCTGATCATCCTCGACATCATGATGCCCGAGCTCGACGGCTACGCCGTGTGCCGGGCGCTCAAGGCCGATGCCCGCACGGCCCACGTTCCGGTGCTGTTCCTGACCGCGCTGAGCCGGCCCGAGGACGAGAGCGCCGGCTTTGCCGCCGGCGGTGCGGACTTCATCCACAAGCCCTTCAACCCGGCCACCGTGCTGGCCCGGGTGGCCACCCAGCTGCAGCTCAAGGCCAGCCAGGACCAGCTGCGGGCCTACAACCGCGGCCTGCGCTCGGCACTCGACGAGCGGCTGCGCGAGGTCGACCTGCTGCGCGAGGCCACGCTGCACGTGATGGTGTCCTTCGCCGAGTTCCGCGACGAGGACACCGGCCACCACGTCAAGCGCACCCAGGAGTACGTGCGCGCGCTCGGCGACTGGCTGCGCCAGCAGCCCGGCAGCGGCGTCACGCTCGACGATGCGGCGCTGGAGCTGCTGGCCAAGTCCGCGCCGCTGCACGACATCGGCAAGGTCGCCATTCCTGACGGCATCCTGCTCAAGCCCGGCCGGCTGACGACCGAGGAGTTCGCGATCATGCGCACCCACGCCGTGCGCGGCTGGGAGATGCTGCAGCGCGCGGCCCAGCGCATGGGCACCTCCGGCAGCGACTACCTGCGCTACGGCATGGAGATCGCCCGCCACCACCACGAGCGCTGGGACGGCAGCGGCTATCCCGACAGCCTGGCCGGCGAGGCGATCCCGCTGTCGGCCCGGCTGATGGCGGTGGCCGACGTCTACGACGCGCTGATCAGCCGCCGGCCGTACAAGGCGCCCTACCCCCATGCCGAGGCCATGGCCGAGATCATCGCGGCCGCCGGCAGCCATTTCGACCCCGCCGTGGTGGGCGCGCTGCGGGCCATCGAGCCCACGGTGCGCGCCATCGCCGAACACTGGCACGACTGACGATGCACGACACCGCCCCCCCTGACCGCGCCGCCGCGGCGACGCCACGGCCGCGCCGATCCGCCGGCACCGGCGGCGGACCGCAGCCGACGGCCGGATCGCGCGGCCACGACGGCCCTCCGGGCAGGCCGCGGCTGTGGGGGGCCGTGCTGCTCGCCGCCCTGGCCGCACCGCCGGCCTGGGCCCAGGCCGGCGCCCCGCTCGACGGGTCGGCCGACGGCGCGCCGGACGGGGCGTCCATCGCGCGGACCGGGCCCGCGTCGCCCGCGCTGTCCCCCGAGGCGGCGCCCACGCTGCCGGCCGCCGGCTCCGTGCTGACCTGGTCGGGCTACGGCACGCTCGGCTACAACCGCTCCAACCGCGATTTCATCTACCTGCGCGAGATCGACCGCCAGGGCACGCTCAAGCGCGACAGCGTGCTGGGCCTGCAGGCCGATCTGCGGATCGATCCGCATTGGTCAGCCACGGCGCAGCTGCGCCTGGGCCCGCGCGAGGACTCGGACCATGGCGTCGAGGTGCGACCGGCCTGGGCCTTCCTGGCCTGGCGGCCCGATGACGACTGGCTGCTGCGGGCCGGGCGCATGCGGGTGCCGCTGTACCTGTACTCCGAATCGATCGACGTCGGCCAGACACAGGACATGGCACGGCTGCCGGTCGAGGCCTACGGCATCGCGCCGACCAACGACTTCAACGGCCTCTACCTGACCCGCTACTGGTCGAACGACCGCGGCGAGCTCAGTCTGGACGCCTATGCCGGCCATGCCGATTCCTGGATCCGCTTCTGGCTGCGCGACGGCCTGCCGGGCATGGTGCCGTCCGGCGCCTTCCACGCGGCCGCCCGCACACGCCTGGGCGGACTGGCCCTGACCTGGCGGCAGCCGGGGCTGACGCTGCACGGCAGCCTGATCGCCACCAGCAACCGGCGCAAGGACGGCGTCGGCCTGCCGCAGTCCTTCCCCTACGTCAGCCTGGGCCCGGGCATCGGCTACTACGTGGTCGACGAGGCACTGGGGCCCGGCCTGACCCGGGTCGACCGGGTGCGCAACCTGACCTGGTCGCTGGGCGCCGAATGGCGCTTCGACGCCGACTGGCGGCTGGTGGCCGAGCATGTGCGCAATCGCCAGAAGGACACCGACTTCGGCATCGACGCCACCGGCGACTACGTGACGCTGCTGACGCGGGCCGGGGACTGGACGCCGTACGTCAGCGTGGCGCGCATGCGCTCGCGCGAGCTCGGCTTCGACTGGTTCGACCGCCTGACCACCCACCCGCTGCCGTCCGTGGTGCCGGGTGCCGACGCGATCAACGGGCTGCAGCGGGTGGTCGCCGAAGCCCTGTGGCCGACCGAGCAGCAGACCGTGGCCGTGGGCGCCGCCTGGGCGCTGGGGCCGTCGCTCAAGCTCAAGGGGGAATGGGGGCACACCCGCATCGGCCGGCGCTCGCGCTTCGTCGATGCGCGGCCGGGCAGCGACGACGTCCGGCAGCGCAGCCTGGACGTGCTGACGCTGAACCTGAACTGGGTCTACTGACGCGGAGCGCACGATGACGATGCCTCTGCCTTCACCTCTGTCCGCCACGGCCACGGCCACGGCCACCGCCATCGCCGCCGATGCCCGTGCGGGCGGCCGTGCCCTCGATCCCCGGGCCGACCTCGCCCGGCGTCGCTGGCTGCAGGCGTTCGGCCTGACGGTCCTCGGCGTCGCGCCCGCCGGCCGGCTCGCCCATGCCGCCGGCGGCGATGGCGGCGTGGTCATCGTCGGCCACCCGGGCCTGGGCCGGCTGAGCCCGGCCCAGGTGGTCCGGCTGTACACCGGCCGCATGATCGAGCTCGACAACCAGTCGGTCAGCGTGGTGAACGCGCCGGCCGGCAGCCCGCTGCGCCTGCGCTTCCTGCAGCAGTACCTGCAACAGGACGACGCCGACTACCGCGCCTACTGGACGGTGCGCCGCCACATCGGCAAGGGCTTGCCGCCGCCCGAACTGCCGACCGCCGCCGACGTGCTGCGCCATGTCGGCAGCCAGCCGGGCGGCATCGGCTACATCGACGCGGCCGATCTGCGGCTGGGGCTCAACGTGCTGCTGCGCTGACGCACGGCGGGCGGGCACCGGCGCCACCTGCGCCACACCTGCGCCACGCTTGATCCGCCGCAAGCCCCTGCCGGCAGGCGGGTTCAGACTCGGGTTCACCCTCACACGGAGACCGCGATGAACGCCCATGACAGTGCCGCCGACGTCCCCGCCACGACCCGCGTCGCCCGCCCGTCCCGCCCGCCGGTGCCCGCCCTGCCGGCACTCGACCAGCTGGACCGCACCCACCGCCAGATGCTGCAGACGCTCGAGCAGCTGGGCCAGCTCGTCGAGCACCTCGATGCGCACGGGGTGGACGCCACGGCCCGGGCCACCGCACGCACCATCTGCGCATTCTTCGCCGAACACGCGCGACGCCACCACGCGGACGAGGAGACGCTGGTCTTCCCGCTGCTGATCGCACGCCAGGACCCCGGCCTGACCCAGCACGTGCTGCGCCTGCAGCAGGACCACGGCTGGCTGGAGGAGGACTGGCTGGAACTGGCGCCGCAGCTGCAGGCCGTCGGCGAAGGCTACAGCTGGTACGAGATCGACGGCCTGCGCCATGGCGTGGGCGTGTTCACCGCGCTCTACCAGGAGCACATCGCGCTGGAGGAGTCGATGATCTACCCGGCCGCCCGGCGCGAGGCCGATGCCCAGGCGGCGGCCGACGCGGCCTCGCGGGCCGCCCGCCATGCGGATCTGACGGCCTGAATCCGGCGACGCCCGGCCCCGGGTGGGCGGGCGGTGCGCCGCCGGCTCAGCCCCCGGCCGACAAGGGCAGCGCCGTCGTGCGCTTGACGGTGCGCAGCACCAGCATCGAGTTCGAGCGCTCGACGCCCGGCAGCCGCATCAGCACCTGGGTGTGGAAGCGCTCCAGGTCCTCCGCATCGCGGTAGCTGAAGCGGATCAGGTAGTCGTTGCTGCCGGCCACGTAGAAGCAGTCCAGCACCTCGGGCTCGTCGCGCGCGGCCTGCTCGAAGGCCGCGATCATGCGGTCGTTCATCGTCTGCAGGTTGATGATGGCGAAGCAGGTGCCGTGCTGGCCGATGGCCTTGGCGTTCAGCAGCGCCACGTAGCGGTCGATCACGCCCGCGTCCTCCAGCGCCTTGACCCGCCGCAGACAGGCCGACGGCGACAGGTGCACCCGCTCGGCCAGCTCCACGTTGCTGAGCCGGCCGTCGGCCTGCAGTTCGGCCAGGATCAGGCGGTCGATCGCATCGAGTTGCGGCTTGCGGTCATCGGTTCGCATGTTGCTCCAGGAATCGGGGGCTGCTTCGCAGATTGTTGCGCAAGCCGGGGTCTGCCCGCAGCCGATGCGCACGCACATTGCGTGTCGGCCGCTCTAGACTGCAGCGGACGCGTGCGCTGTCCGGTCGCCGCCCGCCACGCCACCTGCGGTGGCCGCGACACGGGCCATGCGCCCCGACGGGAGTTCCTGAGATGAGTGAGCCTGAGGTTCCATCGGTCACGGCCGGCGTGCCGCCGACCGCGCGGGCGCCGGGTGCCGGCGCCCCGGTGGTGCTGGTGCCCGCCTGCCAGCGCCCCATCGGCGACCACGGCTTCCACGTCGCCGGCCGCAAGTACGTGGATGCGGTGCGGCTGGCCGGCGCGCTGCCGCTGGTGGTGCCGGCCGCCCATGCCGACGAGGTCGACGCCCTGCTGGCCCTGGCCGACGGCGTGCTGCTGACCGGCAGCAAGAGCAATGTCGATCCCGCCCTGTTCGGCGAGACCGTGCACGACGCCCGGCTGCCGCTGGACCCCGAGCGCGACGCCTGGACGCTGCCGCTGATCCGCCAGGCCATCGCCCGCGGCATCCCGCTGCTGGCGATCTGCCGCGGCCTGCAGGAGGCCAACGTGGCCCTCGGCGGCAGCCTGCACCAGGCGGTGCAGGCGGTCGGCCCCTACCACGACCACCGCAGCCGCGACGCCGACCCCACACCGGTGCAGTACGGCCCGGCCCATCCGGTCGAGGTGGTGCCCGGCGGCCTGCTGGCGTCCATCGTCGAGCGGCCGCGCTTCGAGGTCAATTCGCTGCACGGCCAGGGTGTGGCCCGGCTGGCACCGGGTCTGCGGGTCGAGGCCCGCGCGCCCGACGGCCTGGTCGAGGCCTTCTCGGTGGCCGAGGCCAAGGGCTTCAACCTGTGCGTGCAGTGGCACCCGGAATGGCAGGCCGCCGGCAATCCGGTGTCGATGCGCATCCTGCAGGCCTTCGGCGCGGCCTGCCGGCAGTACCGCCAGCGCCATCGCGCCCCGGTGCCCTAGCGCCACCCCGATTCGGTGCGGGCCGCCCGGCCTCGCCGCCCTGTCGCGGTGCGTGCGCACCGGATGCGGGCCAACGCCGGGTCCATGACACGGAGCACACATGAACCACTCCCGCCACGACCGATTCAACTTCGCCGAACTGGAGCACTGGCTCAACCAGCGCCGGGTCACCGAGATCGAATGCCTGGTGCCCGACCTCACCGGCGTGGCGCGCGGCAAGATCCTGCCGCGCGAGAAGTTCACCGAGGACCGCGGCATGCGCCTGCCCGAGGCCGTCGTCGGCATGGGCGTGACCGGTGAATTCCCGACCGAAGGGCCCTACTTCGACGTCATCCGGCCGACCGACCGCGACATGCACCTGCGGCCCGACCCGCGCACCGTCTGCATCGTGCCCTGGGCCAGCGACCCGACCGCCCAGGTGATCCACGACTGCTACGACGCCGAGGGCGTGCTGGTGCCCTTCGCCCCGCGCTCGGTGCTGCAGCGCATCTGCGACCTGTACGCCTCCCGCGGCTGGAAGCCGGTGGTCGCGCCCGAGCTGGAGTTCTACCTGGTCGCCCGCAACAGCGACCCCGACATGCCGCTGAAGCCGCCGATCGGCCGCAGCGGTCGCGCCGAGACCTCGCGCCAGGCCTACTCGATCGACGCCGTCAACGAGTTCGACCCGCTGTTCGAGGACGTCTACGACTACTGCGAGAAGATGGAGCTGAACGTCGACACGCTGATCCACGAGATCGGTGCCGGCCAGATGGAGATCAACTTCTTCCACGACCATCCGCTGCAGCTGGCCGACGAGGTCTTCCTGTTCAAGCGCACGCTGCGCGAGGCCGCGCTGCGCCACGACATGTACGCGACCTTCATGGCCAAGCCCATCGCCGGCGAGCCCGGCAGCGCCATGCACGTGCACCAGAGCATCGAGGAGGTGGGCACCGGCCGCAACATCTTCAGCAACCCCGACGGCACGCCCAGCCGCGAGTTCTACTGGTTCATCGGCGGCCTGCAGACCTACATCCCGGCGGCGATGGCGCTGTTCGCGCCCTACGTCAACAGCTACCGCCGTCTGGCGCGCTACACAGCCGCGCCGATCAACATCCAGTGGGGCACCGACAACCGCACCGTGGGCATCCGCAGCCCGGTGGCCGGCCCGGCCGCGCGCCGCATCGAGAACCGCGTGATCGGCGCCGATGCCAACCCCTACGTCGCGCTGGCGGCCACGCTGGCCTGCGGCTGGCTGGGCATCAGCAAGCAGATCGAGCCCTCGCCCGAGTGCAAGGGCGACGCCTACCTGAGCGACCGCCAGCTGCCGCCCAGCCTCGGCGAGGCCCTCGACAAGCTCAAGCGCGAGGACGACCTGCGCGAGGTGCTGGGCGACGCCTTCATCACCGTCTACACCGAGGTCAAGGAGGTCGAGTACGCGGAGTTCATGAAGGTGATCTCGCCCTGGGAGCGCGAGCACCTGCTGCTGCACGTCTGAACCCCGCGACCGCCATCCGACCGATCCGACCGGAGCTTTCCCCATGACCCGCACGACCCGAGAGTGGCAGGCGGCCGACGCCGCGCATTTCCTGCACCCGTTCACCGACTTCCAGGCCCTGGCGGCCAAGGGCTCGCGCATCATCACGCGCGGCGAGGGCATCCACATCTGGGACAGCGAGGGCCAGCAGATCCTCGACGCGATGAGCGGCCTGTGGTGCGTCAACGTCGGCTACGGCCAGCAGGCGCTGGTCGACGCGGCGACCGAGCAGATGCGCACGCTGCCGTTCTACAACAGCTTCTTCCAGACGGCCCATCCGGCGGCCATCGCGCTGGCCGAGACCCTGGCCGAGCTGGCACCGCCGGGCTTCCAGCACGTCTTCTACGGCAGCTCGGGCTCGGAGAGCAACGACACCGTGGTGCGCATGGTGCGCCGCTACTGGGACATCCAGGGCCAGCCGCAGCGCCAGATCCTCATCGGCCGCCACAACGGCTACCACGGCAGCACGATGGCCGGCGCCTCGCTGGGCGGCATGGCGGCCATGCACGCCCAGGGCGGGCTGCCGATCCCGGGCATCGCCCACATCGGCCAGCCGCACTGGCACGAGCACCACCGCACGCCGGGCACGCCCGAGGAGCGCGCGGCCTTCGGCCTGGAGGCCGCCGGCTGGCTGGAGGCGAAGATCCAGGAACTGGGCCCGGAGAACGTCGCCGCCTTCATCGGCGAGCCGGTGCAGGGAGCCGGCGGCGTCATCATCCCGCCGGCCACCTACTGGCCCGAGATCCAGCGCATCTGCGACCGCCACGGCATCCTGCTGGTCAGCGACGAGGTGATCTGCGGCTTCGGCCGCACCGGCCAGTGGTTCGGCTGCCAGACCTTCGGCGCGAAGCCCGACCTGATCACCTTCGCCAAGGGCGTGACCAGCGGCTACGTGCCACTCGGCGGGGTGCTGGTCGGCGAGCGGGTGGCGCGCGCGCTGATCGAGCGCGGCGGCGAGTTCGAGCACGGCTACACCTACAGCGGCCACCCGGTGGCCTGCGCGGTGGCACTGGCCAATCTGCGGCTGATCCGCGAGCGCGATCTGGTGCGCCAGGTGCGCGAGGACACCGGCCCGTATCTGGCCCAGGCCTATGCCGCGCTGGCCGACCATCCGCTGGTCGGCCATGCCGAGACCTGCGGCCTGATGGGCGCGCTCTGGCTGGTGCGCGACAAGGCCACGCTGCAGCCCTTCGGCCCCGAGGTCGGCATCGGCATGGCCTGCCGCGCCCACTGCTTCGGCAACGGGCTGATCATGCGTGCCGTCGGCGACCGCATGATCATCGCGCCGCCGCTGATCATCACCCGCGCGCAGATCGACGAGCTGGCCGCGCGCATCCGCCGCTGCCTGGACCTGACGCTGGAACAGGCACAGCGCAGCGGCTGGCTCTGACCGTGCGCCCCCGCGCCCTGGGTGCGGGTCTTGCTGGGGCCTGTGCCCGGGCCGGGTGCCGCCCGAGTTGTGGGTAGACTCCCGCCCGTCCCGACCGCGGCGGCCCGCCTGCCGGCACCCGCCCATCGATCGACCCTGAACCGTCCGCCCCCCCGGATCTGACCCACGGAGCCTGTCCTCATGATTCGCACGTCCGTCCTCTCCCCGATCGCCCGCGCCAGCCGCCGTGCGGCCCTGGCGGCCGGCCTGGCCGCTGCCGCCCTCGGCGCGGCCACCGGAGCGCAGGCCCAGTCGAACGTTCTCAACATCTACAACTGGGCGGATTACATCGCCGAGGACACGATCAAGAACTTCGAGAAAGAGACGGGCATCAAGGTCAAGTACGACAACTTCGACAGCAACGAGGCGCTGCACGCCAAGCTGGTCGCGGGCAAGACCGGCTACGACATCGTCGTGCCGGGTTCGCACTTCGCCAAGCTGCAGATCGAGGCCGGCCTGCTGCAGAAGCTCGACAAGTCCAAGATCCCGAACCTGGCCAACCTGGATCCGGGCATCCAGGCCCAGCTGGCCAAGGTCGATCCGGGCAACGACCATCTGGTCGACTGGATGTGGGGCTACACCACCGTCGGCATCAACCGCGACAAGGTCAAGGCCGCGCTCGGCGGCATGCCGATGCCCGACAACGCCTGGGACCTGGTCTTCAAGCCCGAGTACGTCTCCAAGCTGAAGTCCTGCGGCGTCGCCTTCCTGGACACCGCCTCCGAGATCATGCCGATCGCGCTGCACTACATCGGCAAGGACCCGCGCAGCAAGAACGCCGACGACTACAAGGCCGCCGGCGAGATGCTCAAGGCCGTGCGCCCCTCGGTCACGCGCTTCGTGGCCTCGGGCTCGGACTACATCGACCAGATGGCCAAGGGCCAGATCTGCGCGGTGGTGGGCTGGTCGGGCGACATCATGATCGCCAAGGACAAGTCGGCCAAGGCCAAGAAGCCGCAGGCGCTGGAAGTGCTGCTGCCCAAGAGCGGCGGCCTGCTGTTCTTCGACACCATGGCCATCCCCAAGGACGCCAAGAACGTCGAGAACGCCTACAAGTGGATCAACTACATCCTGAAGCCCGAGGTGCACGCGTCGCTGACCAACACGGTCTTCTACGCCAACCCGAACAAGGCCTCGCTGAAGTTCGTCAACCCGGTGCTGGCCAAGGACGCGGCGGTGTTCCCGTCGGCCGAGGCGCTGTCCACCATGATCGCCCCGGGCACGCCTGACCAGGCCACGCTCAAGCTGATCACGCGCACCTTCACCAACTTCAAGACCAAGCGCTGATCCCCGAAGACGGCGTGCGCGGTCGGGGTCCGATGCCCGGCGGCGCGCGCCGTTCGTTCTTTCTGCTCTGGAAGTACGCATGGCCGCCTTTCTCGCGATCCAGGACGTCGTCAAGGATTTCTCCGGCGTCAAGGCCGTCAACCATGTCAGCCTGGACATCGAGCGCGGCGAGATCTTCGCGCTGCTGGGCTCGTCCGGTTGCGGCAAGACCACCCTGCTGCGCATGCTGGCCGGCTTCGAGACGCCGAGCTCGGGCCGCATCGTGCTGGACGGCCAGGACCTGGCCACGATGGAGCCCTACAGCCGGCCCATCAACATGATGTTCCAGTCCTACGCGCTGTTCCCGCACCTGACGGTCGAGGACAACATCGCGTTCGGCCTGAAGCGCGAGGGCCTGCCGCGCGAGCAGATCCGCCAGCGCGTCGAGGACATGCTCAGGCTGGTGCAGCTGGGCAAGTTCGCGCAGCGCAAGCCGCACCAGCTGTCCGGCGGCCAGCAGCAGCGCGTCGCGCTGGCGCGCAGCCTGGCCAAGCGGCCCCAGCTGCTGCTGCTCGACGAGCCGCTGGGCGCGCTCGACAAGAAGCTGCGCGAGGAGACCCAGATCGAGTTGAAGCGCATCGTCGCCGACGTCGGCGTCACCTGCGTGATGGTGACCCACGACCAGGAGGAGGCGATGACGATGGCCTCGCGCATCGCCGTGATGAGCGAGGGCCGCATCCTGCAGGTCGGCGCACCGGCCGAGGTCTACGAGACACCGGCCACCCGCTTCGTCGCCGACTTCATCGGCAACGTCAACCTGATGGACGGCACGCTGGCCGTCGACGAGAGCGACCACTGCGTGATCGACTGCCCGGACTGCCGCCACTACGTCGGCCACGGCATCACCGGCACGCAGGGCATGCCGGTGGCCGTCGCGCTGCGGCCCGAGAAGATCCATCTGCAGCGCCACGCCCCCGCGCACGAGGGCGAGTTCAACCGGGCGCAGGGCACCGTCAAGGCGCTGTCGTACTTCGGCAGCTTCACCGTCTACCACCTGGCCCTGGCCAGCGGCGCGACGCTGAAGATCACCGCCCCCAACACCCAGCGCCACCGCGACGACGAGCTGCAGGTCGGTGACACCGCCTGGGCGCACTGGGCACGCAATGCCCACGTCGTGCTGACGCAGTGAACGCGACCCGGAGCCCCGCGATGTCCGCCCCCGCCCTCCCGTCGCCGTCCCGTCCGGGTGCGGCCGCCCCGCGGCCCACCGGCCTGGCCGCCGTGCGCGCCCGCTTGGGCGCGCTGGCGCGCGGCCGCAGCCTGGTCATCGGCATCCCCTATGCGTGGCTGCTGCTGTTCTTCGCCGCGCCCTTCCTGATCATCCTGACCTACAGCCTGGCCGAGATGGGCACGGTGCGCCCGGAGCCGCTGCTCAAGGTCGAGGACGAGGTGCTGACGCTGACGCTGCGGCTGCAGAACTACCTCACCCTGCTGACCGATGATCTGTACTTCGACGCCTACCTGTCGAGCCTGAAGTACGCGGCCACGGCCACGCTGATCTGCCTGCTGATCGGCTACCCGATGGCCTACTTCATGGCGCGCGCCAAGGCCGCCGTGCAGCCGGCACTGCTGATGGCGGTGATGCTGCCGTTCTGGACCTCGTTCCTGCTGCGCGTCTACGCCTGGAAGGGCCTGCTCGACGAGGGCGGGCTGATCGACCGCGCGCTCGATGCCGCCGGCCTGGGCGCAGCGATGGCCGCGCTCGGCTGGATCGAGACCCCGGGCACCTACCTCTACACGCCGTTCTCGATGGTGCTGGGCATGGTCTACACCTACCTGCCCTTCATGGTGCTGCCGCTCTACAGCACGCTGGCCAAGATGGACCTGCGCCTGCTGGAGGCCGCCGCCGATCTCGGCGCCAACCGCTTCACCGCCTTCTGGCTGGTGACGGTGCCGCTGAGCCGCGCCGGCATCCTGGCCGGCTCGATGCTGGTGTTCATCCCCTGCATCGGCGAGTTCGTCATCCCCGAGCTGCTCGGCGGGCCGGACTCGCTGATGATCGGCCGCGTGCTGTGGTCGGAGTTCTTCAGCAACAACGACTGGACCATGGCCTCGACCGTGGCCGTGGTGCTGATCCTGCTGATCGTCGTCCCGCTGGCGCTGCACAGCCGGGCCCAGGCCGCCCAGGCGGCCCATGGAGGCCGTCGATGAACGCACTCGTGCGCCTGCTGACCAGCGCCACCGCGGCGCGCGCCTTCGGCCGCGGCTGGCTGCTGCTGGCCTTCGGCTTCCTGTACGTGCCGATCATCGCGCTCGTCGTGTTCTCGTTCAACGACTCGCCGATGCTGACCCACTGGGGCGGCTTCACCACCCGGTGGTACGCGCAGCTGACCCAGGACCGCGACCTGATCGAGGCGCTGTGGCTGTCGCTGCAGATCGCCTTCCTGTCGGCCTGCGGCGCGGTGGTGCTGGGCACGCTCAGCGCGTTCACGCTGGTCAAGTACAAGCGCTTCCCGGGCCGCACGCTGTTCTCGGGCATGACCAGCGCGCCGCTGGTGATGCCCGAGGTGATCCTGGGGCTGTCGCTGCTGCTGCTGCTGGTGGCGCTGCAGGGCCTGACCGACTCGCCGCTGTTCGACCGCGGCCTGACGGCGATCTGGCTCGGCCACATGCTGCTGTGCACCGCCTACGCGACGGTGGTGATCCAGGCCCGGCTGGGCGAGCTGAACCCGCAGCTGGAGGAAGCCGCGATGGATCTGGGCGCGCGCCCGGGCCAGGTCTTCTTCCTGGTGACGCTGCCGATGATCGGCCAGGCGCTCGCCTCGGCATGGCTGCTGGCCTTCAGCCTGTCGCTGGACGACGTGGTGATCTCGGCCTTCCTGTCGGGCCCGGGCTCCACCACGCTGCCGCTGGTGATCTTCTCGCGCGCCCGCCTGGGCCTGAACCCGGGCATCAACGCGGTGGCCACCGTGGTCATCGCCGTCGTCGCCATCGCGATCACGCTCGGCAGCCTGTGGCTGGCACGCGCCGAGCGCCGCCGCGCCGCCGAGATCAGCGCCGCCCAACGCGGCAGCTGAGCGCACCGTCGGGCCCGGCCGCCAGCCGCCATAGCCGCCGGACGCCGGCCGCCGCGGCCCGGTGCGCGGCCGCCCCCCTCGCACCTGGGGGGTGTGGCGGCCGGCGGCGACCCGCGGACGCGGGATGGCCGCTCGCTCGCTAACATAGGGATTCACTCTCCCTGGAGCCCCCGTCCATGACCGACCGCGCCGCCCCTGCCTCCCCCCCCGACTGGCACGCCCGCGCGGCCGGGCTGCAGGTCGATGGCCGCGCCGTGATCGACGGCCAGCGCCAGGATGCGGCCGACGGCGCCACCTTCGACAAGCACTCGCCGATCGACGGCCGCCGCCTGGGCGCCATCGCCCGCGGCCAGGCCGCCGACATCGACGCGGCGGTGCGCGCCGCGCGCCGGGCCTTCGACGACGGCCGCTGGTCGCGCCAGGCGCCGGCCGCGCGCAAGCAGGTGATGCAGCGCTTCTCGGCCGCGGTGCTGGCCGCCGCCGACGAGCTCGCGCTGCTGGAGACGCTGGACATGGGCAAGCCGATCGCCCATGCGCTGGCCGTCGACATCGCCTCGACCGCCCGCACGCTGGCCTGGTACGGCGAGGCGATCGACAAGATCTACGACGAGATCGCGCCCACGCCGCGCCAGGCGCTGGCGCTGATCACGCGCGAGCCGGTGGGCGTGGTCGGCGCCATCGTGCCCTGGAACTACCCGCTGATCATGACGGCCTGGAAGCTGGGCCCGGCGCTGGCCGCCGGCAACTCGGTGGTGCTCAAGCCGAGCGAGAAGTCGCCCTTGAGCGCGCTGCGCCTGGCCGAGATCGCGCTGGAGGCCGGGCTGCCACCGGGCGTGCTCAACGTGGTGCCGGGCTACGGCCACGAGGCCGGCGAGGCGCTGGCCCTGCACATGGACGTCGATGCGCTGGGCTTCACCGGCAGCACCCGCACCGGCCGCCGCATGCTGGCCTATGCCAGCCAGAGCAACCTCAAGCGCGTCTACAACGAGCTCGGCGGCAAGTCCGCCTTCCTCGTCTTCGACGACTGCCGTGACCTCGACCGCGCCGCCCACACCGTGGCCGACAGCGTGTTCTTCAACCAGGGCGAGAGCTGCAACGCGCCCAGCCGGGTGCTGGTGCAACGCGGCATCGCCGACGCGCTGGCCGAGCGCATCACCGCACGCGCCGCGCGCTGGCAGCCGGGCGATCCGCTCGATCCGCGCACCCGGATGGGGGCGGTGGTCGACGCCGGCCAGCTGCGCACGGTGCTCGGCTACATCGACGCCGGCCAGGCCCAGGGCGCCCGGCTGCTGAGCGGCGGCCGGCAGGCCCGCACCGAGACCGGCGGCTGCTATGTCGAGCCCACCGTCTTCGCCGGCGTCCACAACCGCATGACCATTGCGCAGGAGGAGATCTTCGGCCCGGTCATCTCCATCATCCCCTTCGACGACGAGGCCGACGCCATCGCCCAGGCCAACGACAGCGTCTACGGCCTGCAGGCCGCCGTCTGGAGCGGCGGCCTGGACCGTGCCCACCGCGTGGCCCGCGCGCTCAAGGCCGGCACCGTCCACGTCAACCAGTACGACGAGGACGACATCACCGTGCCCTTCGGCGGCGTCAAGCAGAGCGGCAACGGCCGCGACAAGAGCCTGCACGCCTTCGACAAGGTGACCGAGCTGAAGACCACCTGGATCCGCATCGATGACTGAGCCCGCGGCGGCGGCCCGGTCGCACGGCCCGACGGCGGCGGCCGGGGTGGGCGCGGCAGCCGGGGCCGGCGGCAGCGCCCTGCCCTGGCTGGCCTACGGCAGCCTGGCGGCCTCGATGACGCTGGTCGGCAGCTATGTCGGCCTGTCGCGCCTGCTGGTGGCGGTGTTCCCGGTCTTCCTGCTGGCCTGGCTGCGCTTCGGCATCGCGGCCGTGGCCATGGGCCCCTGGCTGCGGCGCGGTGCCGACGAGCCGCGGCTGGACGTCCCGACCCAGCGCCTGCTGTTCCTCGAAAGCCTGCTGGGCAACTTCCTGTTCTCGGTCTTCATGCTCTACGGCGTGGCGATGACCTCGGCCGTGGCCGCGGGCGTGACGATGTCGGGCATCCCGGCGGCGGTCGCGCTGATGTCGCGCGTCTTCCTTGGCGAGCGGCTGAACGGGCGCATCGTGGCGGCCATCGGCTGTGCGGTGGGCGGCATGGCGCTGCTGGCCCTGGCCCGGACACCCGGTGACGGCGCGGCCGCCGGCCACACCGCCGCTGCAGCGGCCGGGCCCGTCTGGCTGGGCCAGCTGCTGCTGGTGGCGGCGATGCTGTGCGAGGCCTCCTACGTGGTCATCGGCAAGCGGCTGACCAGTGCGGGGATCGCGCCACGCCGCATCAGCGCGCTGATCAACCTCTGGGGCCTGGCCCTGGTGACGCCGCTGGGGCTGTGGCAGGCCTGGCACTTCGACTTCAGCCAGGTCCGGCTGCCGACCTGGGGCCTGCTGCTGTTCTACGCGCTGGCCGCCAGCATGTGGACGGTCTGGCTGTGGATGCGCGGCCTGCAGCGGGTGCCGGCGCAGAAGGCCGGCGTGTTCACCGTGATGCTGCCGGTCAGTGCCGCCACCGTCGGCGTGCTGGCGCTGGGCGAGCCTTTCGGCGGCGGGCATCTGGCGGCGCTCGGCCTGTCGCTGGCCGGCCTGCTGCTGGCGACCTGGCCGGCATCGCCCAAGGATCGGCCGGACCCGCGGGCATGAGCCTGCGAGCGCCAGCGCCGGACCGGAACCCCGCCCAGGCCGCGACGACGGCCTGCGACGACGCGCCCTCGGGCACGGCCGGTCCGGCGGGCTCGCCAGACGCCGGGACGGCCCCGCGCCAACCGGCCCTCGACGGCTGGCGGGCGATCAGCATCCTGGCCGTGCTGGCGGCCCACCTGCTGCCGCTGGGGCCGGCCCGCTGGCAGCTCAACGTGGGGGCCGGCCTGTTCGGCATGGCCCTGTTCTTCATCCTGTCGGGTTACCTGATCACCTCGGCCCTGCTGCGCGGCCAGGGCCTGCGGCGCTTCCTGCTGCTGCGCGCCACCCGGGTGCTGCCGCTGGCCTGGCTGTGCATCGTGGTCGGCCTGGCCTGGCAGGGCGCACCGGCATCCACCTGGTGGCGCCATCTGCTGTTCGTCGCCAACCTGCCGCCGCAGGATCTGTGGCCGGCCACCGCCCACCTGTGGAGCCTGTGCGTGGAGCTGCAGTTCTACGTCGGCGTCGCGCTGCTGGTGCTGCTGGGCGGGCGGCGCGCGCTGTGGCTGCTGCCGCTGCTGGGCCTGGCCTCGACCTTGGCGCGCATCGTGCTGGACCAGCCGTTCCAGAGCACCACCCACACCCGGGCCGACGAGGTCCTGGCCGGCGCCACCCTGGCGCTGTGGCTGCAACGCGCACCGCTGGCCGAGGTCTCGGCGACGGCGGCCGGGCTGCCGGGCGTCGTGCGGACCCCGGTCGCCAGCCGGCCCCTGCGGCTGGCCGTCGCCGCCCTCGGCCATGTCAATCCACTGTGCTGGCTGGCCCTGTTGCTGGCGTGCTGCCTGCCGGCGCTGGAGGCCGCGACCCATGCGCGGGCCTGGGTCGCGATGCTGCTGATCGGCAGCACGCTGGTCCAGGCCCGCCATCCCTTGAGCCGGGCGCTGGAGCGGCCGCTGCTGGCCCATGTGGCGCGCCTGTCCTATGCGCTCTACCTGGTCCACCCGCTGCTGGCCCATGGCTGGCTGGGCAGCGGCTCGACGCTGGAACGCTACCTGAAGCGGCCGCTGCTGCTGGCCGTGGCCTGGCTGCTGGCCGAGGCCAGCCATCGCGGCCTGGAGCGGCCGATGATGCGCTGGGCCCGCCGCCGCTCGGCGGCCTGGACGGCGCCCCCCGCAGCCGCCCGGGCGGCAGGCTGACGGCCCTGGGCCGTGGATCAGGCCTCGTCGACGGTCGAGGCGGCCGGACGCGCCGCCAGCCGCGCCTGCAAGGCGGCCGCGGCCACCTCGTCCACCGGCCGCCCCTTGAGCCGGTGATCGCTCCAGACCCGGCGCCAGGCGCGCGCGCCCGGGCGGCCGTTCCACAGGCCCAGGATGTGCGTCGCCGCCCAGGCCCAGGGCAGCTGGTGCGCGGCCTGCTGGGCGCGGATGTAGTCGACCATGCGCCGCTCGATGTCCAGCCGCCAGGCGTCGCCGGCCTCGCCGGCCAGATCGGGCGCCGTGCCCTGGCCCCAGTAGCGCGCGTCCCAGTCGGCCATCAGCACCGGATCGTGGTAGCTGGCGCGGCCGACCATCACGCCGTCGACCGCGGCCAGTTCGGCGTCGATCTGGGCGTTGGCGGTGATGCCGCCGTTGATGGCGATCGTGAACTGCGGGAACTCGCTCTTGAGGCGGTGCACGATGTCGTAGCGCAGCGGCGGGATCTCGCGGTTGTCCTTCGGCGACAGGCCCTGCAGCCAGGCATTGCGCGCATGGACGATGAAGACGGTGCACCCGCCCTCGGCCACGGTGGCGATGAAGTCGCGCACGAACTCGTAGCGCTCGATCCGGTCGATGCCGATGCGGTGCTTGACCGTCACCGGAATCGCGTCGCCGACCGCGTCGCGCATGGCCTTGACGCCGTCGCGCACCAGCGCGGCCTCGTTCATCAGGCAGGCCCCGAAGGCGCCCTTCTGCACCCGCTCGCTGGGGCAGCCGCAGTTCAGGTTGATCTCGTCGTAGCCCCACTGCACGGCCAGCTTCGCGGCCACGGCCATCTCGTCGGGCTCGCTGCCGCCGATCTGCAGCGCGGTCGGGCGCTCGCCGTCGGCATCGTGGGCCAGGTGCTTGGGCACGTCGCCGTGCACCAGCGCGCCGGTGGTCACCATCTCGGTGTAGAGCCGGGTGTGGCGGGTGATCAGGCGGTGGAAATGGCGGCAGTGGCGGTCGGTCCACGCCATCATCGGCGCGACGGACAGGCGCCAGGGGCTGGGGTCGGGGCCCGGCATCGGGGCCGGCACAGGATGCGTTGCGGTCACCCGGCGATTATCGGCGCGCCGCCGGCGGCCATCGTCTCCAGCAGCTCGGCGGCCAGTCGCGGCAGCAGGGCCGGCGGCAGATCGTGGCCCATGCCCTCGATCAGGCTGAAGGCGGCACGCGGCAGATGGCGCACCAGATCGCGACCATGGGCCGGCGGCAGCAGCGGATCGGCGGCGCCGTGGATCACGTGCTGCGGCCAGGGCTGGGCCGCGATGCGGCGCAGCAGCGGCGCGCGGTCCCCGTCGGCGGCCACCGCCAGCAGCTGGCGCACCGTGCCATCGGGCCGCCAGGCGCGGCGGAAGGCCTCGCGCTGGCGTTCGAGCAGCGCGGCCTCGTCGATGCGCCAGGGCGGCTGGCTGCCGATGGCCCGGTGCACGCGCATCAGATAGGGCAGCACCGCGGCCTCGTCGTTGCGGCGCGGCCGTTGCAGCATCGTCCACTGCGCCCCGAGCGAGGGCTGGGGCAGATCGCGGGCGCCGCGCGTGCTCATCAGCAGCACCAGGCTGGCCACCCGCTGCGGAGACGTGGCCGCCAGATGCTGGGCGATCATGCCGCCCATCGAGGCGCCGCAGACATGGACGCGCGGGATCCGCAGCGCATCGAGCACGCCGAGCACGTCGGCGGCCATGTCGCTCAGACCGTAGGGCAGGCCCCGCAGCGGCAGATGCAGCTGCTGGCGCAGTCCGGCGCGCCACAGGCTGGGCACGCCGGCCTCGTCGAAGCCCTGGCTGAGGCCGGCATCGCGGTTGTCCAGCCGCAGCACCCGCACGCCGGCCGCGCACAGCCGGTCGACCAGCGGCTGCGGCCAGCCGACCAGCTGCATGCCCAGGCCCATGATCAGCAGCAGCACCGGGCCGTCGGGCGGCCCCTGTTCGTCGACCTCGATCCGGATGCCGTTGGCGCGCAGCTGCATGGCGCGGATTGTGGCCCGCGGCGCAACCCGACCCGCCGGGCCGCGCGGCACCCCGTGTTCCGGGGGGATGGCGACCCGCCACCGCCCCCGGGGCGCCGCCCGGCGACGGCCGAACCTGCGCGGACGCACATCTGCCTGCGCACGACGCCGCAACAAGGGTGTCCGGCAGCTGCCAGGCAGGCGCTGCAACCTGCACAATCGGCAGATGCACACTTGGTTGCATGTGCTGGCACCTGCCGGCGGTCTGTCCTGTCGTCCAAGCGGGCCCTGCCCGTCCCCGTTGTGAGTCTTCCCGACGATCGCGTCCTGCTGCGCACCGCCCTGCCCGAAGGCCGCCTGCATCTGCAGGCCGTGCGTGGCCACGAGGCGCTCGGCCGCCTGTTCGAATACCAGCTGAGCGTGCGGGTCGACCAGCGGGGCATCGACGTCGGCCGGCTGCTGGGCACCCGTGCCGGGCTGGAGATCGGCCTGCCCGCCGGCCGGGTGCGCCACATCGACGGCCTGGTGACGGCGGTCGAGCTCGACGACGCCGACGCCGATGGCCGCCTGCTCTACCGCATCGAGCTGCGCCCGTGGCTGTGGCAGCTGCAGTGGCGCAGCGACAGCCGCGCCTTCCAGCAGCTGACGCTCATCGAGATCCTGCGCCAGGTCTTCCGGCCCTACGCCCATGACGTGTCGGTGGAAACGAGCGCCCGCTTCGAGCCCATCGCCCACTGCCTGCAGTGGCGCGAGACCGATCTGGCCTTCGTGCTGCGCCTGCTCGCCGGCCACGGCCTCTACCACTACTTCCGCCACGCCCAGGGCCGCCACACGCTGGTGCTGGTCGATGCCCCGACCGCCCACCGCATCCTGCCCGGCGGTGCGCTGCTGCACTGGGGCCATGCCAGCCCGGTGCCGCCCGGGGCCACGCTGGTGCGGCGCTGGCGCGCGCGCACGATGCTGACCGGCGGCAACCTGTCGCCGAGCCGGCCGACCGCCCAGGCCGACCTGCCCGAGACCCATGTCGAAGGGCGCAGCGGCAGCCGCGGCCTGGCGCCGGGTCACCGCTTCGCGCTGCGGGGCCATCCGCTGCCGGTGCACAACGTCGACCACCTGGTGGTCTCGGCCCAGCTGACGCTGCAGCGGCTCGATGCCGACGATGCCACCGCCCCACAGGCCGGCCGGGGGGCGTCGGTGGCGGCCGGTCTGCAGCCGACCTCGCCCACCGCACCCGCGGGTGCCGATGCCGAGGTCGACGTCGATACCGACACCGAGCTGCGCACCGCCGACCGGCTGCAGCTGCGGCAGGCCCGCTGGCAGTCGGACTGCGGCTTCATCGCGATCGCCGCCAGCCAGCCCTATCCACTGCCCGCGCCGGCCCCGGCGCCGTGGGCCGGCCGCCTGGTGAGCGCCCGCGTGGCCAGCGTGGCGCCCGGGGTGGCGGTGCCCGACGCGCAAGGCCGCCTGCCGCTGGTGTTCGATGCACCGGAGCGCGGCGGCCGCGGCATGGCCGCCGAGCCGTCCGGCGCCCCGTCCGTCACCACGGCCAACGGCGCCACGGCCAGCGGTGCGGCGACCAGCCGGACGGCCGATGCCGGCGACGCCCGCGGCGATGGCGGCACGCCCGCACCGGCCGAACGCCCGCTGTGGTGGGTGCCCCTGTCACGGCAGGCCGCCGCCTTGCTGGCCGCCCCGCTGTGGCCGGACAGCTCGTCGGACGGCGCACCAGACACCTCGCCCGCCACCGCCGCCACCGGCCCGCACACCGCCGAGGCCCGGGCCCGCAGCCTGGCGGGCGCCAGCGTGCGCGTGGAATTCGCCGACGAGCCGGGGCGGCAGCCCTGGATCACCGGCTGGCTCACCCCGCTCGACACCACGCCCCCCGGATCGATGGCCACGGCCCGCCCGCCGCAGGACGCCCGGATGCCGGCGCAGACCTCCCCCCTGTCGCAGGGCGTGACCGACAGCGGCCCGCCGACGGCCCAGGCACCGCGGGATCTTCCGGCGGTGCATCCCCCCGCATCCACCAACACCAGCACCCACATCAGCGCCAGCACCGAGCGCCCGGTGCCGGCCGCCGACGCCGCGCTGCGGCTGCGCCCGACCGCAGGGGCCGGGCGCCAGCTGTGGCTGGAGGCCCAGCAGGATCTGCACGCCCACGTGCCGCGCGACCATTGGCAGGTGGTGGCCGGCCAGGTCGTGCACCACGTCGGCGGCGTGCTGCACGAGGACCTGCGCGGCGGCGTCCACAGCCACATCCACGGGCCGGTGCGGCGCGAGGTGCACGGCGAGCTGCACCTGCGCCAGGCCGCCGACGTCCGCGTCCAGGTCGATGGCCAGACCGATCTGCTGCTGGGCGACCTGCAACTGGCCACCGATGGCGGGCTGTCGCTGCGCAGCACCGGCCCGGTCAGCCTGCACGGCCGGGACAACCTGGCCGCGCGCGCCGACGGCGCGCTGCACCTGCACAGTGGCGGCCATCTGGTGATCGAGGCGGGCACGCTGCTGACGCTGCGCTGCGGTGACGCCAGCCTGATGATCGGCCCGCAGGACGTGACGATCAACGGCCAGCGCGTCAGCCTGGACGGCGGCGGCGTACCCGCCGACGCCCTGCGCCTGCCGACCCGCCAACCCGTGGCCCCCCTGGCCCCGCAGCGTCCGCCGAGCGCGCCGCTGCCTCCCCTGGACTGAAGCCGCCCATGTCGGACGCCCCGCCCCCCGACGCCCTCGACAGCCCGGCGCGCATCCTGGCCGAGCAGACGCTGCGCCAGTGGCCGTCGCTGCAGCAACGGCTCGGCACGCGCCAGAACGAGTTCCTGCAGTCGGCCCTCGCGCAGTGCGCACGCCATCGCCTGCTCGACGACGAGACGGCCACGCTGCGCTTCCTGACCTTGTGCTGCGCGCTGGGCACCGATGTCGTCGAGCAACCCGGCCACGAGCCCTTGGCCGAGCTGCTGGCCGACCCTCGACTGCGCGCGGCCGAGCGGGTGCACCAGGTGATGCGCCACTGCGTCGGCCTGCTGCAGCAACAGGGCGGCAGCACCGACGCCCGGCTGCTGCTGCAGCGCGAGGCCGGCGCCCTCGACTGGCTGGCCCAGCGGCGCCGCGCCCACGACGCCGACGCCGCACCGCTGGCACGCAGCAGCTGTGACCTGGACGCGCTGACGCTGCGCCGCGCCCCGACCGCCTCCCGCGCCGAGTACCGGCTGCAGGAGGGCCGCTGGGCCCGGCTGCCGGTGGCCGATCTGTCCCTGCCGGTGCACGTGGACCGCCACCACCGCGCGCCTCGCCAGGTGCATCTGCTGGGCGCGGTCCCCGGTGTCGAGGGCCCCGACGGCACCCCGATCGCCCCGGGCTGGCTGGACCGCAGCCGGCCGGAGCCGGTGCGGCTGCAGCTGCGGCTGGGCTGGCATGGTGGCTGCGCCGAACACCCGCGCGTCGAATGGACCGGCGAGCACGGCGTGCAGCGCTGGCAGGGCCGCGAAGTCCAGCAGCTGGACTGGGCGCTGCCCGCACGGGACGCCCCGGCAGCCGCCGACGGGCTGCAGACCCGCCTGCTGCACGAGGTCCCGCCGACGATCAGCCAGCTGCGCATCGACGGCTGCGGCCTGCGCGACGAAGGCCCGTCGCTGGGCCGCCAGGCGCTGCACCTGCATGTGCATCCGGCCACCCAGTGGCTGTTCGCGCTGCAGCACCAGGCCGTGCGCGAAATCCAGCTGCCGGCCGGCGGCAACCGTGCCGCCCAGGCCGAGGCCCGGACAGCCGCGGCCCGCGCGCGCAGTGCGGGTGCGGGTGCGGCCTCGCCGATCACCGACATCGACGGCCGCGGCACGCTGCCACCGGTGCTGCACGACGCGCTGGACGACGGCACGGCCACCCTGTCGGACGCCTTGCGCCACGAGCGCCACAGCCCGGCGCTGCACATGCTGCGGCGCTGGCCGCAGCCCCAGGCCGAGGCGCCGACGACCGCGAGCCTGTGCCTGCTCGAACGCGACGGCCAGATGCTGCCGACCCAGGCCTGGGTGCAGGCCTTCGACCAGGCCTTGCCGCAGGCCATGCAGGCCGGGCTGCAGCTGCTGTGGCAATCCTGGCAGAGCCAGGGCGCCCGCCAGGCCTCGCTGCGCTGCCGGCACCGTCTGCTGCAGGGGCGCCAGGTGATGGCCTGGGGCTGGCGGGAGTCGCCGGCCGGCAACACCACCCCGCCGCTGCTGCGCTGCCACGGCGAATTCGACATCGGCTGTGAAATGGCCCTGCAGCTGCAGGGCGAGGTCGCCCACGGCGGCGGCGCGCGCAGCGTGGCGATGCTGCAGGTCGAAGGCCGCAGCCTGCTGCGAGAGACCATCCTGCGCGACCGCGACAGCCCCGACCACACCACGCTGGCGCAACGCCTGTCGCTGCGCTGGCGCTGGCCGTGGCGGCTGCAGCTGTGGCCGCTGGCCCAGGCCGGCGGCATGCTGGCCGGCAGCCACGCGCCGCTGGAAGGCGCGCTGCGGGGCGCCGCAGGCCTGCGTCCGCGGCGCCAGGGTGGCGGCTGGGAATGGTTCGTCCACCTCGAATGCGACGCGCTCTCGGCCCGCGTGCGCCTGCAGGACCCCCTGCTGGGCTGGAGCGAGGAGACCCTGCCTCTGCTGCCCGCGCAGACCCTGCTGGACTGGAGCGTCGGATGATGGAACGCCTGGTGATGCTGCGTCTGCAGGCCGACGGCTGCCGGGCCGAGGTCTGGCTCAACGACATCCCGGTGGCCAGCAGCGTGACCCAGACCGGCGCGCTGATGGTGCCGGTGCACGAATACCTGCTTCCGGGCGACAACCGGCTGCAGCTGGTGGTCTCGCCGGCTGAACACCGGCTGCCGGGGCCGGTCGGCACGTCGGGTGGCCCGGGGGGCCCGCGCCTGCTGGGCCAGCCCGCGCGCGCCCGGGTCCGCCTGATGCTGCCGCGCCTGGGCCAGCCCGGCCACGAGGCCCATGCCCGCACGCTGACCGAGATACAGCTCGAACTCGATCCCGAGGCCGACACCGGCGAGTCCCGCGTCGAGGAGCGCGTGGTCCCGGTGCCCGCCCACTGGCCGCGCTGGCGCTGGCAGGAACTGCCGCCGATCCGCTCGGTCGAGGACGTCCGGCCCTTGATCACCCGCTTCGTGCGCCTGGTCGGCACCGCGCTGGCCCAGGGGGACGTGGACGGCCTGCTGCAGGCCTCGCAACTGCGGCTGGAGGACGTGGCCCAGGCCTACGGGCAGTCGACCGCCGATCTGGCGCAGCGCTGGCGCCAGCGCCTGGTGCAACTGCAGCAGCAAGGCGCGCTGCGCCTGGCGCTGCCGCAGGGCCGGGACATCGTGCTGCGCCCCTGCGGTGGCGGTCGTCTGGTGCAATGCGACGGCGACGATGGCCTGCCGGTGCTGCGCAGCCAGCCCGATGCCGAAGGCCACCGTGTGTACTGGCCCCTGCGCATCGCCGTGCTGCGGGGCCACTGTCATGTGATGCGTTGAAGAACAGGACACCATGCGTGCCGATCCCGCCCACGAACTCGCGCCCCAGCCCGGTCCGCCAGCCCCGGTCGTCCCCGCGGCCCAGGGCCCGGCCACGCACGCCGGCAGCCTGACGGTCTCGGTGGTGCAGCGCGGGGGACGGCCGATGAGCGGCGTCAGCGCGCGCTTTCCGCTCGACGGCGGCTCGATCGGCCGCGCGGACCACAACCGGCTGGTGCTGGTCGACATGGAGCGCACCATCTCCCGCGTGCACGCCCGGCTCTTCCCGACCGACGGCCACTGGATGCTGCACAACCAGGGCAGCAATTCGGTGCGGATCAACGGCCGGCTGCTGACCGCCGGACGCGAACTGCGGCTGCGCGACGGCGACACGCTGCAGATCGGGCCCTACCTGCTGCGCGCACGGATCGACGCCCTGCCCGGCACCCGCCCGCCGCACGCACGCGGCGGCGATGACGCGCCCACCACCGTCAAGGTCGACCACCGCGGCCAGGCCCAGACCCTGCCCGGCAGCCCGGCGCCGACGCCGATGGCGACGGACACCGGCGACGAGACGGTGATCCGGCCGATTCCAGGGACCGCCGCGCTGCCGGCGACCGGCGGACGCCCATCGGTCGCCGCCTCGCGCGAGGCGGTGCCCCTCGCCACCGGCGGGACCGGCCTGCCGGCGGCTGCGCCCCCCGCGGCGGCCGCGAGCGCTGACGCGCCCCGGGGTACCGCGACCGGCACCACACCCGGCACCACGACATCCGGCACCGCGCCCACGACGCCCGCCGCCGCGACATCCGGCGCCACACCCGGTACGCCACTCGGCACGACCCCTGGCGCTGCTGCCCAGGCCGTGGCCATGGCCGCCGCGCTGGACCGGGCGACGCTGGCCCCGCCGACGGCCGACAGCGGCGCCATCGTGAGCCGTGCGCCCGCTGCAACCGCTGCAACCGCTGCACCCGCTGCAACCGCTGCGGCCGCGCCGCCGCCGGCCCCCCCCGCCGCCCCGGCTGCGGGCGGACGGCTCGCCGCCTTCCGGCGCCTGGCGCAATTCGCACTGGCCCCCTCGGCCCGCGAGGCACTGGACAGCACGCAGGCCTTGCCGACCGAGCTGCCGACCGCCTCCCGGCTGGATGCGGAAGCCGCTGCCGTGCGGTCGGCAGCGGGCGGGAACCCGCGCGCCGGCAGCCTGCGCGCCGGCACCTCGACCAGTGCGCTCGGCGGCCCGATGTCGGGCGCCGTGATCGCACCGCGGCCCTCGGCCCACCGCGACGGACGGCCCCCAGCGGCAGCGGCCCCGTCGACAGCGGCAGCGGCCCCCTCGCCCTTGACCCCGCCCCCCGCCGCCAGGATCCCTGCGGCCACGGCGGCCGATGCGGGTCCGGCCGGAACCACCGGCCCCGGCACCCCCGCGGCCCCGCGCGGGACGGAGCGCCCGTCGACCACCGACGCATCGCCCCCGCCCGATGCCACACCGGCGGCCGAGCCGGCCTTCGCCCACACCGCACCCACGGACGACACGGACGACACGGACAACGCCCCCCTCGCCACGCCCCCGACCGCGATCCAGACCACGCGCGGCGTCGGAACCGGAACGGCCGCCCCCGATGCGCCAGAGGATGCCCCCGCCCTGGGCTGGTTCCCCGGGCGTCAGGATGAAACCGGGCTGGAGCTGGCGGCCCAGGCCCTGGACGAGGCGCTCGGCGCCGCGCTGCAGGCCGTCTGGAGGATCACCGGCACGCCACCGACCGACGGCGGCGAGCAGGCGCTGGCGCTGGCCCGCGAGACCTTCGCCCGCACCCTGGAAGCCCGCGCCGCCGGGCTGCAGCCGCCGGCCGACATCGACGCCCACATCGACGCCGAGCCCCGGCCCGCGCCGACCTTGCCGGCCTGATCACCGGGGCCGCCGGGACCACCGGGCCCGCGCACCCTGCGCAGCCCCTTTGCTGCCCTTTTCAGCCCCGCGGCAGGCCACGGCGGAGCGTCCGGCTCAGCCGCCGTCGGCCGGCGGCCCCTCGCGCAGGCGCAGCGCCAACATGCGCAGCCGCAAGCGACGGAAGCGGCGCCACAGCAGCAGGCGCTCGATGAAGCCCAGCTGCCGTGGCGTGCCGGCCGCCGCATAACCATCGAACCCCAGCGCGCCGCTGCCGACCCAGTAGACCCGGCCCGTCGGGCGGTGGCTCAGCTGGCGACGGGACAAGGTCCACTGGCTGGGATCCTCGAGCGCCCGGGCCAGCTCCCGACCGGCCCGCGAGTAGACGAACATCGGTACTTCCTCAGGTGGTGTGCACCGGGTCGTCCGCACCGGTGGCCGCCCGGCCGCCGGCCGGCGACGTCATTTTCGGCCGCCATCCAGAAGCCCGGCCCCGCGTCCGCGCCGCCGAAATGCAAGCAGATGTATCCGTTCGCCTGCACCCTGCACCCTGCACCCTGCACCCGGTGCACTCGCGGACGCATCCCCCACACAGGCGACGCGCGAGCCGCCCGGCACGCCGTCCGCCACCGGTCCGACACGCGCGAACGCGGGCCCATCGATGACAATCGCCGGCGGTCCGTGCCTGGGTGCCCGGGTTGCCGGATGCCGCTGCACGGCGGCGACCCGCATCCCGCCAGACCGCGCCGCAGCGGCCGGACCGCGCCGTCCAGCCATCCGCCGGCGCCGCCCTCACCGTCGGCCCCTCCCGCCGGCCCCAGGCCTGCCGCCCGCCGTCCATGTCCGCGACTGATCCGCCCGCATCCCGCCCCGCGCCGATCGACGACGGCACCAGCCTGCCGATGCCCTCGCGTCTGGCCGAGTTCGACCTGCAGCGGGTGCTGGGCATTGGCGGATTCGGCATCGTCTATCTGGCCCACGACACCTCGCTCGACCGCCAGGTCGCGATCAAGGAGTACATGCCGGCGGCGCTCGCCTCACGGCGCGGCACGACCGAGGTCGTGGTGCGCAGCGAGCGCCACCGCGAGACCTTCGACGCCGGCCTCAGGAGCTTCGTCAACGAGGCACGGCTGCTGGCCCAGTTCGATCACCCGGCACTGGTCCGGGTCTTCCGTTTCTGGGAGGCGCACGGCACCGCCTACATGGTGATGCCCTTCATCGAAGGCATGACGCTGAAGGACCGGCTGCGCGCCCTGCCCGCCCCGCCTGACGAGGACTGGCTGCGCGCACTGCTGGACCCGCTGACCGAGGCGTTGCAGGTGCTGCATGCCCGCCAGTGCTACCACCGCGACATCGCGCCGGACAACATCATCCTGCTGGCGGACAGTGGGCGGCCGCTGCTGCTGGATTTCGGCGCCGCACGCCAGGTGATCGGCGACATGACACAGGCCCTGACGGTCATCCTCAAGCCGGGATACGCGCCGCTGGAGCAGTACGCCGAAGTCCCGCAGATGCGCCAGGGGCCCTGGACGGACGTCTATGCGCTGGCCGCCGTCGTCTACCACGCGATCAGCGGACGCACGCCGCCGGTGGCCGTCGCCCGCGTGATGGCGGACAGCTGCACGCCGTTGGCCGAGCTGGCCGCCGGCCGCTACGACGCCGGATTCCTGCAGGCGATCGACCGCGCGCTGGCGGTGCGGCCGGACCACCGCACGCCTGACATCGCGACCCTGCGGGCCGAGCTCGGCCTGCCCGCGCGGCCATCGGCGGACGCCGGGGCGGCACGGCGCCTGCGGGCCGACACCCCCACGACGGTGCCGGACGCCGACCGTGCGGCCCTGTCCTGGCCGGCGACGGTGTCGGCCACGGCCACGGCCGCGGCAATCACGATGGCGACGGCAAGCGCCACCGCCGCCACGCCCGCGACGGACACCAGCGGGCCGATCGCCTTCGCTCCGACCGCCGTCTGGCCGCGGCCCCACGACGACGGGCCGACCGAGCCTCGGCCCCCGGCGACCGAGCCTCCGCTCGACCGGCCGGTGGCCGGCGTGCGCCGCACCGCGTGGATCCTCGGCGGGGCCGGGCTGCTGGCGGTGGTCGGCACCGGCCTGTGGCTGGGCGACCGCGCCGGCGGGGCGGCAGGCCTTGGTGCGGGCACCGTCGCGTCGGCGTCGGCGTCGCCGGCTTCAGGCCTGGCCCCGACCTCGACCTCGACCTCGACCTCGACCTCGACCCCGGCTCCGGCTCCGGCTTCGGCTTCGGCTTCGGCTTCAGTTTCAGCGCCCCCGGACACCAGGCCGCGATCCGACACGCCATCCGCGGCCGCCACGAAAACCGCGGCACCGCCCACACCCGCCATCGACCCACCGTCCACCGCCACGCCCTTCGACCCGGCGCAGGCCTTCGCGCAGGTCCAGGCGGGCGCACGGGAAGACTGGCGGCTGCAGATCACCCCACCGACGCAGGCCCTGAGCATTGCCCGCGGCGACCGCCTGCGCTTCACGCTGCGCAGCGCGCGTGACGGGTACTACCACGTGCTGATGCGGGACGCCGATGGCTCGCTGGCCCTGGTGCTGCCCAACAGCCGCGCCCGCGGGCACCGCATCCGTGCCGGGCAGGTGATGGCGCTGCCCCCCGCCAGCTCGCCACTGGAAGCGGGCGAGCCCACGGGCACGGCCGACATCCTGGTGCTGGTCAGCACGCTGCCGCGGGACTACGAGGCCCTCGGTGGCCGCCGGGTGTCCAGCTTCTGGCAGCTGCCGGACGCCACCACGCTCGCCGGACTGGCCGCGCGACACGATCCGGGCCTGGGCCCGCTGCTGAGCGCGAGGCCCGCGGACTGTGCCGACGCACGCTGCAGCGACTACGGTGCCGCCCGCTTCACGCTGAAGGTTGTCCGATGACCAAGGTCAGCCCGGGCCCGACACCGGGCGCCTGAGCCCGCCGATCGGCGG
Organism: Pseudaquabacterium rugosum; assembly: GCF_038066575.1. NCBI lineage: Bacteria > Pseudomonadati > Pseudomonadota > Betaproteobacteria > Burkholderiales > Sphaerotilaceae > Pseudaquabacterium > Pseudaquabacterium rugosum. The sequence goes on along the minus strand of NZ_JBBUTF010000007.1, from coordinate 259,624 downwards.
CTGTACACCACGGGAACCGCCGCACAGGGCATCCGACACCACCGGATGCCGCCCGCCTCCGCTCGGCATTCGAGCGGCGACATCTTGTTGCTCGACATCCGTCAACAGACATCCCACAAGGGATGTCCGATATCACGCCGCCTCCGTCTGGGTCACGGACACCCGATCCGGATCGACCCGCGACAGCCGCAGGCCCCACACCGCCGTCCGCGCGCCCAGGCGCTTACCATCGCCGCCCACGGCCCACGCCAGGCGTGTGCTGCCGACCGATCGCCCTGCCCTGCTCCCTGCCCATGAAACTGGCCACCTGGAACGTCAACTCCCTGAACGTCCGCCTGCCCCATCTGCTGGACTGGCTCGGCCAGCAGCAGCCCGACGTGCTGGTGCTGCAGGAAACCAAGCTGACCGACGACAAGTTCCCGGCCGAGGCCTTGCGCGAGGCCGGCTGGCATGCACGCTGGTTCGGCCAGCGCACCTACAACGGCGTGGCCCTGCTCAGCCGCAGCGCGGACATCGATGACGTGACGCTGAACCTGCCGGGCTTCGAGGATGCGCAGGCCCGCGTGATCGCCGCCACGGTCGGCGGCGTGCGCGTGATCGGCGCCTATTTCCCGAACGGCCAGGCGCCGGACAGTGACAAGTTCGTCTACAAGATGGCCTGGCTGGACGCGCTGCAGCGCAGCGTGGCCGAGGCGCTGAGCCGCTGGCCGCGCCTGGTCCTGATGGGCGACTTCAACATCGCGCCCGAGGACCGTGATGTGCATGACCCGGCCGCCTGGGCCGGCCAGATCCATTGCACGCCACAGGAGCGGGCACATTTCGCCGCCCTGCTCGACCACGGGCTGCATGACGCCTACCGGCTGTTCGAGCAGCCCGATCGCACCTTCAGCTGGTGGGACTACCGCAACCTGGGTTTCCGCAAGAACCAGGGACTGCGCATCGACCACATCCTGGTCAGCGAGGCCCTGCGGCCGCAGGTGCGCGCCTGCGGCATCGACAAGGCGCCCCGCCGGCTGGAGCGGCCCAGCGACCATGCGCCGGTCTGGGTCGAACTGGAGCCGCTCCTCTGAAACGTTACAGCACCGGACGCCGGCCGGCAGGCGGGTATGGCAACATCACCCGCGACATGCGCGCCGGTGGCCCGCGGGCCGATCCGCCCGGCGCCACCCGGCACCGACTGGAGGACACCCCGTGAACGACGATGGTTCGACCCGCGTCGGCGCGCGAACGACGACCGTGCATCTGACCGCCCGTCGACCGGCCGCGCCCGGCGGCCTGGCGGCCCGACTGACGCAGTGGCTGCGCCAGGCCCTGGCGCGCCTGCGCGGCCGCCCACGCGGCTCGGACGAGCTCACCACCCAACTGCCCCCCACCCGCGGCCATGCGCTGCGCGATGCGCACCGCCTGCTGCGCCGACGCCTGCGTCAGCACCCGGCGCTGCGGACCATGCTGCCGCACCTGGCGGTGATCGAACGCAAGCTGGCCCGGCGCGGATCGCGCGCCCTGCGGGACCTGCCCCTGCCGGTGCTGCAGCGCGGCCTGCAGCAGCTGGCCATGCTGCAACGCGAGGACGAACCGCCACTGGAAACCCTGCAGCTGCGCGTGTTGCGCCTGCGCCTGATCGAAGCGATCGAGACCCGCCAACGGCACGGCGAGCCGCTGGTGCTGCCACCTCGGCCGCACCTGCATCTGGCGGGCGACCCCAGCTCGGCCTGGGACGACGGCAGCGCCGACGACGAGCACGCCAGCAGCGACCTGGACACCGCCGCCTTCGAGGATCCGGATGCCCGCCGGCCACGGGCCCCTGCACACCCCTCTCACGCGTCGATGGCCGACGGCGATCCCGCCGAGCGCCCCATCGGCCGCCTGCGCGCCTGAGCGGCGCGGACCGACGCGCCGCACGGACGCCGCCGCATCGGGTGGCAGCCCGCACGGCGGCCGCGTCCGGCCTCGCCTCCCGGCGCTCAGTCGTCCAGACCGAGCTCCTGGATCTTGCGCGTGATCGTGTTGCGACCGATGCCGAGCTTGTGCGCCGCCTCGATGCGGCGCCCGCGCGTCAGCTCGAGGGCGGTGTGGATCAGTTGCCCCTCGAACTGTCGGGTCAGCGTGTCCCAGACCTGCGGATCACCGCTTTCCAGCAGACGGCGGGCCTCTCGCTGCAGATCGTCCAGCCAGCCCCCGCCGGCCAGCCCCGGGGCGCCCGGCATCCCGCCTGCGACAGGCGTCGCACCCGCACCGATCGGCGCATACCCGTTGGCCGCACCATGGCCCGACAGGCCCGCCGGCGCCGCCAACTCACCGAAACCCGAGCTCGGCGCGCTGGACAGACCATCGCCGGCCGGTACGCTGGCGGCCAGCGCCACGGGCGCGGCCGGCGGACGCACCTCGCTCCCCATCAGCTCGGGCGGCAGATCCTTGGGCTCGATGACCTGGGCCGGCGCCATCACCGTCAGCCAGTGGCAGACGTTCTCCAGCTGGCGCACATTGCCCGGGAAGTCGAAGGCCATCAGGCGTTCGAGGGCCGCCTCGGTGATGCGCTTGGCCTCGACGCCGAGCTCCTTGGCCGACTTGGCCAGGAAGAAGCGGGTCAGCGCCGGCACGTCCTCGCGCCGCTCGCGCAGCGCAGGCAGGCGCAGCCGGATCACGTTCAGGCGGTGGAACAAGTCCTCGCGGAAGGCGCCCTCGCGCACCCGCTGCTCCAGGTTCTGGTGGGTGGCCGCGATGACCCGGACATTGGCCTTGAGCGGCTGGTGGCCGCCGACGCGGTAGAACTGGCCGTCCGACAGCACGCGCAGCAGGCGCGTCTGCAGATCGAAGGGCATGTCGCCGATCTCGTCGAGGAACAGCGTGCCGCCGTCGGCCTGCTCGAAGCGGCCGCGGCGCGTGGTCTGCGCGCCGGTGAAGGCCCCGCGCTCATGACCGAACAGCTCGGACTCCAGCAGGTCCTTCGGGATCGCCGCGGTGTTGATCGCGATGAAGGGCCCGGCCCCGCGCGGGCTGTGCTTGTGCAGCGCGCGCGCCACCAGCTCCTTGCCGGCGCCGGACTCGCCGGTGATCAGCACCGTGACGTTGCTCTGGCTGAGGCGGCCGATGGCGCGGAAGACGTCCTGCATCGCCGGCGCCTGGCCCAGCATCTCGGGCATCTCGGCCTGACCCAGATCCCGGACCTCCTCGCGCACGCTCTCGTCGACCGCACGGCGGATCAGCTCGACCGCCCGCGGCAGGTCGAAGGGCTTGGGCAGGTACTCGAAGGCGCCGCCCTGGAAGGCGGAGACCGCGCTGTCCAGGTCCGAGTAGGCCGTCATGATGATGACGGGCAGCCCGGGATGCTTCTGCTTGACCTTGGCCAGCAGGTCGATGCCCGAGCCACCCGGCATGCGGATGTCGCTGACCAGGACCTGGGGCTCGTCGTCCTCCAGCGCCACGAGCACGTCGCGCGGGTTGGCGAAGCTGCGCGTGGCGAACTGCTCGCGCGCCAGCGCCTTCTCGAGCACGAAGCGGATGGATTGATCGTCGTCTACGATCCAGATGGGTTTCATGCGGCGATGGACTTCAGGTCCTGGAACGTCGCACCGGAGCCCTCCGACCGCGGACGACCCTCAGGTCGTGGCGCGGCGGCGGCTCAGGGCAACGGGATGACGATGCGGAAAACCGTGCGGCCCGGCTGGCTGTCGCATTCGATCATCCCCTGGTGCTGTTGCACGAAGGTCTGCGCGAGCGTCAGCCCGAGGCCGGAGCCGCCCTCCCGCCCCGATACCAGCGGGTAGAAGATGCGGTCCCGGATGTCCTCGGGGATGCCGGGTCCGTTGTCCTCGATATGCAATTCGAGTGCCAGCCGATAACGCTGCTTGCCGATGGTCACCTGGCGCGAGACGCGGGTGCGCATCACGATGCAGGCCTGGGCTTCGGCGATCTGCTGCTGCAGCGCGTGGGCGGCGTTGTGGGCGATGTTGAGCACGGCCTGGATCAGCTGCTCGCCGTCGCCACGGAAATCGGGAATCGAGATGTCGTAGTCCCGCTGCACCGTCAGCCCGCGCGGGAACTCGGCCAGGATCAGCGAGCGCACCCGCTCGCAGACCTCGTGGATGTTGACGTCACCGACCACGTGCGGGCGACGGTGCGGCGCCAGCAAGCGGTCGACGAGGGCCTGCAGCCGGTCGGCCTCGTGGATGATGACCTGGGTGTACTCGGTCAGCTCGCGCGAGCTGACCTCCATGGCCAGCAGCTGCGCCGCGCCGCGGATGCCACCCAGCGGGTTCTTGATCTCGTGGGCCAGGTTGCGGATCAGCTCCTTGTTGGCCTGCACCTGGCCCAGCGCCCGCTCCTCGCGGTCCTGACGCGTCTGCTGCTCGATCTCCAGCAGCTCGACCAGCACGCGGTCGTTCGCATGGTCGATCTGGTTGACGATCATGTGGACCGGCAGCGTCTCGTGGGCGGCCACCGGCGCGCGGCGCATCGTGGCGTCGAAGCGGCCGGTGGCGATCTCGTTGCGGCAGACCGCGGCCACCGTCTCGCTCAGCGCCCGGGTGTCGACGAACCAGTCGTAGAAGCTCGAGCGCATCAGCGTGCGCCGCGACAGCCCGGCCACCGTCTCGAACATCGCGTTGACGAACAGCAGCTGGCCGTCGGCGCCGACGATGGCGACCATGGTCGCCAGCATGTCCAGTGCCTCGTGACGCAGCCGCTCCTGGCGGCTGTCGGTGCCCGCCGCGCGGGTGGAGGTCCGTACGCTCATGATCCCAGCTTGGCGATTTCGCGGCGGATGGCCGCGATGTCGGATTCAGCGCGGGTGATGCTCGCCTTCATGGCGGCCACCCGGTCGAGATAGGTCTGGTAGTTGCGCTCCTCACCGCGCCGCTCCGGCTGGCCGTTGTTGTAGTCCTTCTGCAACTGGGCCAGGCGGGCCTCCTCGCGCTGCAACTCGGACTGCAGGATCTGGCGCGCATCGGCATCGCGCTGGCGCTGGGTCTGCTGGTCGACGCGCGCATCGGGCACGCCACCGCGGCCACCGGAGGCCGAGGGCGTGGCCGGCGCGCTCCCGCCACCTGCCGCGACCAGCGGCGGCCGCCGGGGCGACTGCACGATGGTGATGGGCGCGCCCTCGATCGTGCGGCAGCCCTTGGCACGGGCCTCGTCGGGGCTGAGCGCGTCGGTGTAGAGCACCGGCGGGCCGGGACAGCGGAAGACCTCGCCTTGGGCCGAGGCCGGGACGGCCAGCAGCCACGCCAGCAGGCCGAAGGCCGTCGCCGGACGGCACAGGTTGCGGAGACAGGACGGCGGAAGGCTCATGCGGAACTGCGGGATCGATCGCCCCGGGGGGTTCGGGACTGGCACCGGTGCGGCGCCGATTGTGACCTGTCGGGACGAAAAAAAAGGCGGCCTTGCGGCCGCCTTCACGGGATACGGGCCACCGGCCGCGATGCACCGGACGGTGCACCGACGACCGGCCGGCGGGCATCACAGCGAGTAGTACATGTCGTATTCGACCGGGTGCACGGCCATGCGGAAGCGGGTCACTTCCTGCATCTTCAGGTCGATGTAGGCATCGATCCAGGCATCGGTGAACACGCCACCCTTGGTCAGGAACGCACGGTCCTTGTCCAGGTATTCCAGAGCCTGGTCCAGGCTGTGGCAGACGGTCGGGATCAGCTTGTCCTCTTCCGGCGGCAGGTGGTAGAGATCCTTCGTGGCGGCTTCGCCCGGGTGGATCTTGTTCTCGACACCGTCCAGACCGGCCATCAGCAGCGCGGCGAAGCACAGGTAGGGGTTGGCCGAGGGATCCGGGAAGCGGGCCTCGACGCGACGGCCCTTCGGGTTCGCGACGTACGGAATGCGGATCGAGGCCGAGCGGTTCTTGGCCGAGTAGGCCAGCTTCACCGGGGCTTCGAAGCCCGGCACCAGACGCTTGTAGCTGTTGGTGCCCGGGTTGGTGATGGCATTCAGCGCACGGGCGTGCTTGATGATGCCGCCGATGTAGTACAGCGCGAATTCCGACAGACCGGCGTAGCCGTCACCGGCGAACAGGTTCTTGCCGTCCTTCCAGACCGACTGGTGCACGTGCATGCCCGAGCCGTTGTCGCCGACGATGGGCTTCGGCATGAACGTCGCGGTCTTGCCGTAGGCGTGCGCGACGTTGTTGATGATGTACTTCTGGAGCTGGGTCCAGTCGGCACGTTCGACCAGCGAGCTGAACTTGCTGCCGATCTCCATCTGGCCGGCGTTGGCCACCTCATGGTGATGGACCTCGACCGGGATGCCCATCTGTTCCATGATCAGGCACATTTCCGAGCGCATGTCCTGGCCGCTGTCGACCGGAGGCACCGGGAAATAACCGCCCTTGACGGTCGGGCGATAGCCCTTGTTGCCGCCTTCGTAGGCCTTGCCGGTGTTCCAGGCGGCTTCTTCGGATTCGATCTCGAAGAAGGCACCGCTCATGTCGTTGCCCCAGCGCACGCCGTCGAAGACGAAGAACTCGGGCTCCGGGCCGAAGTAGGCGACATCGCCCAGGCCCGACGACTTCATGTAGGCCTCGGCACGCTTGGCCAGCGAGCGCGGATCGCGCTCGTAGGGCTTGCCGTCGGCCGGATCGATGACGTCGCAGGTCAGGATCAGCGTCGGCTCTTCGAAGAACGGATCGATGTTGGCCGTGCTCGGGTCCGGCATCAGCAGCATGTCGGAGGCTTCGATGCCCTTCCAACCGGCGATCGACGAACCGTCAAAAGCGTGGCCCGACGTGAACTTGTCTTCGTCAAAGGCGGAAATGGGCACGGAAACGTGCTGTTCCTTGCCGCGGGTGTCGGTGAAACGGAAGTCGACGAACTTGACTTCGTTTTCCTTCACCATCGACATCACGTCGGCGACGGTCTTGGCCATCAAGAATCTCCTAGCGGGACGCAGGTGGGGTAACTGGAATGAGGGGGGATGCGGACGCGGTCACCGAGCCCGGCAGGGCGCCGGGCGACCACGAACGCCCAACAATGTAGCAGAAACCATGCCTCGACCCGGCAGGCTCCCCGCTTCGGGGCTGAGGGTCCCTGGACGGCGCCGCGTGGCACGCAAGACCCACGCGACGCATCATTTTGGTGCGTTCTTTTGCACCAAGATGGATCAGCTGTCGCGCACCATTTCGGGGCCCATCGTGCAGGCCTGATGCTGCAGCCCCTCGATCAGACCGGGCCAGGCACAGGTCACGGCATCGGGCGGGCCCTTGAGGCCGAGCTCGATGTGGCGACCCCATTGCGGGTGGTCGACACTGGGCAGGCTGAACACGCGCACCGCCGGATGGGCGGCCTCCAGCGCCTCCATCAAGGGCGTCAGCGCCGACTCCATCGCGCCGATGACGATGACCGAGCGCTCGACCTGCCGGTCGCGGCCGTGCAGGCCGGCCAGCGGACCGTCGAGCACCGCCTCGATCATCGGATGGGCCATCACCGGAAAGCCGGGCACGAAGTACAGCCGGCCGACCTGGAAGCCCGGGATGCGGTTGTACGGGTTCTCGATCAGCGCGGCCCCGGCCGGAAAGCAGCCCATCTGCAGCCGCTGCACGTTGTCGGGCCGCTCGGGCTCGCAGGGCAGGCCCTGCTCCGCGGCGAGCTCCTGCATGCGCAGGCGGATGCGCTCGGCGGCCTGCGGATGCAGTTGCAGCGGCAGGTCGAAGGCCTCGGCCGCGGCCTGGCGGGTGTGGTCGTCCGGTGTGGCACCGATGCCACCGCAGGAGAACACGATGTCGCCGCTGGCATGGGCCTCGGCGATGGCCGCGCGGATCTGCGCCCGGTCATCGCCGAGGTAGCGCGCCCAGGACAGGGCCAGGCCGCGCGCGCGCAGCAGCTCGATCACCTTCGGCAGGTGCTTGTCCTGGCGTTTGCCGGACAGGATCTCGTCACCGATGACGAGCAGGCCGAAGCGGGAGGGGGCGGTCACGGGATCGGTCATGGGCGTCGTCCGGGGCGTCGCGCAAGGCGGTCAAGCGCGGTCAAGGGCGGGGATCGGAGGAGGCGCCGGGCGGCCGCGGCTCGGCAGAGCCCATCGGGGGCAGCACCCGTTCGAGCCAGGATGCGCCGGGCACCGGCGCGGTGGCCCCGGCGGCCGGGGTGATGTCGATGATCTCGCCGCGCGGGGCACTGTCGGCGGCCTGGCGCTCCCGCAAGGCCTGCAGCGCGGCCAGCAGGTAGTGGGTGAACCACAGCGAGCAGAACACGAACACCAGCATGTAGAGCCACAGCGACAGGCCGAGGAACAGCGGCGCCAGCGCCACCGTCAGCGCACCGGCGGCCCAGATCAGGGCCGGCGCCGCGCCCAGCCAGCCACAGGCCACGCCGATGGCCAGCAAGGGCCAGCGGTGTTCGCGCAGCAGGGTCTTGCGCTCCTGCGCGTCGGCATGCTCGGCCAGGGCGTCGAAGCCCATCACCCGGGCCGTCAGCCAGCCCCAGATCACCGGCGGCAGCAGCAGCGCCACCGGCGGCAACAGCCACAGCGGCAGGCTGAGCACCAGCGCACCGAGCGCCGCCACCGCGCACCCCAGCGACCAGGCCACGCTGCGCAGCGTCCCCGCGCCCTGCCGGGCCTGCAGCTGCGGGAAGCGCCGCTGCGCGACCAGCCGCACGATGGTCGGCGTCAGCATCCAGGCCACCAGCAGCACGCTGAGCACCACCACCAGCGGCACGGCCAGCAGCAGCACCAGCAGCGGCGCCAGCACCGGCCGCAGCGACAGGCCGGTGAAGCCCTCGATGCTGTCCAGGGCCGCGCCCACCGGCGCCCAGCCGTTGACCCCGGCATCGACCAGGCCCGTGGCCGGCACCCAGAACAGCCAGCCGGCCAGCGCCCCCAACGGCAGCGCCAGCAGCAGCGGCGCCAGCGACATCATCACCAGGCGCGGCATCAGGCTGTAGACCAGGGCGCGCCACCATGCATCGAACACGAGCTTCATGCCGTCCAGCATACGCGAGCACGCGACGCCGCCGCCCGTGCCGGGCCGCATCGCAGCGCCGCGTGCCGGCCGCCGGCCCAGCGCGGATCAGGCCCGGCCGAACAGCCGGGCCACGGCCCGCCACTGCAGCGACCAGAAGCCGCGGCCGTAGTCGCGGCCGGAGGCCTGGTCGCGGATGCCGGTCGGGAAATAGCCGGTGTCGAAACGGGCGGTGCCGAACAAGCGGTCCCAGACGGGGAACAGCACCGCGTAGTTGCAGCCGCCCAGACTGCCCTGCCCTTGCCGGCCCTCATGGCCGAGACCGACCGCATGGTGCAGCCGGTGGTAGTGCGGACTGACCAGCCAGTGGCGCAGCGGACCGAAGTCCAGCCGCACGTTCGCGTGCGACAGGCTCTCGATGAGCTGCGTCAGCGCGGTCAGGGCCAGGAAGTGGCCGGGTGGCACACCGATCAGCAGCGCCAGGCCGGCGAAAGCCACGTCACGCAGCACGTCGTCGGCCAGGTGGTTGCGCGGATCGCTCCACTGCGTCATCTGGCGCTGGCTGTGGTGGACCGCGTGCAGCGCCCACCACCAGCGCCAGCGGTGCTGGCCCCGGTGCAGCAGGTAGTCGACGAAATCGAACACCAGCAGATAGAGCAGGAAGCTCAGCAGCGGGCGCTCGGCCACGCCGGGCAGCCACTGGTCGATGTGGACGCTCGGCAGGCCCTGGATGCGCAGCCAGCCGGCGGCCTGCTGCACCCAGGGCTCGACGCCGAAGAACAGCAGCACGCGCACTGCGCCCAGCCGGTGCAGCAAGGTGAACAGGATGTCGGTGCGCACCGCCGCGCGGTCGGTCACCGGCTCGACCGGGCGCCAGCGCTCCAGCGCACGCCACAGCGTCAGCATCACCGCCAGCTGCAGCAGGCCCATCAGCAGCCAGCCGGCGCCGTCATAGGCGTCCTCCAGCAGATTGCCCAGGCCGGCATCGAAGAGGACGGGCTGCATCAGCCGCTCGAAGACGAACAGGCGGACGGTGTCGAAGAGTTGGCTCAGCTCATTCATCGGAGGTCGGGGACGAGGCGTGCGGGTGCGTTCCGGCGCCGGTCGGCAGGGCCGTGGTGGTTCAGCCCAGCACCACCGGCCGTGCCGCACGGGCGGCAAAGCGGGGATGCTGCTGCAGCGTGGCGAAGCACAGGCCGCGGGCCTTCAGGCCCTGGATCAGCGGCGCGAAGACCTCGGGCGCCCACGGCGGTTGGCGCGACCAGATGCCGAGATGGGCCAGCAGGATGTCGCCCGGCCGCACCCGGGCCAGCGCCCGTTCCAGCAGCGCCGCATTGCCGGCCTGGGCGGTGGACAGCTCGTCACCGAGGAAGCCGGCCGGCGTCCAGTCCACGTGCTGCCAGCCACCGCGTGCGGCGGCCTGTTCGAGGGCCGGCGACAGGCGGCCGCCCGGGGCGCGGAACAAGGGCACCATCACCGGCCGGCCGGCGATCTCGGCCAGGCGGCGCGCCGGCCGTGCCAGCTCGGCGCAGTAGGCCGTGCCGTCCAGGCTCAGGCGCTGGCCCTGGCGCTCGCCCTGCTCGGGCTGGACGACGAAGCGGCCCTCGGGCAGATCGCGCCGCCAGCGGGCATGGTCCCAGGTGTGGGAGCCGAACAGATGGCCCTCGGCCACCCGCTCGCGCCACCAGGGGGCCCAGCGCGCGTCCAGGCTGTGGCCGCCGTCGAGGGTGCGCTCGGCGGCGAGGAAGAAGGTGGCCGGCACCTGCTCGTGCGCCAGCGTGCGGCCGATCAGCTCGGCCACGCCCATGTGGCCGGTGTCCAGCGTCAGGTAGACGGGGGTGGCGCAGCGGCCGGCGGCCGGGCTCGTCGCCGCGGCGGCCGGCCGCCACAGCGACAGCGCGCCGGAGCCCGCGGCGGCCAGCCACGCCAGCGCGCGGCGGCGCTCAGCGCGGCGCATGGTCCAGCGTCCAGACCCCGTGCGGCGAACGACCGACCGGCACCTGGCGCACGATCTGCTGCGTCTGCAGATCGACCACCGACATCTTGCGCGCCCAGCGCGAGCTCACCAGCAGGGTGCGGCCGTCGGCCAGCAGGTCCATGCAGTCCGGGCCGTTGCCGCCGGGCAGCGTCTTGACCACCTTCAGCGTCTGCATGTCGATCTGGCTGATGGTGTTGGCCACCCGGTTGCTGACGAACAGGTGGCGCCGGTCCCCCATCGCGCGGAAGGCGTGGGCGGCCTCGCCGGTCTCGATGCGCTGGATCAGCCGGGGCTGCGCCCCCGCCACATCCCAGACCTCGACGAAGCGGTCGCCGGTCAGGCCGACGAACAGGCGCTTGTCATCGGGGGCCAGGTAGACGTCGGCCGGCAGCTTGCCGACCGGGATCTTCCAGCGCGGCTGCTGGGTGGCCAGATCGATGGCGATCAGCTCGCTGCTGTCCTGCAGGCTGACGTAGGCCACCGTGCTGCGGCTGTCGATCGTGATGTGGCTGGGCGTCTTCGGCGCCGGGATGCGCTTGGCCAGCTTCAGCGGCGCGGCGCTGTCCTGCGGCACCCAGCGGTAGATGTCGATGTGGTCGAGCCGGTTGGCCGCGGTGACGAACCACTTCATGTCCGGCGAGAAACGCAGCTGGTAGGGATCGACGATGCCGGTGAGCACGCGCTGGACCTGGGCGGTGACCGGATCGACGAAGGTCAGCGAGTCCGACAGCGCGTTGGCCACCAGCAGGCTCTTCTCGTCCGGCGTCAGGTACAGGTGGTGCGGTTCCTTGCCGGTCGGGATGCGGCGCAGCTCGGTGTAGCTGACCGGATCGATCACGCTGATGCTGTCGTCGAGCGAGTTCAGCACGAAGATCGGCCGCCGGGCCGCGGGCGCGACGGTGGCAACCGCCGGCGGCCGCAGCGCGGTCGTGGGCGCGGCCACCGCCACCCGGGCCGGTGCCGCGGCCGGCGCCACAGCCGCGGGCTGGGCGACGACCTGAGGGGCGGCGAGCACGGCCAGCCAGGCAGAAGCCAGCAGGCCCGCCCACGCGGCCGCCCCGCGACGGACGGGCCGGCCATGGAAGATGCCTCCCGAAGAGACCGCGGGCCTCACGACAGCGGAAGAAACGCAGGACAGCGGCAGGGCGGACGGCATCGGGACTGGGCCAGGCAAGCGGTGATCAGCCCGCCAGTGTAGGTGCAGCGTCCCCCACGGCCGGACGCGCAGGATCAAGATGTCGCCGCGCGGCGGGCGGACGGACGGTCCGTCCATGACCGACCGCGCTGCGCCCGGGCCCGCCGGATCAGTCGTCGTCGCCGCCCCCGAACAGGCCGCCGAGGGCCGCGCCACCGGCCAGACCGCCGAGCATCGAGCCCTCCTCGCGGCTGCCACCGGTCTGCGGCGCGGCCGCGAACACGCGGCTGGCCAGACGGCTGAACGGCAGGCTCTGCAGCCACACCGTGCCGGGGCCGGTGACGCGCGCGAAGAACAGGCCCTCGCCACCGAACAGCGCCGTCTTGATCTTGCCGACGTACTGGATCTCGAAGTCCACGTCCGGCGTGTAGGCGACCAGGCAGCCGGTGTCGACCATCAGCGTCTGGCCGGGCTGCAGCTGGCGCTTGACGACGGTGCCACCGGCATGCACGAAGGCCAGGCCATCGCCCTCCAGCTTCTGCATGACGAAGCCTTCGCCACCGAAGAAGCCGACCGACAGCTTCTGCTGGAAATGGATGCCGAGCGAGACGCCGCGCGCCGCGCACAGGAAGGAGTCCTTCTGGCAGATCAGCGTGCCGCCGAGCGTGCGCAGATCCATCGGCAGGATCTTGCCCGGATAGGGCGCGCCGAAGGCCACGCGCTGCTTGGCCGGCGCCTGGTTGGTGTAGACCGTGGTGAACAGGCTCTCGCCGGTGATCAGGCGCTTGCCGGCGCCCAGCAGCTTGCCGAACAGGCCGCCGGCCTGCTGGCGGCCGTCACCGAAGACGGTGTCCATCGCGATGCCGGCGTCCATGAAGAACAGGCTGCCGGCCTCGCCGACCGCCGCCTCGCCGGGGTCGAGCTCGACCTCGACGAACTGCATCTCCGAACCCTTGATCTCGTAGTCGACGACATCCATGGCCATGACGAAGGAATCCTCTTGTCTGTGAACGATGCGGGCCCGATCGATGCGGGCCCGGTTGGAGCGCGGCGCGGGCCGCGCTCAGCGGGGGTTGTCGAAGAACACCCAGGTGCTGCCGGCGCCCGGCACCTCGAAGTACACGCGCTTCTCGCCCGGGCCGGCCTGCATGTCCAGGTTCTCGTCGAGCACGCCGTAGCCGTAGCGGTAGCTGCGGGCCTGGGCATCGTCGGTGCCGTAGGCGGTGGACATCTTGTCGATCTTCAGGAAACGGCGCACCAGCTTGTCGCCCGAGTAGATCTCGAGGACGCCGTCGGTGCCGGTCCAGTTCTGGATGCTGCGGCGGATCTCGTTCTGCCGCTCCTGGGTGCAGCCGGTGGCCAGCAGGACCGCGAGCAGGCCGGCGGCCAGTGCCCGGCGGCGCCAGGGGCCGTCACCGCAGGCGCCCCGCCCGGCGACGGCGCGGCTCACGCCTCCTCCTTGGTGCCGAAGATCTTGTCGCCGGCATCTCCCAGGCCCGGGATGATGTAGCCGTTGGCGTCCAGGTGGCGGTCGATGGCCGCCGTCCAGCAGCGCACGTCCGGATGCCGGGCCTCGAGCGCGGCGATGCCCTCGGGCGCGGCCACCAGCACCAGCGCCCGGATGTCCTGGCAGCCGCGGGCCTTGAGCAGGTCGATGGTGGCGATCAAGGAGCCGGCGGTGGCCAGCATCGGGTCGACGATGATGGCCGTGCGCTCGCTCAGATGGCCGACGAAGCGCTCGAAGTAGTGCACCGGCTGCAAGGTCTCGTGGTCGCGGGCCAGGCCGACGACGCTGATCTTGGCGTTGGGCATCAGGTCGAGCACGCCGTCCATCATGCCGAGGCCGGCGCGCAGGATGGGCACGATCGTGACCTTGCGGCCGGCGACCTGCTCGACCTCGACCGGGCCGCTCCAGCAGGACAGCGTCGTGCGTTCCAGCGGGAAATCGGCGCTGGCCTCGTAGGCCAGCAGACGGGTGATCTCGGCGGTGAGCTCGCGGAATTTCTTCGTCGAGATGTCGGCCTCGCGCAGCAGGCCGATCTTGTGGCGCACGAGCGGGTGCGCGACGGCAATCACGGGCATCGTCAGGTACTCCCCGGGCGGCCGTGGCACGGAACGCGCCAGCACATCGCTGCCCCCGGTCTGCTGACGATCAGTGTAGCGAGCGGCATGCCAGAGCCGCCGGCCACGGCGTGGACCGGCCGTGACGGCGGCACCGGCCACCCGGGTACGGGTGTCTCGGTCAGACGCCTGCGTCGTCGTCGGAGGCGTCGGCGTCGGCGTCGGCGGCCTGGGCATCGTCATCGGCCGGCGCCGCAGCGGCGCGCCGCTGGCGCAGCGCCTCGTACAGGCAGACGGCGGCGGCCACCGAGACGTTCAGGCTCTCGACGGCGCCGCACATCGGGATGCGCACCAGCGCATCGCAGGTCTTCTTGGTCAGGGCGCGCATGCCCGGGCCTTCGGCACCGAGCACCAGCGCGACCGGACCCGACAGATCGATGTCATGGATGGTCTCCTCGGCGTCCTCGGCGGTGCCGATGACGCGGATGTCGCGTTCCTTCAGCTCGTTGAGGGTCCGCGCCAGGTTGGTCACCATCAGATAAGGCACGGTCTCGGCCGCACCGCTGGCCACCTTGGCCACGGTGGCGTTCAGCCCGACCGCATGGTCCTTGGGCGCGACCACGGCATGGGCGCCCGAGCCATCGGCCACCCGCAGGCAGGCGCCGAGGTTGTGCGGATCGGTGACGCCATCGAGCACCAGCACCAGCGGCGGGCCCTCGACCTCGTCGAGCACGTCGTCGAGCGAATGGCGCGGTGCCAGCGCCTTGGCCCTGGCGACCACGCCCTGGTGGCGCGGATTGCCGGCGAGCTTGAGCAGCGCGGCTTCGTCGCCCTCGATGACGCGCACGCCCGCTTCCTGGGCACGGGCCAGGAACTGGCGCATGCGCGCGTCGCGGCGGCGGGACTCGACATGGATCTCGACAATGCTCTCGGGTGCGGTCTTCAGACGCACCGTGACGGCGTGGAAGCCGAACAGGACCTGGGTGTTCATCGCCATGACTGTAGCGCCGGGATGGGCGCCGGGATGGGCGCCGGCCCGGATCAGGGCCCGGGGCCCGGTGTCGAACGCATCGTCGACGGCACGGCCTGACGGCCAGGATCGGTGGCGCCGGCCGCCCGCGCGGCAGGCGGCGGCGTCCGCTCCGGCCCGCACGCCATCAGGCACCAGCCGCCCTGCCCTGGCGGTCCGCCGGCCCGGACGACCGGCTGTCCGATCCCGGCGAGCGGGCGCCATGACAGGCCGTGACCCGGCGGAGCCAGCCCGCCCGGACCTACCGTCTCCGGCCCTGACCACGACAACACGCTGGCGCTCGCCGACCACGGCCCGGCCATGGCGATGGCATCACCTCGCCGCTCCGCCAGCGGCGGATCCGCCCAGGCGGCACTGCCCAGCCATGCATCCAGCCGTCGCCCCGCCGCCAACCCGACGCGGGCGATCCGCAGCCCGGGCCGGGCCGGAGACACCAGCGCACGCCAGCGCGCCGCCATCGAGCGCGAGATGACGGGCAGCCGCCCCGGTGGACGCGCCCTCGTCGCCGCCGAGCGCTCGTTGCGACCGGCATGTGGCGCGCGGGGTCTGAGCCTGGGGTCCAGGATCACCGGGCCCCAGGCGACAGGGGCATCGTCGGACGGATCGACGGACGATCCGTCCGGCGGTCCCGCGGATGCGGATGCGGGGGCAAGGGCGACGGCCACCTGCGCCACGGTCGGTTCCGCGGTCGGTTCCATGGTCCGCTCCACGATGTGCGCCACGGTCGCTTCGACCGCCTGGTCCTCGACCGCCACCGCCGCGCCGGACGCACATCCGTCGACGGCCACCGGCACCGGCCCGTCCAGGCATTCGAGCCCGGCGGCCAGCCAATCCTCCTCGGCCAGGTCGGCACCCGGAGGGGCGGCCGGTGCGACGGCCTCGACCGGCGCATCGCGCGCCTCCGGCAAGGTCAGCGAGGTCTCGTCCGTCAACACCGGGATGCCAGTAAATGCGGAGGCGGAAGCGGAGGCAGGGACGGAAGCAGGAACAGGGACAGAAGCGACGGCACCATCGACGTCTGCCGGCGGGACCCGGGCCGCCGTGGTCTCGACCGCCGCGGCGTCGGCCTCCCGGTGATCCGGGGTGGCGGCAAGAGCGGCCGGCGCACCGGCGACCGGCTCCTCGACCATCGCACCGCCGATCGCCGCAGCGCCCGGCAATGCCAAGCGCTGCTCGGCCGACATCAGGCGCAGCACCCGGGGCGACAGCCCGGCCAGGGTGCAGGCGCCGAGGTCGCCCAGCTGATCGGGCGTCATGGCCGCGAGCGCCGCATCGTCCAGGGCATTGATCCAGTCCGCGTCGAGCCAACGGCCCGTCTGCGGCAGCGCGCTCACCTGGGCCGGCGTCAGCACGGCCACGGCGGCGGGCGACAGGGCCTCGACATGGAACAGTGCGGCCAGCTGCAGCGGGCTGAGCGCACGCACGAAATCCGGTGCCAGACCCGCACAGGTCAGACGGGACAGCTGGGCCAGGGCCGACAGACTCAAGGCCGCCACCCAATCGGCCGACAAGGCATTCAGCCAGTCGGCGCTCACCCAACGCCAGGGCAGCGCATGCCACGACGGATGCGGTGCGCGCGGCGTCGCACCGGATGCGGCATCGGCGTGCGGCGTCGGCGATGGGTGATCGGCGACAGGGTCAACAAGGGTCTGGGCAAGCATGGCGCTCTCCGGAAGGACGGCTGGACTGCGGCCTGGAGGCGGCCCGTGCGCTGACCTCATGTGGCAGATGCACGGACCGGAATGTGTGGCCCGGATCTTAGGTCGACCCCCTGGCTCGCGGGGGGTCGCGCATCGCCGGAGAACAGGCCGCTTTCGCCCCCAGTTCCGGCCCTGCTTCAGCGTGGCCTGACACGGCGCGGCGGGCCGGGAGGCGAATGGGGATGGAAGCCGGGGTGGGAACCGGACGGCCCGGAACGGCCCGGGAGGGCCGCTGCAACGGCAAGCGATGCAGATGCAGCGGCAGGCGCCGGTCCGCGGCCAGGCCACGAAGGCGAAGGCGGAAAGTCACCATTAACGCTAGCGTTAACTACCCGCTCTTCCCGCCCTCTTCCCGCCCTCTTCCCGCCCTTTTCCGGCCCTCGTTCACCGCGCTGCCAAGCCCTGGGAAGCGGTGAACGACGGTGAACGCTGGCCTGCCCGGAGGGACTCGAACCCCCGACCTGCTGCTTAGAAGGCAGCTGCTCTATCCAGTTGAGCTACGGGCAGCGCGCGGGGCGCATTGTGCCTTCTCCCGCGACGGCGCCGACGACAATGCGCCGAGCATGACCGACACCCCCGCCGCTGAACAGGCCGCTGAACACGCCAGCTTGGCCGCCTCATCCCGCGCCGACGCTCCGGCCACGCCGCCGCCCCGCTGCGCCCTGCTGGACGCGCTGCGCGGGCTGGCCATCGTCTGGATGGTCGGCTTCCATGCGGCCTTCGACCTGAACTGGCTGGGCTTCATCCAGCCGCGCTGGCACTTCACGCGCGATCCGCTGTGGACCACCCAGCGCACGCTGATCGTCAGCCTGTTCATGCTGTGCGCCGGCCTCGCGCTGGCGCTGACGCTGCGTGCCGCACCGGCACGGCCACGCTTCTGGCGGCGCTGGGCGCAGATCGCCGCCTGCGCGGCGGGCGTGTCCATCGGCTCGGCGTGGCTGTTTCCGCACAGCTGGATCAGCTTCGGCGTGCTGCACGCGATGGCGGCGATGCAGCTGATCCTGCATCCGCTGCGCGAGCGGCTGGGCCGCACGCCGCCCTGGCGGCTGCTGGCCCTGGGCGCGCTGGCCATCGCCCTGCCCCAGGTCATCGCCGATCCGTGGTTCGACACGCGCTGGACAAATCCGCTCGGCCTGGTCACCCGCAAGCCCGTGACCGAGGACTGGGTGCCGCTGCTGCCCTGGTCGGGCCTGCTGCTGTGGGGCCTGGCCGCCGGCCGCGCCCTGCCCGCGGCCTGGCTGGCCCGGCCCTTGCCGCGCGCCAGCGGCCCGCTGCAGGCCATCGGCCGCTGGCCGCTGACGGTCTACATGCTGCACCAGCCGCTGTTGCTCGGGCTGCTGTGGGCATGGCGGAGCTGGCGACCGGCGGGCTGACCGCGCGGAAGGGGCCACCGGCCGCCCGCCGCCGACCACCCCGACCGTGCGCCGACCGAAGTGGCTCAATCCGGCGCGCCGCACACCGATAAGACGAAGGTCGCGGTGCCGGTCCTGGCGCTGTCCGCAGTCCCCTGTCCGTCCGTCATGACGCCTGCCGAAGACGATTTCACCGCCTGCTCCGCCCTGGTCATCGACGCCAACGATGTCTCGCGCCGGACGCTGGCGGGCATGCTGCGCAACCTCGGCGTCGGTCGCATCGAGCAGGCGGCACGGCCGCAGGAGGCGCGCGACATGCTCGACATCCGCGGCCACGACATCGTGCTGTGCGACTACCACTTCCCCGACCAGCCGGTCAACGGCCAGGAACTGGTCGAGGACCTGCGCCAGTCCGGCCTGCTGCCGCTGCGCACCATCGTCGTGATGATCAGCGGCGAGAGCAACTACGGCGTGGTGGCCGAGGCGGCCGAGGTCGCGCTCGACGCCTACCTGCTCAAGCCCCACACCGAGGCCGCGCTGCGCCAGCGTCTGCTGCAGGCCCGCGCCCGCAAGCAGGCGCTGCACGGGCTGCTGCAGCTGATCGAGCAGGAAGCCTTCGAGCCGGCCGCCCAGGAGGCCCAGCGCCTGGTCGACACGCGCGCACCGGCCTGGCTGGAGGCGGCCCGCATCGGCGTCGACCTCTACCTGCGGCTGGGGCGCGGTGCGCAGTCGCTGGAGATGCTGGGCCATGTCATCCGCAACGGTGCGCTGCCCTGGTCACGGCTGGGTCTGGCCCAGCCGGCCGGCGAGCCGGGCGCCGGGCGCAAGCCGCGCCGCACGCTCGAGAGCCTGATCGGCGAGGCCGAGGGCTACAACGACGCGTTCGACCTGATGTGCCGCTCGCAGCTCGAACAGGGCGAGGCCGCCGCCGCGGTCGAGACGCTGCAGCAGGCCGCGCGGCTGACGCCGTCGAGCGTGCCGCGCCTGATCAAGCTGGGCCTGCTGAACTTCTGCTTCGGCAACGGACGCACCGCGCTCGACGCGCTGCAGCGCGCGACACGGATCGGCCTGAACCACCGGGTCTATGACCTGGAAGGCCTGGTGCTGCTGGGCCTGCTGCAGTTCGACACCAGCGACGAACGCGGCCTGACCGCCTCGACCCAGATGCTCGCGCGCATCCGTGGCGACGTCGGCCAGAGTGCCCGGCTCGAGCGCTTCGAGCGCGTGCTGAAGGTGATGCTGTCGCTGCAGCAGCGGCACACGGTCGATGCGCTGGGCCAGCTGACCGCGCTGCTGGGCGCGATGCGCGAGCCGGACTTCGACGTCGAGGCCGCCGTCAACCTGCTGGCGGTGCTGGCGCGGCTGACGCGCAGCGAGCTGCAGCTCGGTGACCTGGACCATCACGTGGGGCAGCTGGCGCTGCGCTTCGCGGTCAGCCGCAGCACCACCGATCTGATGTGCGCGACGGTCGGCGACTGCCCCCAGCTGGTGGTGCAGATCCGCACCAGCCATGAACGCATCGGCCAGAGTGCCGAACAGGCCGTCGCACGCACGCTGGCCGGCGAGCCGGCGGCCGCCGCGCAGGACCTGCTGCAGCTGGCCGAGCAGACCCTCAATGCCAAGCTGATGGATCTGGCCCAGCACACGCTGCTGCGCCACCATGCCCGCATCGGCGAGGCCGCGGCCGCACCGATGATCCAGCGCCTGCAGCAGCTGGTGCAGACCTATCGCAGCTACGGCACCCAGGTGCGGGCGGCACGGCTGGACGATCTGGCCGCCCTGGCCGCCACGATGACCCAGGGCTGAGCCCGCCCGCGGCCGGGCTCGGACGCGGCCAGACTCACACGTCGATCTCGACCGCGTCGCCGTGCAGCTCCATCAGCTCGCGGCGCGCGGCGGCCTCGCCCTTGCCCATCAGCTTGGTGAAGCTGCCCACGGTCTCGTCGAAGCTCAGCGCGCCCCAGTTGACCGGCAGCAGACGGCGCGTGTCGGGGTTCAGCGTGGTCTCCCACAGCTGCTCGGCGCTCATCTCGCCCAGGCCCTTGAAGCGGCTGATCGACCAGCTGCCCTCGCGCGCGCCTTCCTTGCGCAGCTTGTCCAGGATGGCGTCGAGCTCGCCCTGGTCCAGCGCGTAGAGCTTGGCCGCCGGCTTCTTGCCGCGCGCCGGCGCATCGACCCGGAACAGCGGCGGCTTGGCGATGTGGACATGGCCGCGCTCGATCAGCTTCGGGAAATGGCGGAAGAACAGCGTCAGCAGCAGCACCTGGATGTGCGAGCCGTCGACGTCCGCGTCCGACAGGATGCAGACCTTGCCGTAGCGCAGGCCGCTCAAGTCGGGTGAATCGGCGGGCCCGTGCGGATCGACGCCGATGGCCACCGAGATGTCGTGGATCTCGGTGTTCCTGAACAGCAGGTCGCGCTCGACCTCCCAGGCGTTGAGCACCTTGCCGCGCAGCGGCAGCACGGCCTGGGTCTCCTTGTCGCGGCCCATCTTGGCCGAGCCGCCGGCCGAGTCGCCCTCGACCAGGAAGACCTCGTTGAAGGCGATGTCGCGGCTCTCGCAGTCGGTGAGCTTGCCCGGCAGCACGGCCACGCCCGAGCCCTTGCGCTTCTCGACCTTCTGGCCGGCGCGCTGGCGCGTCTGCGCGGCCTTGATGACCAGCTCGGCCAGCTTCTTGCCGAGCTCGACATGCTGGTTCAGCCACAGCTCCAGCGGCGGCTTGACGAAGGCGCTGACCAGGCGCAGCGCGTCGCGGCTGTTCAGCCGCTCCTTGGTCTGGCCCTGGAACTGCGGATCGAGCACCTTGGCCGACAGCACGAAGCTGGCGCGGCTGAACACGTCCTCGGGCATCAGCTTGACGCCCTTGGGCAGCAGCGAGTGCAGCTCGATGAAGGTCTTGATCGCCTGGAACAGGCCGTCCTTCAGGCCGCTCTCGTGGGTGCCGCCGGCCACCGTCGGGATCAGGTTGACGTAGCTCTCGCGCAGCAGCGGGCCTTCCTCGGTGAAGGCCACGCACCAGGCCGCGCCCTCGCCCTCGGCGAAGGTCTCGCTGTCGGCGCCGCTGGCATAGGCCTCGCCGTCGAACAGCGGGATCAGCGGATCGGCCGCCAGACCCTGGGCCAGGTAGTCGCGCAGGCCGCCCTTGTAGAGCCAGGTCAGCACCTCGGCCGGCTTGTCGCCGCCCTTCTCGACCGTCAGCGTGACGGTCACGCCCGGCATCAGCACGGCCTTGCTGCGCAGCAGGTGGAGCAGCTCGCCGCGCGGCAGCTCGGCCGCCTCGAAGTACGTCGCGTCCGGCCACACGCGCACGGTCGTGCCCTGGCGGCGCTCGCCGCGCTCGGCCTTGCGCACGGTCAGCGGCTCGATCACGTCGCCGCCGGAAAACGCCAGCTGGGCGACCTGGCCGTCACGGCAGACACCGACCTGCAGCCGCGTCGACAGCGCGTTGGTCACGCTGACGCCCACGCCGTGCAGGCCACCGGAGAAGCTGTAGGCGCCGCCCGCGCCCTTGTCGAACTTGCCGCCGGCGTGCAGCCGGGTGAACACGATCTCGACCACCGGCACGCCCTCTTCGGGGTGCAGGCCGAAGGGGATGCCGCGGCCGTCGTCCTCGACGCTGACCGAGCCGTCGACATGCAGGACGACGGCGATGCGCTTGCCGTGGCCGGCCAGGGCCTCGTCGGCCGCGTTGTCGATCACCTCCTGCACGATGTGCAGCGGGTTGTCGGTGCGGGTGTACATGCCCGGGCGCTGCTTGACGGGCTCCAGGCCCTTGAGCACACGGATCGAGCCCTCGCCGTAGCTGCCGGGCGACGACGTAGCGGAGGAGGAGGTAGCCATGGCGCGGGATTCTAGGCAGAGCCGGGCGCGGCCCCGCCCGCCGCGCGGTGCCACGCGCCGCCGGAGGCCGCCATCGCCCCGTCAGGCACGGACCACGTCCAGCCGCTACAGTCGACGGTCCTTCCCCTGCCGCGGCCACCGCGGCCCGATCAGGAACAACGTGAGCGCTATCTCTCCGATCGATCGCCCCGCCGCCCTGTCGGTGCGCCAGGTGCTGCTGTGCGGCGCCCTGATCGTCACCCTCAGCATGGGCATCCGCCACGGCTTCGGCCTGTGGCTGCAGCCGATGACGATGGACCGCGGCTGGACGCGCGAGACCTTCTCGTTCGCGCTGGCGGTGCAGAACCTGGCCTGGGGCGCCGCCGGGCCGTTCGCCGGCATGCTGGCCGACCGCTGGGGCGCCTTCCGCGTGCTGGCTGCCGCGGCGCTGCTCTACGCGGCCGGCCTGGCGTCGATGGCGCTGGCCGCCACCGGCACGGGTTTCGCCGCCACCGCCGGCCTGCTGGTGGGCATCGCGCAATCGGGCTGCACCTACGCGGTGGTCTACGGCGTGATCGGCCGCCAGGTGCCGGCCGAGCGGCGCAGCTGGGCGATGGGCGTGGCCGCGGCCGCCGGCTCCTTCGGCCAGTTCCTGATGGTGCCGGTCGAGAGCGCGCTGATCGGCCATCTGGGCTGGCAGCAGGCACTGTTCGTGCTGGCCGCCGCCGCGCTGCTGATCATCCCGCTGGCGCGCGGCCTGCGCGAGCCGGCCCAGCTGGCGGCCGCCGGCGGCGCGCCGGCCCAGAGCGTGGGCGCGGCCGTGCGCGAGGCCTTCGCGCTGCCCAGCTTCCGCTGGCTGATGGGCGGCTACTTCGTCTGCGGCTTCCAGGTCGTCTTCATCGGCGTGCACATGCCCAGCTTCCTGAAGGACGAGGGCCTGCCGCCGCAGGTGGCCACCACCGCGCTGGCGCTGATCGGCCTGTTCAACGTCTTCGGCACCTACGCGGCCGGGCAACTCGGCCAGAAGCTGGCCAAGCGCCACATCCTGGCGGCGATCTACGCGCTGCGCTCGGTGGCCATCGTCGCCTTCATGGCCGCGCCCAAGACGGCACTGACGGTCTATGTCTTCGCCAGCGTGATGGGTGTGCTGTGGCTGTCCACCGTGCCGCCGACCAATGCGGTGATCGCGCAGATCTTCGGCGTGCGCCATCTGTCGATGCTGGGCGGCTTCGTGTTCTTCTCGCACCAGATCGGCTCCTTCCTCGGCGTCTGGCTGGGCGGCCGGCTCTATGACGCGACGGGCAGCTACGACATCGTCTGGTGGCTGTCGGTCGCCCTCGGCGTGCTGGCCGCGCTGGCCAACCTGCCGGTGCGCGAGCAGCCGCTGCAGCGCACACCGCTGCCGGCCACGCCGTGATCGCGCGCGCGGCGATCGCGCTCGGCGTGGCCGCGGCGCTGGCGGCCGTCTTCCTGGCCTACCTGGACCCGCACCTCGCCCGCGACCTGTCGGCCCGTTTCTGGGCCTGTTTCTGAGCTTGTTTCTGAGCACCGGCCGACGCGCCGGCGGTCTCCGTCCGCACTCCGCGCTCCTGATGGTCCTGCCCCTGGCTCCTGAAGCGGCCCACGTCGCCGCCCCTTCGCCCTGGCTGCTGCGCTGGGCCCATCTGCTGCCGGCCGGCAGCGCGGTGCTGGACCTGGCCTGCGGCAGCGGCCGGCATGTGCGCTGGCTGGCCGCGCGCGGCCATCGGGTGACGGGCGTCGACCGCGATGCGGCGGCGCTCGCCCCGCTGGCCGATGTCGCGCACGTGCGCTGCGTCGACCTCGAGCACGGCCCCTGGCCGCTGCACGGTGAGCGTTTCGACGCCGTGCTGGTGACGAACTACCTGTGGCGGCCCCGGTGGGACGCGCTGGCCGACTGCGTCGCGCCCGGCGGCTGGCTGATCTACGAGACCTTCGGCCAGGGCCAGGCGGCCATCGGCCGGCCGTCACGGCCGGAGTTCCTGCTGCAGCCGGGCGAGCTGCTGCAGCGTTGCGCCGGCTGGCAGATCGTCGCCTACGAGGACGGCCTGGAGACGGCGCCCGAGCGCTGCGTGCAGCGCATCATCGCGCGCCGGCCGCCGTCCGCGACCGGCGACGCAGCCACTGCGCCCCAGGGCGCCACGACGGCGCGTGCGGCCGCTCCGGGTCCGGACACGCCACCGCCACCGGCGCCACCGCCCGCCTGGCCGCTGAACGCGCCGGCGGGCGCGCCACGGCCCACCGTCGGCTGAACGCCGGATCCGGCCGCGCCGCCGCCCGCTAAAATCCCCGCTTCGCAAGGAACCCGCATGAAACCCATCGTAGGCAGCATCGTCGCGCTCGTCACCCCGATGCAGGAAGACGGCAGCGTCGACTATCCGGCACTGCGTGCCCTGATCGACTGGCACATCGCCGAAGGCACCGACTGCATCGGCGTCGTCGGCACCACGGGCGAGTCCCCGACGGTCTCGGTCGACGAGCACTGCGAGATCATCCGCGTGGCGGTGGCGCACGCCGCCGGCCGCGTGCCGATCATGGCGGGCGCGGGTGCCAACAGCACGCGCGAGGCGATCGAGCTGAGCAAGTTCTGCAAGGAAGTCGGCGCCGACTGCACGCTGCAGGTCGTGCCCTACTACAACAAGCCGTCGCAGGAAGGCATCTTCCAGCACTTCAAGGCGATCGCCGAGGCGGTGGACATCCCGCAGGTGCTCTACAACGTGCCCGGCCGCACCGTGGCCGACATGCTGCCCGACACCGCCCTGCGCTGCGCCCAGCTGCCCGGCGTCATCGGCATCAAGGAAGCCAGCGGCAACATCGAGCGCGCGGCCTACCTGATCAAGCACGCACCGGCCGGCTTCCACATCTACTCCGGCGACGATGGCACGGCGGTGGCGCTGATGCTGCTGGGGGGCCACGGCAATGTCAGCGTGACCGCCAACGTCGCGCCGAAGCTGATGCACGAGCTGTGCATGGCCGCCATCGCCGGCGAGGTGCAGAAGGCGCGCCAGATCCACCTGCAGCTGCTGTCGCTGCACAAGCAGCTGTTCTGCGAACCGAGCCCGGCCCCGACCAAGTGGGCGATGGCCCAGCTCGGCCGCTGCCGCAACGTCGTGCGCCTGCCGATCACCCCGCTGACGGCCACCGGCGAACAACTGGTCGGCGCCGCCCTGCGCGACGCGGGTCTGGCCTGATGCGCGCTGACCGTCCGAGCCGGCCGGCTGCGCCGAACACCCTGCCGACCGCCTCGTTGAACGCCGTGCCGAGCGCCTTGCCTCCGACCCGTCCCGCGCCGATGTCCGTCACCTCCTGCCGCCCCGCGACCACGCTGCTGGCCGTCGGCGCGCTGGCGGTGCTCGGTGGCTGCACCGTCGTGACCTCGGGCCCGTCGGCCGGGGACCCGGCCATCTACCGCGCACAGTCGGTCAAGACCGCACCGCTGGACGTGCCGCCGGACCTGAGCCAGCTCAATGCCGATGGCCGCTATGCGCCGCAGGTCGGCGGCAGCGTCAGTGCCAATGCGCTGCAGCAGCAGCGCGGCAGCGTGCAGGGCAGCGCCCCGGCCACCGCCGGCACCGACGCCGTGGTGGCACCGAGCCGCATCGGCAGCACCCGCATCGAGCGCGAAGGCCAGGTGCGCTGGCTGGTCAGCCCGCTGCCGCCCGAGCAGCTCTACCCGCAGCTCAAGGCCTTCTGGTCGGATCAGGGCCTGCCGCTCGTCGAGGATCTGCCGGCCGTCGGCGTGATGCAGACGGACTGGGCCGAGAACCGCGCCAAGCTGCCCGACGACATCCTGCGCCGCACGCTGGGCAACCTGATCGACCGGCTGTACTCGACCGGTGAGCGTGATGCCTACCGCACGCGGGTCGAGCGCCGCGCCGACGGCGGCAGCGAGGTCTACATCAGCCACCGCGGCCTGCAGGAAGTGCTGGTCGGCGCGCGGGACCAGGAAAGCACGCGCTGGCAACCGCGCGCGGCCGATCCGGGTCTCGAGCAGGAAATGCTGGCCCGGCTGCTGCTGCGCCTGGGTGGCGTGGGCGAACTGGCCCAGGCCCGCACCGTGGCCGCAGCGCCCGGCGCCACGGCCGCCTCGCAGGCCGCCGCCGGTCCGTCGACCGCCGCACGCCCGCGCACGCCGCTGGACCTGCCGGCCGACGCGCCGGTGACGCTGTCGCTGGAAGAAGGTTTCGACCGCGCCTGGCGCCAGATCGGCCTGGCGCTCGACCGCAGCGGCTTCACCGTCGAGGACCGCGACCGCCGTGCGGGCCTGTACTTCGTGCGCTACATCGATCCGCGCGCACCGCAGGAAGAGCCCGGCTTCTTCACCCGCATGTTCAGCAGCAAGGATGATGCGCTGCTGCGCAGCCGCCAGGTCCAGCGCTACCGCCTGGCCCTGCAGACGCGTCCGGACGGCACGCTGGTCAGCGTGCAGACGGCCGAGGGGCAGCCGGAGACCGGCGATGCCGCACGGCAGATCGTCGCCCGCCTGATCGACGCCCTGCGCTGAGATCGTGCCGCGACCCTGGACGGGTCCGGCACCGGCCCCATCGAGGCCCCGACCGCAGCCAGCGGCCGGGGCCTCGTCGCTTCAGGCCCCAGGCCCGCCAAGCAGACCCGCCGCCCACCGCCGCGCCTTGGTGCACGGCCATGAAAAAAGCCGCCCGAAGGCGGCTTTTTCATTGACCTGCTGGCGCGAGATCAGTTGCTGGCGGCCGAAGCGGCTTCGACAGCAGCGGAAGCAGCGTCAACAGCGGCCGAAGCGGCTTCGACGGCGGCCGAAGCGGCCTCAACCGGGGCAGCAGCCGGAGCCGAAGCTTCGACCGGAGCAGCAGCCGGCTCTTCCTTCTTGCCGCAGGCGGTCAGGGCAGCGGCGGCGATCAGCGAAGCCAACAGGAGCGACTTGTTCATTTGTGTGTCCTCAGTGAAAAGTGTCGACCAACAGTTACCGGTAGTGGATCTGACTCATCCTGCGAAGCAGCATGTCTGTCGAGAAACCCGACTCGAAAGTCTCGACTGCTTTCGAAGTCAGCCACGCATTATAGACAGATCAGGGAACTTCCCTATAAACCCAAGGTGTGTGCGGGCCAGCAACTTTCGCATTCCTGCAACCAGGGGCGCCAGAGCCCTTGTGGCACCGTGGGTCGAAGCTGAACCCGCAGGCGCCAGGGCAGGCCCGGCAGACGCTCGCTGCACCCTGCTTCGGTGGCCATGCCCTGGGGCCAGGCCTCCCACAACGCCGACGACTGCGCGGACGACAGCGCCGGCGTCGGGCCCAGGCAGTGGATGGCGTGGCTGTAGTCGCGCCGCCAGCGGGCGAACCGGGTCTGCAGGCGCGCGGCCGCCTCCGGCTCGCGCAGCAGCAGCGTGAGCGAGCGACCGGGCTGACGCAACCACTGACCGAGCGCCTCCAGCACCACCGTCTCGGCCAGCGGCCAGTCCGACAGGTCGATGCTGGCGATCCACAGCGTGCGCGCCGCGGGCTGCCCCGGCAGGGCCAGCAGCGCAGCGCGCCAATGGGCCAGGGCCTCGGGGCGTCCGTCGATGCGCAGGCCGGCGCTCGGGGCCCGCGCGGGCTCAGGCCTCGTCGCGTCCATGCAACCAGCCGGCATCGGCCCAGTCTCCCAGCAGGCCCCAGGCCTCGTCGCTGAAGCGTGCGGCCTGGACGGCCGGCAGCGCGCGGGCATCGGCCAGTTCGCGCAGCAAGCGGGCGTCGCGCCCGCCGGCGCGGAAGGACTCACCGTTGATGTAGACGTGACGATCGTCGTGCAGCATGCGGGTGCGACGGTCGAGCACCAGGGCCTGACCCGGAGCGATCGGCTCGCCGGGCTCGAACACCACGCGAGGCTTGGGCTCGGTCATCAGCTCGCCGAGCGCGCGCGGCAGCGCGTCGGGCTCGTCGAGCACACGGCGCAGGCTGTCGCGGGCGAAGTCCACCAGGCTGGCCGGCAGACGGCCCGGCTCGGTGACGGCCGGCGCGCCCGGGTCCTTGTAGATCGGCTCGCGGGCGCCGGGCTCCGGCGGCTCGACCGCATCGGCGATCTGGTGCAGCAGTTCGGTGGCCAGGCCAGTGGCGGTGGCGGCACGGAAGCCGATCGAGCAGGTCATGCAGTCGCCGCCCTCGGCGATGCCGTCGTGGCCGTAGAGCGGCGGCAGATACAGCATGTCGCCCGGCTCGAGCACCACCTCCTCGGTCGGCTCGAAGTTCGCGAGGATGCGCACCGGCAGGCCCGGCACCAGGCTGCGGTCGCGCACCGGGCCGATGCGCCAGCGCCGCCGACCGTGGACCTGCAGCAGGAAGACGTCGTAGGAGTCCAGGTGCGGGCCGACGCCCCCACCCTCGCTGGCGTAGCTGATCATCAGGTCGTCCAGCCGCGCCTCGGGCACGAAGCGGAAGCGCTGCAGCATCTCGTGGGCCGCCTGCTGGTGCAGGTCCAGGCCCTGCACCAGCAGCGTCCAGCCGGCCTTGGACGGCGACGGGATCTGGCGGCGCGAGAACGGGCCGTGGCGCAGTTGCCAACGGCCGTCGAAGGCCGTCAGCAGGCGGCTCTCGACATCCTCGCTGCCGGCCAGATCGAACAGCGCGGCGCGGTCGATCGGCGGCCGCACGTCGGGCCAGGCCTGGCGGATCACCAGGGGCTTGCGCTGCCAGTGGCGGCGCATGAAACGGTCGGGACTCAGGCCGCCCAGCAGCGGCGTCGGGGTGTGCACATCGATGGCCATGGGGCCGATTGTCCCTGCGGATGTGCGAACATCCCCTGATGTTGATCCAAGCACCTTGCGTCGTCAGCCTCGTGTGGACGCTGACGGACGCCCAGCACCAGACCATCGACGACCTGCCCGAACCGGTGGAGTTCTTCTACGGCGGTGATGACCTGCTGCCCAAGGTCGAGGACGTCCTGGCCGGACAGGCGGTCGGTTTCGAGACCGAACTGCACCTGGAGCCCGAGCACGCGTTCGGCGAATACGACGCCAACCTCGTCTGCTTCGAGGAACGGGCCCTGTTCCCCGAACTGCTCGAGGAAGGCATGCAGTTCGAGGGCCTGCCCGAGGGCGCCGCCTCCGAGGACATGCCCGAGGACGTGATCTACACGGTCACCGAGGTCTATCCGACCCATGTCGTGCTGGACGGCAACCATCCGCTGGCCGGCATCGCCATCAACCTCAAGCTCAAGGTGATGGCCGTGCGTGCGGCCACCGCCGAGGAAGCCGAGAGCCGCAGCCTCAGCGAAGGCGGCGCGATGTCGGTGTTGCAGACCGCACCGGGCTCCTCTCAACTGCACTGAACGCGGGCCGCGGGGCCGGGCACGCCCGGTGACCCGGGCTGCGGGCCATCGGGGCGTTGGGCCATCGGGCCGTCAGACCGCCAGGTCTCATGCGCCTGCCCGCACACGCCGCACCGCGGCGCCTGAACAAGCCTTCATTTGACGAAATGTCCGTCAGGCACGGCTGACCGATCGCCCCGCGCAGCCGGCCGGGGACGCCCCGGCCCCCCGGAGCAGGCTTCAGGCCGTGCCGGTCGAGCCGAAGCCGCCCTGGCCGCGCTGGGTGGCGCTGAAGTCCTCGACGATCTCGAAGGCGGCCTGCACCACCGGCACGATCACCATCTGGGCGATGCGCTCGAACGGCTGCACCGTGTAGGCCACGCTGCCGCGGTTCCAGCAGCTGACCATCAGCGGGCCCTGGTAGTCGCTGTCGATCAGGCCGACCAGATTGCCCAGCACCAGACCGTGCTTGTGGCCGAGGCCGGAACGCGGCAGCAGCATCGCGCACAGGCCCGGGTCACCGATGTGCATGGCCAGGCCGGTCGGGATCAGCACGGCCTGGCCGGGCTCGACGCTCAGCGGTGCATCGATGCAGGCGCGCAGGTCCAGGCCGGCCGAGCCGCCGGTCGCATAGGCCGGCAGCTGGTCGGCCATGCGCGGGTCGAGGATCTTGAGGGCGATCGGCAAGGTCATCGGGAGAGGTCCTGGAGTCTGGAAATCAGGGGGGATGTGCCGGCCGGCCGGACGTTCAGACCGCCGGCAGCCGCTGCGCGATCTCGGCGACCAGCGCGCGGGCCAGCGTCAGCTTGTCGGCGGTGGCCAGTTCGCGCTCGCCGGCCGCGTCGACCAGCAGCAGCGTGTTGTCGTCACGGCCGAAGGTGGCCGGGCCGAGGTTGCCGACCAGCAGCGGCACGCCCTTGCGCAGGCGCTTCTCGCGCGCATGGCGGACCAGATCGTGGCTCTCGGCGGCGAAACCCACGCACCAGGGCCGCTGGCCCTCGGGCAAGCGGGCCACGGTGGCCAGGATGTCGGGGTTCTCGACCAGGGCGAAGGGCGCGGGCACACGCTGGCCCTCGGCCTTCTTGATCTTCTCGCCCTGCTCGGCGGCGGGCCGCCAGTCGGCCACCGCGGCGGTGGCGACGAAGACGTCATGGGCCGGCGCCCGCGGCAGCACGGCGTCGTGCATCTGCTGCGCGCTGCGCACGTCGATGCGGGTGACGCCCGCCGGCGTGGGCAGATGCACCGGCCCGGCCACCAGCGTGACCTGCGCCCCGGCCTCGGCCGCGGCGCGGGCGATGGCGAAACCCATCTTGCCGCTGGAGTGGTTGGTGATGCCGCGCACCGGATCGATGGCCTCGAAGGTGGGCCCGGCCGTGATCAGCACGCGCCGGCCGGCCAGCACCTTGGGCTGGAAGAAGGCGATCAGCGCGTCCAGGATCTCGGCAGCCTCCAGCATGCGGCCGTCGCCGGTCTCGCCGCAGGCCTGGTCGCCGTGGCCCGGGCCCAGCACCTGCGCGCCGTCGGCCCGCACCTGGGCGACGTTGCGCTGGGTGGCCGGATGGGCCCACATCTCGCGGTTCATCGCCGGGGCCAGCAGCAGCGGGCAGCGGCCGTCGCCCACCGCCGCGGTGGCGGCATCGGGCGAGGCCCAGGGCCGCGCCAGACACAGCAGCGGCAGCAGCTCACCGGCCAGGCCATGGGCCAGCTGGGCGATGAAGTCGGCCGAGGCCGGCGCCACCAGCACCGCATCGGCCTCGCGGGCGAGGTTGATGTGGGCCATCGCGTTGGGCTCGCGGGCATCCCACTGGGTGGTCACCACCGGCCGACCGCTGAGCGCCTGCATCGTCACCGGGGTGATGAAGCGCGTGGCCGCCTCGCTCATCGCGACCTGCACCGTGGCACCGGCCTTGACCAGCAGGCGCACCAGTTCGGCCGACTTGTAGCAGGCGATGCCGCCGCTCAGGCCCAGCAGGATGTGGCGGCCGCTCAGTTCAGCCATGGTCGGGACTCCGGATCAGGGCGGTGAACGCCGGAAGGCGGAAGGCGGAAGGCGGAAGGCGGAAGGCGGAAGGCGGAAGGCGGGGAACGTTAGCGCGAACGTGATCGAACGCATCCACCTTCAGGACCGGGGCTTCAGGCCCCGCAGCACTTCTTGAACTTCTTGCCGCTGCCGCAGGTGCAGGGATCGTTGCGGCCGACCTTGGCGCCGACCGAGCGGGTCTCGGACTTGGCCGGATGGTCCAGCCAGTACAGGCGCAGGTCCTGGGCGGCGAAGCAGGCCTCGTCGATCAGGTCGTCGCGCGACATCTCCTCGCCCTGGTAGCGCTCGGCCACCAGCGGCCCGATCTCGGACTTGGGCAGCGACAGATGGACGATGCGCTCGAGCGTGTCCTCGAAGAAGTGCGCCAGCTCCTCGTCCTCGATGCCGAGCGCCTCGGGCGAGGGCCAGTCGTCGGCGAAGGCCTCGATGGCGGCCAGGAAGCCGTCGGCCCACAGGCCGCCCGACAGCAGCTCTTCCTCGGCCTGCTCGGCCGTGGCCATGCCGTCGGCGACGATCTCGGCGCGCAGCGCCTCGTCGTACTGGACGATCAGCGGCGCCAGACGCATCTCGTCGGGCGCGTCCAGCAGGGCCTCGGGGTCGAGCTGGCCGGCGATCACGCGCCAGCGGTCGTGCAGCACCTTGAGCGCCGGCTCGGCCGATTGCGGATCGCCGAAGGCGCGGTCGAAGGCGTCACCGGCGAGCGCCGGCAGCCATTCGGACACCGGAATCGCCCGCCGGCCCGACAGCAGCGCCGTCAGGAAGCCGTCGACCCACTCGACCGAGAGCTCGGCGCCGAAGCCGTTGAGCTGCTCGCACAGGGCGTGCAGCGCGTCGATCTCGGCCTGGGTGCTGCCGTCGAAGACGGCGTCGGCATCCACGTCGGCATCAGCATCAGCGTCGGCGCCCTGGGCGGCCACGGCCGGCGTGGTGTCGTCCACCGGTGCGTCACCGGCGGCGATGCCGGCCTGGCGCAGGTTCTGCGGATCGGGGTTCACCGGGGCGCTCACAGACGCTCTCCCACCCAGGCGCTGACGCCCGCCAGCGCCTGCGGCAGCCTGGCCGGCTCCGTTCCGCCAGCCATCGCCATGTCGGGTTTGCCACCGCCCTTGCCGCCCACCTGCTGGGCGACGAAGTTGACCAGCTCACCGGCCTTGACCTTGCCGACCACGTCGGCGGTCACGCCCGCGGCCAGCTGCACCTTGCCGCCGTCGACGGCGGCCAACACGATGGCGGCGGACTTCAGCTTGTTCTTCAGCTGGTCCATCGTCGTGCGCAGCGTGGCGGCGTCGGCGCCTTCCAGCGTCGCGGCCAGCACCTTCAGGCCCTTGATGTCGACGGCCTGCGCGACCAGCGCGTCACCCTGGCTGGAGGCCAGCTTGCCCTTGACGGCGGCCAGCTCCTTTTCGAGGGTGCGCAACTGCTCCTGCAGGCTGGCGATGCGGGCCGGCACCTCGGCCGGTGCGGCCTTCAGCGCCCCGGCCACGCCGTTGACGGTGTGCTCCAGGCCCTGCAGATAGGCCAGCGCGTTGTCGCCGGTCACCGCCTCGATGCGGCGGATGCCGGCAGCCACGCCGCCCTCGGCCACGATCTTGAACAGGCCGATGTCGCCGGTGGCCTTGACGTGGGTGCCGCCGCACAGCTCGCGGGTCGAGCCGATGGTCAGCACGCGCACGGTCTCGCCGTACTTCTCGCCGAACAGCATCATCGCGCCGGTCTTCTGCGCGTCCTCGATGCCCATCACCTCGGCCTTGGCGCCGGCGTTGGCCAGCACCTCGGCGTTGACGATGGCCTCGACGCGGCGGATCTCGTCGTCACTCAGCGCCGCGGTGTGGGCGAAGTCGAAGCGGGTGCGCTCGGGCGTGACCAGCGAGCCCTTCTGCTGCACATGGGTGCCCAGCACCTCGCGCAGGGCCTTGTGCATCAGGTGGGTGGCACTGTGATTGCGCACGGTGCGCGCGCGGCGCTCGCCGTCGACCTTGGCGGCGAACACGTCACCGACCTTGACCTCGCCCTCGGCGATGTGGCCGTGGTGGCCGAAGACGTCAGCCTGGATCTTGAAGGTGTCCGAGACCTCGACCTTGGTGGTGGCGTTGCGCAGCTCGCCGGCATCGCCGACCTGGCCGCCGCTCTCGGCGTAGAACGGGGTCTGGTCGAGCACGATGACGGCGTCGTCACCGGCCTTGGCGCTGTCCACCGGGCTGCCGTCGACGTAGACGGCGGTCACGCGGGCGGCCTCGACGGCCAGGTGCTCGTAGCCCTGGAAGCGCGTGGCCTGGCCGGCGTATTCCAGGCCCTGGGCCATCTTGAACTTGCCGGCGGCACGGGCCTGCTCGCGCTGGCGGCCCATCGCGGCCTCGAAGCCGGCGCTGTCGACGGTCACGCCGCGCTCGCGGCAGACGTCGGCGGTCAGGTCGACCGGGAAGCCGTAGGTGTCGTGCAGCTTGAACGCGGTCTCGCCGTCGAACACCGTGCCCTGGCCTTCGGCCAGCGACGCGAGCGCCCCGTCGAGGATCTCCATGCCGCGGTCGATGGTCTGGAAGAAGCGCTCCTCTTCCTGCTTGAGCACGCCGAAGATGCGGTCGGCCTGGGCGCGCAGCTCGGGATAGGCCTCGCCCATCTCGACGGCCAGCGGATGCACCAGCGTGTGGAAGAACGGCGCGCGCGCGCCCAGCTTGTAGCCGTGGCGGATCGCGCGGCGGGCGATGCGGCGCAGCACGAAGCCGCGGCCGGCATTGCCCGGGATCACGCCGTCGGCCACCGTGAAGGCACAGGCGCGGATGTGGTCGGCGATGACCTTCAGGCTGGGGCTGGTCGCGTCACAACCGCCCTCGGTGCGCTGCGGCGTGGCCTGGTCGACGGCGTTCTTGGCCGCGGCCAGCAGCTTGACGAACAGGTCGATCTCGTAGTTCGAGTGCACGTGCTGCAGCACGGCGGTGACCCGCTCCAGGCCCATGCCGGTGTCCACCGACGGCTTGGGCAGCGGGTGCATCACGCCGTCCTCCGTGCGGTTGAACTGCATGAACACGTTGTTCCAGATCTCGATGTAGCGGTCGCCGTCCTCGTCCGGGCTGCCCGGAGGGCCGCCGGCGACCTCGGGACCGTGGTCGAAGAAGATCTCCGAGCACGGGCCGCAGGGGCCGGTGTCGCCCATCATCCAGAAGTTGTCGGACATGTAGCGGCCGCCCTTGTTGTCGCCGATGCGCACGATGCGCTCCGGCGGCAGGCCGATGTCGTTCAACCAGATGCCGTAGGCCTCGTCGTCCTCGGCGTAGACCGTGGCCCACAGCTTGTCGGCCGGCAGCTTGAAGTGGACGGTCAGCAGCTCCCAGGCGTAGGCGATCGCGTCCTTCTTGAAGTAGTCGCCGAAGCTGAAGTTGCCCAGCATCTCGAAGAAGGTGTGGTGCCGCGCGGTGTAGCCCACGTTGTCCAGATCGTTGTGCTTGCCGCCGGCGCGGATGCACTTCTGGCTGGTCGTCGCACGCGAATAGGGCCGCTTGTCGAAGCCCAGGAACACGTCCTTGAACTGGTTCATCCCGGCGTTGGTGAACAGCAGCGTCGGGTCGTCGCCCGGGATCACCGGGCTGGAGGCGACGATCTGGTGGCCCTTCGACTCGAAGAACTTGAGGAACGTGGAACGGATCTCGGAGGCTTTCATGGGCGGCGTCGGCTCGGGCGGTCGATGCGATGGGAAACCCGCGGACGTGCTGGGATCAGCGCGACGGGCGAATCATGGATTCTATGGTGCCGCGCCCCGGCGACCGGGACGGCCCCCCGGCGTGTCTTGACGCCGGGGCGGCTGCGGGGCGTCCTCAACCGCGCTGGGCGGCCAGGAAGGCGTAGACGCGGTCGTCCTCGCCGTAGGCGACGTTGAAGCGCATCCACGGCGTGGCGTTCAGCATCGGGCTGAACAGGTGGCCGGGGCCGAGCAGGATGTCGTGCTCGGCGGCGCGGTCGGACAGCTCGGCCGCATCGGCGATGGCCGGGTGGCGGGCCCACAGGAACATGCCGGCCTTGGGCTCGGCGAAGAGCTCGAAGCCCAGGCCGTCCAGGCGTGCGCCGACGCGCTCGTGGGCCTCGGCCAGGCGGTCGCGCAGGCCCTTGAGGTGCTTGCGCCAGCGGCCTTCGGTCAGCGCGCCGTAGACCAGGCGCTCGGCGAACTCCGACGAGGTCAGGCCGGCGATCATCTTCAGCTGGGCCAGGTCCTCGACCAGATCCGGGTCGGCCACCACATAGCCCACGCGCAGGTTCGGCGAGATGGTCTTGGAGAAGCTGCTGATGTGGACCACGCGCGTGAGCTGGTCGAGCCCGGCCAGCGAGGGGCGCGGGGTCGGGTCCAGATCGGCGTAGATGTCGTTCTCGACGATGGTGAAGTCGTGGCGCTCGGCCAGCTGCAGCAGGCGGTGCAGCTGCGACAGCGGCGCCACCGAGCCGGTCGGGCTGTGCAGCCGCGGCTGGGTGAAGAAGACCTTGGGCCGGTGCTCGGCCAGCAGGGCCTCGAGCGCGGCCAGGTCGTAGCCGCCCGGCGTGCGCGGCACGCCCAGCAGCTTCGCGCCCAGGTAGCGCAGGCTGAACAGCAGGTTGGCATAGCCGGGATCGTCGACCAGCACCGCATCGCCCGGGCGCACCAGGCGCCGCGCCACCAGATCGAGCGCCTGGCTGGAGCCCTGGGTCAGCAGCACCTGCTCGGGCACCACCGCGACCTCCTGCTCGGCCAGCGTGTCGCGCATCAGCGCGCGCAGCTGCGGATAGCCCTTGGGGTCACCGTAGCCGCCCAGGCCCACATCGTCACCGGCCAGTGCGCGCAGGCTGCGCTTCAAGCCGTCCTCGAACAGCCAGGCGTCGGGCAGCCAGCCGCAGCCGGGCTTCATCGACAGGTGGCGGTTCTCGAAGATCTTGCGCAGGTACCACAGCGCATCGAAGGCGGTGGCGCCGCCCGGGTCCTTCGGATGCACGCTGTCGGCCGGCCCGCCACGGCCGCGCCGGCGCACGAAGAAGCCGGAGTGCGGGCGCGAGACCAGGAAGCCCTGGGCGACCAGACGGTCATAGGCCTCGACAACCGTGTAGACGCTGACGCCATGGACCTGGGCGAACTGCCGGATCGACGGCACCTTGGTGCCGGCACGCATCGAGCCGTCCTCGATCAGCCCGCGCAGACCCTGGACGATCTGCGTGACGAGCGGAACGGACGACTGGGGAGAAAGACTGAACATCGGAACGCGGCGGGGGCCCGGCGGAAAAGGACCGGCTGTGCCGGCCCGGCCCCGGGCGCTGTACAGGTCGGCGGGCCGGCACAGTACACCCGGCCCGGTGGGCGTGCTGTACATGGTAGCGCCCGGGCCCGGCGTCTAGAGTCACCGTGTCATCCTGGACCACCGTCCAGACTCCGCCCGCCCCTCGCTTCCCAGGCCCATCGCACCATGCACCGCGACCCTCTGCCCACCGCACAGACCAACGCCGACCTGATGGCGCGCCGCCGCGCCGCCCTGCCCTCGGGCCTGGGCCAGGCCTTCCCGATCTTCGTCGACCGTGCCGAGAACGCCGAGGTGTGGGACGTCGAGGGCAAGCGCTACATCGACTTCGCCGGCGGCATCGCGGTGCTCAACACCGGCCACCGCCACCCGGCCGTGGTCGCCGCCGTGCAGCGCCAGCTCGAACGCGCCACCCACACCTGCTTCCAGGTGCTGGCCTACGAGCCCTACGTCGAGCTGGCCGAGAAGCTCAACGCGATGGCCCCCGGCGACTTCGCCAAGAAGAGCTTCTTCATGACCACCGGCGCCGAAGCCGTGGAGAACGCCATCAAGGTGGCCCGCGCCTACACCAGGCGCTCGGCCGTCATCGCCTTCGGCGGCGGCTTCCACGGCCGCACGATGATGGGCATGGCGCTGACCGGCAAGGTCGCCCCGTACAAGCTGGGCTTCGGTCCCTTCCCGGCCGAGGTCTTCCACGCCAAGTTCCCGTGCGCGCTGCACGGCGTCAGCGTCGATGACGCGATCGCCAGCATCGAGGCGCTGTTCAAGTACGACGTCGAGGCCAGCCGCGTGGCGGCCATCATCCTGGAGCCGGTGCAGGGCGAAGGCGGCTTCTACATCGCGCCGCTGGACTTCGTGAAGCGCCTGCGCGCGCTGTGCGATGCGCACGGCATCCTGCTGATCGCCGACGAGGTGCAGACCGGCGCCGGCCGCACCGGCGACTGGCTGGCCAGCGACCTGTGGTGGCGCGAGGCCGGCGTGGCGCCGGACGTCATCACCATGGCCAAGAGCCTGGGCGGCGGCTTCCCGATCTCGGCCATCATCGGCCGCGCCGACGTGATGGACGCGGCCTCGGTCGGTGGCCTGGGCGGCACCTACTCGGGCAACCCGCTGGCCTGCGCCGCCGCGCTGGCCGTGATCGAGGCCTTCGAGCGTGACGGCCTGCTGGAGCGCAGCCGCACCGTCGGCGCCCTGCTGGTGCGCGGCCTGCAGGCGCTGGCCGCCAAGCACCCCGGCATCCGCGAGGTGCGGGCCGCCGGCGCGATGGTCGCCATCGAGCTGTTCGGCACCGACGGCAAGCCGGACGCCCCGCGCACCGCCGCGGTGGTCAAGGCGGCGATCGACGCCGGCCTGATCCTGCTGTCCTGCGGCACCCACGGCAACGTGGTGCGCGTGCTGGTGCCGCTGACGGCCAGCGACGCGCTGCTGGAAGAAGGCCTGGGCCTGCTGGACCAGGCGCTGGCCGCCACCGCGCCGAAGGCCTGAGCCCGCGCGACGGGGCGCCGCGCCGTCCCGTCCCGCGCCGCGCTCAGTCCGCCGGCTGCAGCGCGGCCACCAGGTGGTCGATGAGCACCCTCACCTTGGGCGGCAGGTGGCGTGAGGGCGCGAACAGCAGCCAGGCCATGCCCTGGTAGTCGCTCTCGTAGTGCCAGTCGGCCAGCACCTGCACCACGCGGCCGGCCGCCAGCGCCTGCCGGGCGCCGAAATCCGGCACGCAGCCCACGCCCAGCCCCTGCTCGATGGCCGCCAGGCGCATCTCGCTGTGGTTGATGGTGTAGCGGCCCGACACCGGCACCACCACCGATTCCGCCGCACCAGCGCCGGACTCGCCCACCGCATCGCCCAGCCCCGAATCCCCCGCCCCACGGGCGCGCGAGAAGCGCCAGCGGTGGTCGTGCGCCTGCTCGCCCAGCGACAGACAGCTGTGGGCCGTCAGGTCCTCCGGCGTGCGCAGCGGCGGGGCCTTGGCCAGATAGGCCGGGCTGGCCAGCACGCACTGGCGCACGCGCCGCAGCGGCCGTGCCACCAGGCCGGGCGGCGGCGTGTCGGTCATGCGCAGCACCAGGTCCACACCCTCGCGCAGCGGGTCCACCGGACGGTCGACGACCATCAGATGCACGTCCACCTGAGGATGGCGCTGCAGGAAGTCCAGCAGGGGCTGGTGCAGCAGCTGCCGGGCGACGGCCTTGGGCGCGCTCAGCCGCACCAGGCCGCGCGGCGCCTCCACATGGCCCTCGGCCACGCGCAGGCTGGCCTGGGCGGCGGCCAGCATCTCGCGGCCACGGGCCAGCACGTCCAGCCCGGCCTCGGTCAGGCGCAGCTGGCGGGTCGAGCGCTGCAGCAGCGTCACGCCGAGGGCCTGCTCCAGCCGCGCCACCTGGCGGCTGACGGCCGAGGGCGTCAGCCCGTGCTGGCGCGCGGCCGCCGAGAAGCTGCCCGCCTCCACCGCGCGGACGAAGGTGACCAGCTCGTGCATCACCGCCAGGACATCGTCTGTTCTCACCGGGCACAGCTCCTGTTCAGCCGGCCAGTCTAGTCACCCCGGCGAGCGCTCCGAACAATCGGCGCCCGATGGAACCCCTGACGACCCCCGCCCCGGCGCCGCGCGGCGCCGCCCCCATTCCGGCGCCGCACGACGACGCCCCCGCCCCGCGCCGCTGGCACGGCCCGAGCACCCTGGACGGCCTGCTGCTGCTGGTGGCCATCGTCTGGGGGGGCAGCTACAGCGCGGCCAAGCTGGCCACCACCGAGGTGCCGGTGCTGCAGTTCCTGCTGCTGCGCTTCGGCCTGACCTTCCTGGTGCTGCTGCCGGGCCTGCGCGCACTGGCGCGACCGCAGACGCAGCCGCTGCCGCGGGGCGCCCTGGCCGGTGCCGCGCTGCTGGGGCTGAACCTGCTGGCCATCCTGGTCTGCGAGACCTGGGGCGTGACGCTGACCACCGCCGCCAACGCGGCCTTCCTGATCAGCCTGTGCGTGGCCTTCACGCCGCTGTGCGAATGGTGGCTGCTGGGCGTGCGCCCCGGCGCGGCCACGGCGCTGGCCGCCGCGC
This sequence comes from Pseudaquabacterium rugosum, assembly GCF_038066575.1. Taxonomy (NCBI): domain Bacteria; kingdom Pseudomonadati; phylum Pseudomonadota; class Betaproteobacteria; order Burkholderiales; family Sphaerotilaceae; genus Pseudaquabacterium; species Pseudaquabacterium rugosum. The sequence continues at coordinate 220,027 of NZ_JBBUTF010000007.1, read as the reverse complement.
TGTCGATGGCCGGCGCCGGCCTGCTGGCCTTCCAGCACGGCGGCGTGGACGGGCTGAACCGCGGCGATGCGCTGGTGCTGCTGGCCGCCCTGCTGCGCGCCGTCATGGTCTGCCTGACGCGCCGCCACGGCCAGGCCCACGGCCTGCCCGCGCTGACGGTGACCGCCGTGCAGATGGGCGTGATGACGCTGGGCACGGCCACCGCGCTGGCGCTGACCCAGGGCCGTGCCGGCTGGGTGCCGCTGCCCACGCACGCCGGCTTCTGGGGCGCGATGGCCTTTCTGGTGCTGCTGTGCACGGTGTTCGCCTTCTTCGTGCAGAACCATGCCGCCGGGCGCAGCAGCCCCTCGCGCGTGGCCCTGCTGACCGGCAGCGAACCGCTGTGGGGCGCGCTGATCGCGGTGGCCTGGCTGGGCGAGCCGATGCGCGCGCAGGGCTGGCTGGGCGGCGCGCTGATCGTGGCCTCGGCGGTGTGGATGAGCACGCGGCCGGCCGGCGACAGCCCACGCTGATCCCGGGGCGATCGGACCGGTCGGACCGGTCGGGCCGGCCGGGCCGGCCGGGCGGCTCCGGTCGCCCGAAGCGCTCTGGTGGCTCCGGGGCCACCCCAGGCGCCCAGGCGGCTCAGGCCGCCCCGGCCTGCGCCTGCAGCCAGTCGGCGAAGGTGCGCAGCACCGGGTTCGCCTCGGCCGCGTGCTCGGGGTAGATCAGGAAGTAGCTGCGGCCGCTGGGCATCGGGGCGGCGGCGACCGGCACCAGCACGCCGCGCGCCAGTTCGTCGGCGACGACGAAGGGCGGCACCAGGGCCACGCCCAGGCCGCAGCCCGCGGCCTCGGCCAGCATCGAGAACAGCTCCAGCCGCGGGCCGGCCATGTCGCCGGCCACGCCCAGGCCCTGCGCGCCGAACCACTCGCGCCAGGCGTAGGGCCGGGTGGCCGGCTGCAGCAGCACCAGGCGTTGCCAGTCGGCCGCCGTGCGCGGCAGGCGGTCGGGCGCGAAGCCGTGCGCGGCCAGCCAGGCCGGGGCGGCCACCGGCAGCATCTGCTCGGCCAGCAGCACGCGGCCGGTGGTGCCGGGCCAGGGCGCGGTGCCGGCATGGATGGCCGCATCCAGCCGCGCCTCGTCGAACAGGAAGGGCCGCGTGCGCGAGGACAGGTGGAGCTGGATGCCCGGATGCGCGGCCTGGAAGCCGCCCAGGCGCGGCAGCAGCCAGCGGGTGGCGAAGGTGGGCACCACGCCGAGTTCCAGCGCGCCGACCGAGCCGCCCGGCCCGCCGCGGGCCATCAGCGCCAGCGCGTCGCGCTCCAGCTCGTCGAGCCGCGCCCGCACCTGGCGCGCATAGGCCGCGCCGGCCTCGGTCAGCGCCACGCCGCGGCCGTCGCGCCGGAACAGCTTGACGCCGAGCGCCGCCTCCAGCGCCGCGATCTGCCGGCACACCGCGCTCTGCGTGACCGCCAGCTCATCGGCCGCCAGCGTGAAGCTCAGGCGCCGGGCGGCGGTCTCGAAGGCGGTCAGCGAGGCGGTGGTGGGCAGGGTGCGGCGCATGGGCGCAGGGCGGGCGGCAGCGGGGATCGGGGGCCCGCAGGATAGCCCGCCGCGCAGGCCCCGGACGGCTGCGGCCGCGCATCACGCCCCGCATCACGCCCCGCACGAGCCCAGCGCAACCACCCGCACAACCACCCACCAAAGCCACGTGCCGCGGCACGCCGCAGCGCAGCGCCAGCCCACCCCGCTCAGACGTCGACGATGCCGTGGTGCGTGGTGACGATGGACGGATCGATCAGCACCGGGAAGCCGAGTGCGCGCAGCCGCTCGCAGACCCAGTAGTCCTCGGACAGGTAGACGCCGTCCTTCACGCCGACGCGGAAGACGTCGTAGTGGCGGTCCTGGCCGAGGGCCTGCTCCAGCGTGGGCGCCGGGCTGTAGACGCGCCCGTCGGCGATGGCGTCGTCGACCAGCGCCTGCACCGCCGCGCGCGACAGCAGCAGCGCCGCCGAGCCCACCCGCCCGACCTCGATCAGCCGCCCGCGCGAGCCGAGCGCCGGACCGGTGTTCCACAGCCGCTGGCCGGCCGCATCCGTGCCCTTGAGCGCCACCGGCGCGCCGATCACCGGCACGTCGGCGTCGAGCATGCGGCGCAGCCCGGCTGCCGGCAGGTTCACGTCCGCGTCCAGGAACAGCAAGTGCGAGCACTGCGGGCTGGCGTGGAAGTTCGACAGGATGGTGTTGCGCGCCCGGGTGATCAGGCTCTCGTTGCCGATGGCCGCGAGCTGGAAGGCGATGCCGTGGGCGGTGAAGCCGAACAGCGCGTTCAGGTAGTCGAGGTGGACCATGCCGCCGTAGGCCGGCGTGCCCACCATCAGCGAGGGCGTCATCCGCGCGGGCGGGATGAGCGAGGGCGGGATCAGCGTCGGCGTCATGCGGCCTCCCGGCGGTGGCGGTTGGCATCGCCGGCCAGGTACCACTGCACCTCGCACAGGCGCTTGAGCTCGGGCTCGCTCAGCGTGCGCAGTTGCTCCAGCAGATCGAGGTTGCCGCGGTAGAGCGGATCACCAGGCACGGCCGGCGTGGCGCGGGCATGGTGCAGGTGGAAGCCGTCGGTCGAGGGCATCACGTGGGTGCGCATGGCCGCGCGGCGGATCTTGATCGTCATCGCGTCGTCGTCGCCGCCCCAGCCCAGGAAGCGCTCGTCCCAGCCACCGAGCAGCACGAAATGCGCACGGTGGATCACGAACATCCCGCCGCACAGCGGGCTGTGCTCGCCTTGGGCGAGGCGGTCGGCCACGCGGGTGCCGGCCGCGAGCCCGGCGATCTCGGCCGGCCGCGCGCGGATGGCCGCCGACGTGGCCTCGTCCAGATCGACGATGCCGGTGAAGGGCCGCACCACCGGCACGCCGGCGGCCGCCACGCCCACCGCCTGGCGCAGGCCGTGGCAGACCGTGTCCGCATCGCCGAAGGCCAGCAGCGGCTGGGTCGAGCGGCGCGCGCCCACGTTCAGGCCCCAGCCCTTGTTGAAGGGTCCGTCATGGAAGGCGTGGACGACGACGGCCGGGCCGATGCGCTCGGGCAGCGTCGGCGCGCGGTCCTGCTCGACGACGATGACCTGGGCCAGGTCCTGCGTCTGCAGCCAGTCCAGCACCGCCGCCAGATTGCCCGCGCGGGCCGGATCGGCACCGCCGCGGTAGGTCAGCACATAGCTGACGGGCAGGCGCGCCATTCAGCGGGCGCGGCGGGTCTCGTCCGGGCCGGCCAGACGCCGACGACCGGCCACGCCGACGACCGCCAGACCCAGCCCCATCATCAGCCAGGTGGCCGGCTCGGGCACGGCCGAGGGCGGCACGACGGAGGGCGTGTAGGTGGCGAAGGTGGACCGCCCGCTGCTGCCGGGCTTCGTGCGCACGGAGCCCCCCCACACGTAGTCGTCCCGGGTCAACCCGCTGGTCAGGTAGACGGAGATGGACTCGCCGTCCCGGCGGACGGTCGGGCCGATGCGCAACTCGTAGGGCACGATCGCGTACGGCGTCGCGACAAAGGTCAAGCTGTTGCCCGTGGCCGGGTTGTAGCCCGGCAGCAGGCTCTCGTCCTGCGTCGCCAGGAAGTCGTCCAGCGCCGTGGCGGCGGCCTGGGCCCCGGCCTGATCGAAGCCGAACGGGTTGCCGACCGTGGTGCACAGATCGTTGCCGTAGACGTCGGCGCAGGTGCCGACCTCCCAGTCGACGTCGAAGGTGCCGACGCTGGTCTCCAGATTGCGCACGCCCGTCAGGCGGCCATCGGTGAAGACGGCCGTGGGCACGGCCAGCGCGGCCTGGGACGACAGCGCTGCGGCGGCAGCGGCCAGGGTGGCGAATCGACGTTGCAAGGGGGGACTCCGGAGGGTGGCCGTGCGGCGGACACGCGGCACACGATGCAGGGGATGGACAGACCGCGAAACGGCCCGGCACAGACTGGAAACAGTCTAGCAATTGACCCCTATCAAACCCGGCAGGTCAGCGCGCGGGTCACCCCTGAACGGGGGGCTGAGCCGATCGATCGGCGCCCTCGGCCCTGGCCGTGAGCCACGGCCGCCACCATCAGCGCACCTGGGCCAGCGCCTTGTCGTAGCGGTCCTTGCCCATCACGAACGCGGCCTGCTCCTTGGCCGCCGCCACCTTGGCATCGGCCAGGTTCGATGGTTTGCCGACCTGGATCGCGCCGACCATGCCCATCATCTTGTGGGGCTCGCAGGCATAGAGATAGACCCCTTCCTTGTCGAGCTTGACCTTGAGTTCGGTATCCGCCGCCCCCCTCCAGGGCTTGGCACCCGCGGGCAGCAGCACCGAGGCGCTGTTGTGCGCGGCCTTCTCCGTCGGGGTGAAGACCACGGTGTCACCGACCGCGGCCTTGACGAAGGCCGGCTCGAAGACCATCGACCCGTCCTTGCCCGCGTTGAGCATCTTGACGACATGGTCGGCCGCCAGGGCGGTGGCGGGGGCGGCCAGGCTGGCGCACAGGGCCGCTGCGGCCAGCACGGCCGGACGGGAGATGACACGGGTGATCATCGGAAGCTCCTCAGGTGGATGATGAAGGGGGATGCGACGGCGTGTCGCCGGCCGCAGAGCGCGGCGGACCGCATGAGAACGACGCCAGACGCCGTGCGTGCTGGCGCAGCCGCAGGGCGGTGTCGTCGTCGTGCACGAGCGGGCCGAGACGGCCCAGCACCCGACCACCGGCGTCCAGGCAGATCAGGCGCCAGCCGATGGGCAGCAGGGGATCCTCGGCGCTGGCCAGCAGCAGGCGCAGGCTGCGTTCGTGGACCGACCAGGCCGTCAGCAGACCCAGGGCCGGCAGGGCCTCGCCCTGGGCCAGCCAGACCCGCACCAGTGCGGCGTTGCCGGGCTCCCAGCCCAGACGGATGCGCATGCCCAGGCGGTGCCAGAGGTCGAGCGCGCGGGGTGCCGGCGGACGGCCACCCGCCTCAGCCATGCCGCACCGACGGCAGCCGCCGACACGCCATGCACAGGCCCGGGGGTGACAGGACAGCCGGAGACGGCATGCGGACAGCCATGAGATGCCTCGTTATCGCAGGGGCACCGGCTCTGGCCGCGGCTGGGGGTGCGTGGCGGCGTGCCACGCGGCACACCTGTCAGATCACAGTCGCGGACTCTACAGAAGATGAGAATGAATCGCAATCTCATCTTTACACAACCCACGATCACCGTGGACGGCACCGCGGCGAACCCGCCACCACCCATGCCGAATGCGCACAAGTGGCTGCCGACGAATCGTTTGTGCCGCCCCGCTCGCCCTCGTAAAGTCGGCGCCAGCACAGACCGCACCCTTGACGGAGACGCATCCATGGCCGCCCTCGCCCCCTTCCAGTGGGATGACCCGCTGCACCTCGACGCCCAGCTGACCGACGACGAGCGCGCCGTGCGCGACGCGGCCCGCGCCTATGCGCAGGAGCGGCTGCTGCCGCGCGCCACGCTGGCCTTCCGCCAGGAGTCGACCGATCCGGCGATCTTCCGTGAGATGGGGGCGCTCGGCCTGCTGGGGCCGACCATCCCCGAGGCCTATGGCGGCGCGGGGTTGGGCTACGTCAGCTACGGCCTGGTGGCGCGCGAGGTCGAGCGGGTGGACTCCGGCTACCGCAGCATGATGAGCGTGCAGAGCTCGCTGGTGATGGTGCCGATCCACGAATTCGGCTCCGAGGCGCTGCGGCAGAAGTACCTGCCGAAGCTGGCCAGCGGCGAGTGGATCGGCTGCTTCGGCCTGACCGAGCCGGACCACGGCTCGGACCCCGGCGGCATGGTCACGCGGGCGCGCAAGGTGCCCGGCGGCTGGCGGCTGACGGGCGCCAAGATGTGGATCACCAATGCGCCGATCGCCGACGTGTTCGTGGTCTGGGCCAAGGACGACGAGGGCGCGATCCGCGGCTTCGTGCTCGACAAGGGCGCGCGCGGGCTGAGCGCGCCGGCGGTGCACGGCAAGGTGGGCCTGCGCACCAGCATCACCGGCGAGATCGTGCTGGACGAGGTGTTCTGCCCGGACGAGAACGCCTTCGAGCAGGTGCGCGGCCTCAAGGGCCCGTTCACCTGCCTGAACAGCGCGCGCTACGGCATCGCCTGGGGCGCGCTCGGCGCAGCCGAGGACTGCCTGCACCGCGCCCGCCAGTACGTGCTGGACCGCCGGCAGTTCGGCCGCCCGCTGGCCGCCAACCAGCTGATCCAGAAGAAGCTGGCCGACATGGTCACCGAGATCGCGCTCGGCCTGCAGGGCTGCCTGCAGCTGGGCCGGATGAAGGAGGCGGGCACGGCGGCGGTCGAGGTCACCAGCATCCTCAAGCGCAACAGCTGCGGCAAGGCACTCGACATCGCCCGCATGAGCCGCGACATGATGGGCGGCAACGGCATCTCCGACGAGTTCGGCGTGGCGCGCCATCTGGTCAACCTGGAGGTGGTCAACACCTACGAGGGCACGCACGACATCCACGCGCTGATCCTGGGCCGGGCGATCACCGGGCTGCAGGCCTTCACCGGCTGAAGGCAGGGGCCCCGCGATGAGCGCCCCGATGACCGACGCGATGCCCGCCCCGATGACCGACCCGATGAGCGACACCCCGCCGCCCCCGGCCCTGCCCCACCAGGGCCCCCGCCTGCTCGACGGCGTGCGCGTGCTCGACCTCTCCCGCGTGCTGGCCGGCCCCTGGTGCGGCCAGCTGCTGGCCGACTACGGCGCCGACGTGATCAAGGTCGAGCGCCCCGGCAGCGGCGACGACACGCGCGCCTGGGGCCCGCCCTGGTGGGGCGAGGGCGCGCAGCGCACCGCCGCCTACTACCTGTGTGCCAACCGCGGCAAGCGCTCGGTGGCGATCGACATCGCCAGCGCCGAGGGCGCGGCCCAGGTGCGCCAGCTGGCGGCCGAGGCCGACGTGCTGCTGGAGAACTACAAGGTCGGCCAGCTCGCGCGCTACGGTCTGGACGCGGCCACGCTGCAGGCGCTGAACCCGCGCCTGGTCTACTGCTCGATCACCGGCTACGGCCAGGACGGCCCGCTGGCCGAGGCCGCCGGCTACGACTTCGCGATCCAGGCCACCGGCGGGCTGATGAGCCTGACCGGCGAGGCCGAGGGCACGCCCGGCACCCAGCCGCAGAAGGTGGGCGTGGCGGTGACGGACCTGTTCACCGGCGTCTACGCGGCCACCGCCATCCTGGCCGCGCTGCTGGAGCGCGGCCGCACCGGGCGCGGCCGCCACATCGACGCGGCCCTGCTCGACACCCAGGTGGCGATGCTGGCCAACCAGGCGGCCAACGCCCGCATCGGCGGGCTGCGGCCCACGCGCATGGGCAATGCCCATCCGAACATCGTGCCCTACCAGGTCTTCGCCACGGCCGACGGCCATCTGGTGCTGGCCATCGGCAACGACGGGCAGTTCGCGCGCTTCTGCGCGCTGGCCGGACGGCCCGAGGTGGCCGCCGATCCGCGCCACGCCCGCAATGCCGACCGGGTGCAGCACCGTGCCGAGCTGGTCGCGCAGCTGTCTGTGTGGCTGCGCGAACGCACGACGGCCGACTGGTGCGCGCTGCTGGAACCCAATGCGGTGCCCTGCGCACCAATCCTGGGCGTGCCGGAGGTCTTCGCCCATCCGCAGGTGAAGCACCGCGGGCTGGGCGTGACCATCGACGGCCTGCCGCTGGTGGCCCCGCCCATGTGCGTCGATGGCACGCGGCCGATGGCCCTGCAGACCCCACCCGCCCTCGACGCCGACGGCCCGGCGATCCGTGCCGCGCTGGCCGCGGGTCAGGGCTGGCCCGCCGCGCAGGCACGACCTGACGCCGAAAAAGAGGCGCAGGACCGGCCTTCCGGGGCTTGACGTCACGCACCAGATCTGGGCAAATCCATCCGGGAAACCCCTGATCTCTGTACTGGCATCTGCGCCTGCACAGTGTCCCGTCGGGGATGACTGTTTGTACATGGCGCCCACGGGGGGCGGCACCTACAGTGCGCGGCATTCCGCTGCACGCTGCCTCCGAAACCGCCATGTCGTCCCCCGCCTCCGACACCCTCGTCCAGTTCCGTGGGGTCCAGAAGACCTATGACGGGGACACGCTCGTCGTCCGCTCCCTCGATCTGGACATCCGCCGCGGCGAGTTCCTGTCGCTGCTGGGCCCCTCGGGCTCGGGCAAGACCACCTGCCTGATGATGCTGGCGGGCTTCGAGTCGCCCACCGCCGGCGAGATCCTGCTCGACGGCAAGCCGATCACGCGCACCCCGCCGCACAAGCGCAACTTCGGCATGGTGTTCCAGAACTACGCGCTGTTCCCGCACATGACGGTGGCCGACAACGTCGCCTACCCGCTGACGGTGCGCAAGATGCCCAAGGGCGAGATCGCGCAGCGGGTGCGCAAGGCGCTGGCCAGCGTGCAGCTGACCCACCGCGACAGCGCCTACCCGTCGCAGCTGTCGGGCGGCCAGCAGCAGCGCGTGGCCCTCGCCCGCGCGCTGGTGTTCGAGCCGCAGCTGGTGCTGATGGACGAGCCGCTGGGCGCGCTCGACAAGCAGCTGCGCGAGCACATGCAGCTGGAGCTCAAGGCCCTGCACCGCCAGCTGGGCATCACCTTCGTCTACGTCACCCACGACCAGGACGAGGCGCTGACGATGAGCGACCGCGTAGCCGTCTTCAACGATGGCGAGATCCAGCAGATCGACGCCGTCGAACGCCTCTACGAGACGCCGGCCAACCGCTTCGTCGCCGGCTTCGTCGGCGACAGCACGCCGCTGGCCGGCACCATCGGCACCTCCTCCGGCGGCAGCTGCGAGCTGGTGCTGCCCGGCGGTGAACGCCTGTCGGGCATCAACGTCAACGGCGCGCTGCCGGGCCAGGCTGCGCTGGCCTCCGTCCGCCCCGAGCGCATCGAGGCCTGCTTCACCCCGTCGGAGCCCGGCGCGAACGTGATCCAGGCCGCCGTCAACGACGTCATCTACTTCGGTGACCACCTGCGCCTGCGCTGCGCGCTGCCCGGCCAGAGCCAGCCGGCCACGGTCAAGCTGCCGCTGTCGGCGCAGGAGCAACCGGTGGCCGGCCAGACCGTCTGGCTGCACATCCCGACGCCCTATCTGCGCGTCTACGCCTGAACACCGCCGGGCCGGGGCCGCGCGGTGCACGCGGGCCCTCACGGTCCGCGCCGCCCTGCCCCCGATCCCCACCCGCACGGGCCGCTGGCCTGCGCATTCCTTCGTCCCTGGAGTCCGTCGATGATCCGTCTGTCCCGTCCCGTCCGTGCCGTCGCGCTGGCTGCCGCCGGTCTGCTGGCCCTGCCCGCCTTCGCCCAGTCGCAACTGACCGTCGTCAACTTCGGCGGCGCCAACGGAGCCGCGCAGAAGAAGGCTTATGTCGAACCGTTCAACAAGACGGGCACGCAGATCGTGTCGGTCGAGTACAACGGCGAGCAGGCCAAGATCAAGGCCATGGTCGAGACCAAGAAGATCAGCTGGGACGTGGTCGAGGTCGAGAGCCCGGACGTGGCCCGCGGCTGTGACGAGGGCCTGTTCGAGAAGATCGACTGGTCCAAGGTCGGCCACAAGGCCGACTTCATGCCCGCGGCCATCCACGAGTGCGGCGTCGGCATCTTCGTCTGGTCGACCGTCATGGCCTACAACGGCGACAAGATCAAGACCGCCCCGAAGACCTGGGCCGACTTCTGGGACACGAAGAAGATCCCGGGCAAGCGCGGCATGCGCAAGGGCGCGCGCTACAACCTGGAGTTCGCGCTGATGGCCGACGGCGTCAAGCCGGCCGACGTCTACAAGGTGCTGGCCACCCAGGAAGGGGCCGACCGCGCCTTCAAGAAGATGAGCGAGCTCAAGGCCAACATCCAGTGGTGGGAAGCCGGTGCGCAGCCGCCGCAGTTCCTGGTCGCCGGTGACGTGGTGATGGCCACCGCCTTCAACGGCCGCATCGACGCCGCCCAGCGCGAGGGCAAGAACCTGCAGGTGGCCTGGACCGGCGGCATCTACGACCTGGACTACTGGACCGTGGTCAAGGGCACGCCCAACAAGGACGCGGCGATGAAGTTCATCGCCTTCGCCTCGACGCCGGAAGCCCAGGCCGTCTACGCCCAGAACATCGCCTACGGTCCGACCAACAAGAAGGCCCTGGCCAAGCTGGACGCCAAGACCCTGTCGGGCCTGCCGACCGCCCCGGCCAACGCCAAGGACGCGCTGCAGTTCAGCATCGGCTTCTGGGCCGACCAGGGCGAGGCACTGGAAAAGCGCTTCGCGGCCTGGGCCGCGCAGTGACGCCTGGCTGCTCCTGCTGAAGTCCCCCTGAGTCCGCCGGCCCTGCCATGACCTCCATCGCCCTCGGTTCCCCCGACCTGCGCCGTTCGCTGGCCACGGCCCAGCGCCGCCAGCGCCTGCTGGCCGTCGCGCTGACGCTGCCGCTGCTGGTGTTCCTGCTGCTGACGCTGCTGGTGCCCATCGGCGCGTTGCTGCAACGCGCGGTCGAGAACCCGGAGGTGGCGGCCAACCTCTCGCGCACGGCCGGCGCGCTCTCCGGCTGGAAGCACCGCGAGGCCGTGCCGGACGCGGCCTATGCCGGCATCGCGGCCGATCTGGCCGCGATCGACGACGGTGCCCAGGCCGGCGGCCTGGCCCGGCGGCTCAACACCGAGGTGGCCGGCGGCCGCTCGCTGATCATGGGCACCTACCGCGCGATCCACGGTGAAGGCTGGCAGGCGCCGGCCGACGCCGTGGCCGCCCGCGCGGCCCTGCTCGCGCAGGACCCGCGCTGGGGCGAGGACAAGTACTGGCAGGCCATCGCCAAGAACGCCAGCCGCTGGACGCCGGACTACCTGCTGACCAGCATCGACCTCAAGCGCGGGCCTGACGGCAGCATCGGCGCCATCGAGCCCGAACAGCGCGTCTTCGGCCGCATCCTGCTGCGCACCTTCACCATCAGCCTGAGCGTCACGCTGTGGTGCCTGCTGCTGGCCTACCCGCTGGCCTGGTGGCTGTCGACGCTGCCGGCGCGCCGTGCCAACGTGCTGATGATCCTGGTGCTGGTGCCCTTCTGGACCTCGATCCTGGTGCGCGTGGCCGCCTGGATCGTGCTGCTGCAGCGCGAGGGCCTGGTCAACGGTGCGCTGCAGGGCATCGGCCTGACCGGCGAGCCGCTGGAACTGCTGTTCAACCGCACCGGCGTGACCATCGCCATGGTGCACATCCTGCTGCCCTTCATGATCCTGCCGCTGTACAGCGTGATGAAGAGCGTGCCGCCGACCTATCTGCGCGCGGCCATCTCGCTGGGCAGCAGCCCGCTGGCCGCCTTCTTCCGCGTCTACGTGCCGCAGACCTATCCCGGCATCGGTGCGGGCGCGCTGCTGGTGTTCATCCTGTCGATCGGCTACTACGTGACCCCGGCGCTGCTGGGCGGGGCCGACGACCAGATGCTCAGCTACTACATCGCCCACTACACCAACGTCGACATCAACTGGGGCATGGCCTGCGCCCTCGGCGCCGTGCTGCTGACCGCGACGCTGGCGCTCTACGCCGTCTACCGCCGCCTGGCCAAGGCCGAGCTGAGCCTGGGCTGACGCCCGGCCCGTCCCTGCGCACCGCCGCGCCCTCCTCCACTCCGCCGCCCGCCCGCCATGCGCCCGTCGATCTTCCCCTCCTACTACACCCCGCTGGACAAGGCCGGCTGGTGGGCGCTGCGCGTGGCCGGCGTGGCCGTGCTGCTGTTCCTGCTGCTGCCCATCCTGGTCATCGTGCCGCTGAGCTTCAGCGCCTCGTCCTTCCTGGCCTACCCGATGCCGGGCTTCAGCCTGCGCTGGTACGAGCAGCTGTTCACCAGCGCCGAATGGACGCGGGCGGCCAAGAACAGCTTCATCGTCGCCCCCGCCGCCACGCTGATCGCCACCGTGCTGGGCACGATGACGGCCGTCGGCCTGGCCCGTGCGCAGTTCCCCGGCAAGGGCCTGCTGATGAGCATCCTGATCGCGCCGATGGTGGTGCCCATCGTCGTCGTGGGCGTCGCCTGCTACCTGTTCTTCGCCCGCATCGGCCTGGCCGACAGCTACCTCGGCCTGATCGCCGTGCATGCGGCGCTCGGCGCGCCCTTCGTCGTCACCACCGTGCTGGCCACGCTGCAGGGCTTCAACCACAACCTGGTGCGCGCCTCGCTGAGCCTGGGCGCCTCGCCGCTGGCCACCTTCTTCCGCGTCACGCTGCCGGTGATCGCGCCGGGCGTGATCTCGGGTGCGCTGTTCGCGTTCGCCACCTCCTTCGACGAGGTGGTGGTGACGCTGTTCATCGCCGGCCCCGAGCAGGTGACGCTGCCGCGCCAGATGTTCACCGGCATCCGCGAGAACATCAACCCGACCATCGCCGCCGTGGCCACGCTGCTGACGCTGTTCACCACCGGCCTGATGCTGGCGCTGGAGTGGTTGCGCGGCCGCCGCGCCTGATCCCCCCAGGACCCCGACTTCCCCCCCTGATCCGCGACAAACGCCCCCCCGATGTCCACGACTTCCTCCCTGCAGGCCCCGACGGCTGGGCTAGAGTCCACGCTCCCCGCAGCCACCGAGCCGACGAGCATCACCATGTCCGACACCCCCGCATCGCCCCTGGACAGCCTGGCCGACCCGAGCCTGCTGAAGACCGACGCGCTGATCGGCGGTGAGTGGGTCAGCGGCGGCAGCCGCTTCGACGTGCACGATCCGGCCACCGGCCAACGCCTGGTGGACGTGGCCAACATGGGCCCGATCGACTGCCACAACGCCATCGTCGCCGCCGACAAGGCCTGGCCCGCCTGGCGCGCCCGCAGCGCCAAGGAGCGTGCGGCGGTGCTGATGCGCTGGTTCCAGCTGATCCAGCGCCATGCCGACGACCTGGCCCGCATCCTGACCGCCGAGCAGGGCAAGCCGCTGGCCGAGGCCAAGGGCGAGGTCGTCTACGGCGCCAGCTTCATCGAGTGGTTCGCCGAGGAAGCCAAGCGCGCCTGCGGCGAGACCATCCCCTCGACCGACGGCAACAAGCGCTTCCTGACGATGCGCCAGCCCATCGGCGTGTGCGCGGCCATCACGCCGTGGAATTTCCCGATCGCGATGATCACGCGCAAGGTGGCGCCGGCGCTGGCCGCGGGCTGCCCGGTGGTGATCAAGCCGGCCGAGGCCACGCCGCTGTCGGCGCTGGCCGTGGCCGAGCTGGCCCAGCGTGCCGGCCTGCCCGCGGGCGTGCTCAACGTGCTGCCGGCCGATTCGGCCCAGAGCATCGAGATCGGCGCCGTGCTGTGCTCGTCGGACGTGGTGCGCCACCTGTCGTTCACCGGCTCGACCGAGGTCGGCCGCATCCTGATGCGCCAGTGCGCGAACACGGTCAAGAAGCTGGCGCTGGAGCTGGGCGGCAACGCCCCCTTCATCGTCTTCGACGACGCCGACCTGGATTCGGCCGTCGAGGGCGCGATGGCCAGCAAGTACCGCAACGCCGGCCAGACCTGCGTCTGCGCCAACCGTCTGTACGCACAGGCCGGCGTCTATGACGCCTTCGTCGAGAAGCTGGCGGCCAAGGTCGCCACCCTCAGCGTGGGCAACGGCTTCGCGCCGGGCGTCACCCAGGGCCCGCTGATCGACGACGACGCGCTCGTCAAGGTCGAGGAGCACGTGGCCGACGCGCTGTCCAAGGGCGCCCGCGTGGTGGCCGGCGGCCAGCGCGCCGCCGAGCACGGCGAGCGCTTCTACCAGCCCACCGTGCTGGCCGACGTGACGGCCGACATGCTGTGCGCCCGCGAGGAGACCTTCGGCCCCGTGGCCCCGGTCTTCCGCTTCGAGACCGAGGCCGAGGCCATCGCCGCGGCCAATGCCACCGAGTTCGGTCTGGCCAGCTACTTCTACAGCCGCGATGTCGGCCGCATCTTCCGCGTCGGCGAGGCGCTGGAGTACGGCATGGTCGGCATCAACACCGGCATCATCAGCACCTGCGAGGTGCCGTTCGGCGGCGTCAAGCAGTCGGGCCTGGGCCGCGAGGGCGGCCGCCAGGGCATCGACGAGTACCTGGAAACCAAGTACCTCTGCCTGGGCGACATCCAGAAGTGAGGCCCCGGGGCGCCACGGGCGCCCCCCCACTCACTCGTCGTTGGCGGCCGGTGCGGCCGTGCCCCGGGCACCGAAGGGCAGCCGCCCGCGCGGCACCGCCGTCAGGCAGGACTCGCGCGCGCGCTGCAGCAGCTCGCGCGCATCCTTGCCCTGCTGCGGGTACTGCGCCAGCCCGGTGGCCACGCTGACCCCCAGATCCCGCCCGGCCACCGCGAACGGCCGCAGCAGGAGCTGCGCGAGCTTCTCGGCCACGCGCCCGGCGTCCTTGGGATCATCCATCCAGGCCAGCAGCACGGCGAAGGCATCGCCGCCGATCGAGGCGACGACGTCGCTGGCGCGCAGGCCCGAGCGCAGCCGGACCGCCACCTTGCGCCGCAGCACGTTGGCCGCCTCCGGCCCCAGATCCCGCGTGGCCTCGTCCAGCCCTTGCAACTGCAGCAGCAGCACGGCCATCGGTGCCGGCTCGCGCTCACGCAGCGCCAGCAGATGGGTCATGTGCTCCATCAGCTGCGCGTGGTTGGGCAGGCCGGTGGCCAGGTCCGACGCATAGGCCTTGCGCGCCTCGCGCTCCAGGCGCTTGCGCTCGACCGCCAGCCGCAGCGGCCGGTCCATCGCCAGGCCCCAGGCCTCGCGGCGCGGCAGCACGTCCTGCACGCCCAGCCGCAGCAGGCGCAACACATCGGCCAGCGCCGGCTCGGGCCCCAGCACCACCACCGCGGCATCGAGCGCGGCCTGGGCCAGCCCGGGCCAGGCCGCCACGCGCGCCAACGTCGGCGCATCCGGACAGTCGAAGACCAGGCCGTCGGGGCGCTGTCGCACCAGCGCCTCACCCAGCTGCGCCAGATCGGCCACCGGATGCAGGATCAAGGGCCCGTAGGGACTGAAGCCGAGGTCCGGTGCCGGTGCACGGGAGACCAGGATGATTTCGACGGGGGCGCTCATGTGTGCAGTGCAGCAAAGACGGCATGATGCCTCAGGCGCAGGGGGGTGCCAATGCGTGTGTGCCCGTGTGTGGCGGCGCTGGACCCGCCACCCCGCGCCGTGGATCGGCACCCGGCGGCCAGGGCCGCGGTCCGGTCACGGTCCGGTCACGGTCCGGTCACGGTCCGGTCGCTCCGGACCCGTTTTTTTCTACGCGAATATCTACGCCGCGGCCCCGACTGCCCCGGCCCTTCGAGGGCTGTTAGACTATGGCCACTGACCCGAGGAAACGGTGCCAAGTTGTTGCCCCACAAGGATAAAACGACGCAAGTGCTTGATTCATCAGGGAAAAGTGAAATGCGGGTGTAGTTCAATGGTAGAACGGCAGCTTCCCAAGCTTCATACGAGGGTTCGATTCCCTTCACCCGCTCCAGACCCCGGCACCTGACCCGTGCCACCCACGAGGCCCCATCCGGGGCCTCTGTGCTTTCCGGGCCCGCATGGCGGGCCGCCCTGCCCCGAACCGCCCGAGACCCGCCCATGGCCAGCGACGTGCCGATGCCCCCTGCCGACGAGATGACCGATGCCGCCGCCGCCGCGCCGTCCGACCCGGTCGGCGGCGCGGGTGAGGTGCCGGTGGCCACCGACAGCCGTCACCAGCGCCCGGTGCGCAGCTTCGTGCTGCGGGCCGGCCGCATGGGCACGGGCCAGATCCGTGCGCTGGAGGAACTGGCGCCACGCTTCCGTCTGCCCTACCAGGCGCAGCTGCAGGACTGGGATGCGCACTTCGGCCGTCAGGCCCCGCGGGTGCTGGAGATCGGCTTCGGCATGGGCCAGGCCACGGCCCAGATCGCCGCGGCGCGGCCCGAGCTGGACTTCATCGGCGTCGAGGTGCACGAGCCGGGCGTGGGCTCGCTGCTGAAGATGATCGGCGAGGGCGGGCTCGGCAACGTCCGCATCGTCCAGCACGATGCGGTCGAGGTGCTGCGCGACATGGTCGCGCCCGGCAGCCTGGCTGGCCTGCACATCTACTTCCCCGACCCGTGGCACAAGAAGCGCCACCACAAGCGCCGCCTGATCCAGCCCGATTTCGTCGCCTTCCTGGCCACCCGGCTGGCGCCCGGCGGCTGGCTGCACTGCGCGACCGACTGGCAGGACTACGCGGTGCAGATGCTGGAGGTGCTGGGCGGCTGCCCGGCGCTCGAGAACACCGCCGCCCCTGGCTCCGACGGTTATGTGCCGCGCCCGGAGATGCGCCCGCTGACCCGCTTCGAGGCCCGCGGCCTGCGCCTGGGCCACGGCGTGTGGGACCTGGTGTTCCGCCGCAAGGCGGACTGACGGCGAGCCGACGTGACGAGGGGCCCCGCGGGGCCCCTTCGTTCATCCGCCCGGCGCCCGGTGCCGGGCGCGACGCGCGGTCAGTCCTGCCAGCTCACCACGCCGGTCCAGGCCGTCACCAGCACCACGATGCCGAAGACGATGCGGTACCAGGCGAAGGGCACGAAGCTGTGGTTGGCGATGTAGCGCAGCAGCCAGCGCACGCAGGCATAGGCGCTGATGAAGGCGGTGACCAGGCCGACGGCGAACTGCGGTGCGTCGGCCAGGCTCAGCAGCGCGCGCTCCTTGTACAGGCTGTAGGCGCCGGCACCCATCAGCGTCGGGATGGCGAGGAAGAAGCTGAAGTCGGTGGCCGCCTTGCGCGACAGGCCCAGCAGCATGCCGCCGATGATGGTCGCGCCCGAGCGGCTGGTGCCGGGGATCATCGCCACGCACTGCACCAGACCGACCTTCAGCGCATCCAGCGGGCTCATGTCGTCCACGCTGTGGATGCGCACCGCGCTGGCCGGCCGGCGTTCGGCCCACAGGATGATGAAGGCGCCGACGATGAAGCTGGTCGCCACCACGGTGGGCGTGAACAGATGGGCCTTGATCGCCTTGCCGAACAGCAGGCCCAGCACCACGGCCGGGAAGAAACCGATGCCCACGTTCAGCAGGAAGCGGCGCTGGGCCGGGCTGCTGGCCACGCCGGTGACGGCCTCCTTCAGACGCTGGGCATAGACCAGGATGACGGCGAAGATGGCGCCGGTCTGGATCGCGATGTCGAAGACCTTGTCCTTGGCCTCGGTCAGGCCCAGCAGCGAGCCGGTGAGGATCAGGTGGCCGGTCGAGGAGATCGGCAGGAACTCGGTCAGGCCCTCGACGATGCCCATGATGGCGGCCTTGGCCAGCAACAACAGATCCACGGATGACGCCCCTTGAATGACAGTGAACAGGCGCGCCGGGGCTGGCTGATCAGGGTCAACCCCAGTGCGGTGCGCGCGCATGATACGAGCGCACCCGGGCGGCTGCAGCAGCCACACCCGGGCCCCGGGGGCGCCATCCCTGATGTGACGGGCCTTCGGTGCGCGTCGGCGGTTGACCCACGGCACCGCGGCGCACTACATTACTGACCGGTCAGTCATTAACTCGCGATTTCCGTGTCTTCCCCCGCTGCCGATCCGGCCCGCCGCCGCCGCAAGGACGCCCGCCCGCAGGAACTGCTGGAGGCCGCCCTGGCCCTGTTCGTCGACAAGGGTTTCGCCGCGACCCGGGCCGAGGAAGTGGCCCAGGCCGCGGGCGTGTCCAAGGGCACGCTCTACCTGTACTTCCAGAGCAAGGAAGACCTGCTCAAGGCCGTCATCAGCCACTTCGTGTCGCAGCGCATCGCCGCCACGCTGGGCGAGATCGCGCAGCACACCGGCCCCTGCGGCCCGGTGCTGCGCCAGGGTCTGGCCGACTGGTGGATCGAGGCCCACGACAGCCCGGCGGCCGGGGTGTTCAAGCTGATCATCTCCGAGGTGCGCAACTTCCCCGAGATCGGCCGTTTCTACGCGCAGGAGGTGGTCGAGCCGGCGCATGCGATGCTGGCCGCCCTGATCCGCCGCGGCATCGCCAGTGGCGAGTTCCGGCCGCTGGATCCGGATCTGGTCGTGCATTCGCTGATCCTGCCGCTGGTCATGCTGTGCGTGCACCGGCATTCGCTGGCGCCGTGCGTCTCGCCGTTGTCGGCCGACGCCGCGCAGTTCATCCGCCACCACGTCAACCTGGTCGTCGACGGCCTGCAGACCGGAGCGCCCGGCCTGCCGCCGCAAGACAGCGCCTGCTGCGGCCCGTCGACCCGGAGCCTGGAGCCCCCGTCGCCGTGAGCCCCGCCCGCCGTCGCATCCTCGTGTCGAGCCTGATCGCCGCTGCCGTCGTCATCGCCGGCGGGCTCTTGCTGCGCCAGCGCGCGGCACCGGCGCCCCAGGCGCCCACGGCCGGCGCCCGCGGCGCGGCCCCGGGTGCTGCGGGGGTGGCCGGCGGCACCGTCGGCAGCCCCGTGGAGGGGGCCGGCGGCATCGAGCTGGCGCTGCTGCCACGCGACGTGTTCACGCTGCAGCAGGGCGAGCTGCTGCGCACGCTGGAGCTCAACGGCAGCCTGAAGGCGGTCGACAGCGCGGTGCTCAAGGCCCGTGCGGCGGGCGAGCTGCAGCGGCTGGACGTGCGCGAAGGCGACAGCGTGCACGCCGGCCAGGAGATCGGCCGCATCGACCCCACCGAGGCCCGGCTGCGCCTGCAACAGGCCGAGCAGCAGCTGGTGCAGACCCGCGCCCAGCTGGACATCGCCCAGCGCCAGCTCGACAACAACCAGGCCCTGCAGCGGCAGGGCTTCATCAGCGGCACGGCGCTGCAGACCAGCGAATCCAACGCCACCGCCGCCCGTGCCGCCGTGCAGGCCGCACAGGCGGCGCTGGCCCTGGCGCGCAAGGCGGCCGACGACACGGTGCTGCGCGCGCCGCTGACCGGTCTGGTGTCGCAGCGCCTGGCCCAGCCGGGCGAGCGGCTGGCCCTCGATGCCCGCGTGCTGGAGATCGTCGACCTGCGCCGCCTGGAGCTGGAGGCCGGCGTGCCGCCCGACGCCGCACCCGCCCTGCGGCCGGGCCAGCCGGCACGGCTGCAGGTCGAGGGCGCGGCCGAGGTGCTGCCCGCCCGGCTGGCCCGCATCAACCCCAGCGCCCAGGCCGGCAGCCGCCAGCTGCCGGTCTATCTGTCGGTCGACGGCCATCCGTCGCTGCGCCAGGGCCTGTTCGCCCGCGTCACGCTGGAGCTGGACCGCCGACACGCGCTGCTGCTGCCGGTCTCGGCCCTGCGCAATGACCAGCCGCAACCCTATGTGGTGCGTGTCGGCGCCGATGGCCTGGCGCAGTGGGTGGTGCCCCGGCTCGGCGAGCGGGGGCGCGCCAACGGCCTGGACGGGGTCGACATGGTGGTGGTGCTCGATGGCCTGACGGCCGGCGACCGGGTGCTGTCCGGCGCGGCCGGTCTGGTGCCGCAAGGCATGCGCCTGCGGCTGGAGCCGCCGGGCGGCAGCCCGCAGGGGGCCAACGGCCCCGCGCCGTCCGGGCCGCCCCGGACGCCCGGGATGCCCGCGACGCCGCCGTCGGCCACCGCGACCGCCACCGCCCTGGCGGCCTCGCGCTGACGCGCGCGCCATCCGCGCCCCCGGCTCGCCCACCGCCCGCCATGTGGTTCACCCGCGTCTCGATCGTCAACCCGGTGATGGCCGTCATGGTGATGGCCGCCTTCGTCGTGCTGGGGCTGTTCAGCCTGCAGCGGCTGAAGGTCGACCAGTTCCCCGAGATCGAATTTCCCACCGTCGTCGCCCAGATCGACTACCCCGGCGCCGCGCCCGAGGTGGTCGAGAACGAGGTCACGCGCAAGGTCGAGGAGGCGGTCAACACGATCGCCGGCATCAACCAGCTGATGTCGCGTACCTATGAAGGCACCTCGGTGGTCATCGTCCAGTTCAATCTGGACGTGGACGGCCGGCGCGCGGCCGACGACGTGCGCGAGAAGCTGGCCGCCATCCGCCCGCAGCTGCGCGACGAGGTCGAGGAGCCGCGCGTCTCGCGCTTCGATCCGTCCACGCGGCCGATCTTCAGCCTGGCGCTGACCTCGCCCGACGCCAGCCGCAGCCTGCAGCAGCTGACCCGCCACGCCGACCAGGTGCTGAAGAAGCGGCTGGAGACGGTGCGCGGCGTGGGCTCGGTGGCGCTGGTGGGCGGCAGCGCGCGCGAGGTCTCGATCGCGCTCGACCCGCAGGCGATGGAGGCCTACGGCGTGACGGTGGACGCGGTGATGGCCGCGCTGCGCAACGACACCCAGGATCTGCCGGCCGGCGCGCTGCGCGGCCCGGAGATCGAGCGCTCGGTGCAGATCCGCGCGCGGGTGGCCGATCCGGCCGCGCTCGGCGAGCTGATCGTCGCCCGCCGCGGCGCGGCCGCGGCCGGCAGCACGACGGTGGCCGGTGCGGCCGGCCAGCCGGTGCGGCTGCGCCAGGTCGCGCGCGTGATCGACGGCGCGGCCGAGACGGAATCGCTGGCCCTGCTCAACGGACGGCGCACGCTGGCCCTCGAGGTGCAAAAGAGCCAGGGCCAGAACACGGTGGAGGTGGTCGACGGCCTGCAGGCGGTGGCCGCCGAGCTCCGGCGCGACCTGCCCGCCGGCATGGCCATCGAGGTGGTGCGCGACAACTCGCGCCAGATCCGCACCGCGGTGGCCAACGTGCGGCAGACGCTGATCGAGGGCGCGCTGCTGACGGTGGGCATCGTCTTCCTGTTCCTCAACAGCTGGCGCTCGACCGTCATCACCGGGCTGACGCTGCCGATCGCGCTGATCGGCACCTTCCTGTTCATGTACGCCTGGGGCTTCTCGATCAACATGATCACGCTGATGGCGCTGAGCCTGTGCGTGGGCCTGCTGATCGACGACGCCATCGTCGTGCGCGAGAACATCGTGCGCCATGTGCAGATGGGCAAGACGGCGCGCCAGGCCGCCCTCGAGGGCACGGCCGAGATCGGGCTGGCGGTGCTGGCCACCACGCTGTCGATCGTCGCGGTGTTCCTGCCCATCGGCTTCATGGGCGGCATCATCGGCAAGTTCTTCCACGAGTTCGGGCTCACCATCGTCGCGGCGGTGCTGATCTCGATGTTCGTCAGCTTCACGCTCGATCCGATGCTCAGCGCGGTCTGGCATGACCCGGCGATCGACCGCGAAGGCCAGCCGTTCGTGCCGCGCACGCGCTACGACCGCACGCTGGGCCGCCTGACGCACGCCGTCGACCGCGCCAGCCACCGGCTGGGCGAACACTATGTGGCGGCGCTGGACTGGTCGCTGCGCCACCAGGGCAAGACCGTGCTGCTGGCCGTCGGCACGCTGGTGGCGGCGCTGCTGCTGGCCGGCCGCCTGGGCACCGAGTTCGTGCCCAAGGCCGATTTCTCCGAGACCTCGCTGAGCTTCCACACCCCGCCGGGCACGCCGCTGGCCGTCACCGAGGCCCGCGCCCGCCAGGTCGACGCCATCGTGCGCCGCCTGCCCGAGGTGCGGCAGACGCTGGCCACGATCAATTCCGGCCAGGCGGCCGGGCGCACCGACGTGTCGATCTTCGTGCGCCTGGTCGAGCGCAAGGCGCGCACGCGCACCGTCGAGCAGATGTCGGCGCCGCTGCGCGCGCAACTGGCCCAGGTGCCGGGCATCACCGTCACCCACGTCGGCCTGCTGGACGCGGTGGGCGGTGCCAAGCCGCTGTCGCTGTCCTTGCGGGGCCCGGACCTGCGCGAGCTGGAGCGGCTGACGCAGCAGGCCCTGGCCCGGCTGCGCACCGTGCCGGGCCTGGTCGATCCGGACAGCAGCATGAAGCCGCCGAAGCCGGTGCTGACGGTCGACGTGCGGCGCGAGGCCGCCAGCGACCTCGGCCTGTCGGTCGGCGCCATCACCAGCACGCTGCGCGCGCTCGTCAATGGCACGGTGGTGGCCCAGTGGCGGGCCCAGGACGACCAGAGCTACGACGTGCGCGTGCGCCTGGCCCCCGAAGCGCGCGACGAACCGCAGGACCTGGCGCGCCTGGGCCTGGTGGTCGGCCAGGGCAGCGACGGCAGCGCGCGCCTGGTGCGCCTGGGCCAGGTCGCCGACCTGCGGCCCGACACCGGCGTGGCCCAGATCAACCGCCGCGACCTGCAGCGCGAGGCCGAGATCACGGCCAACACCGACGGCCGCGCGCTCGGCCAGGTCTCGGCCGACGTGCAGAAGGTGCTCAAGGCGATGCCGCTGCCGCCGGGCTACAGCTGGCGCTTCGGCGGCAGCACCAAGGACATGCAGGAGAGCTTCGCCTACGCGGTCTCGGCGCTGGCGCTCGGCGTGGTCTTCATCTACATGATCCTGGCCAGCCAGTTCCGCAGCTTCCTGCAGCCGCTGGCGCTGATGGCCTCGCTGCCGCTGACGCTGATCGGCGTGGTCGGCGCGCTGCTGGTCTGGCGCTCGACGCTGAGCATGTTCTCGGTCATCGGCGTGATCATGCTGATGGGCCTGGTGACCAAGAACGCGATCCTGCTGATCGACTTCGCGATCCGCGCCCGCCAGGACACGGTCGATGCCCAGGGCCGGCGCGTGCCCGGCCTGCCGCGCACCGAGGCCCTGCTGCTGGCCGCCCGCGTGCGGCTGCGGCCGATCCTGATGACGACGCTGGCCATGGTCTTCGGCATGGTGCCGCTGGCCTTCGGCGTGTCCGAGGGCTCCGAGCAGCGCGCGCCGATGGGCCAGGCCGTCATCGGCGGCGTCATCACCTCCTCGGTGCTGACGCTGGTGGTGGTGCCGGTCATCTACGGCTGGATGGACGATCTGGCCGCCTGGGGCCGGCACCGGCTGGGCCTGCCGCCGGCCGTGACGGACGTCAGCCTGGAGGGGACAAGCCCCCCATAGAATCGCGGGTTTGTCCGCGCCGTGCCCGGTGCGCGTGGCCCGAAGGCCGCCGCCCGCACGCCGCGCCACCCGCCCGAAGAACCGCTCCACCGCACACGCACACGGACAACGCGCCATGAACATCGAACAAGCCCGCTTCAACATGATCGAGCAGCAGATCCGCCCCTGGAACGTGCTCGACCTCGACGTGCTGTCGCTGCTGGGCGTGGCGCGCCGCGAGGACTTCGTGCCGGCCGTCCACAAGGCCCTGGCCTTCAGCGACACCGAGATCCCGCTGGCCGATGGCGGCCGTGACGGCCAGATCATGCTGGCCCCGCGCCTGGAAGCCCGCCTGCTGCAGGAGGCCCGCGTGCAGCGCCACGAGCGCGTGCTGGAGATCGGCACCGGCTCGGGCTACATGGCCGCCCTGCTCGGCCACCGCGCGCAGAGCGTGCTGACGCTCGAGCGCGTGCCGGCGCTGGCCCGCCAGGCCGCCGAATCGCTGCGCGCGGCCGGCGTCACCAACGTCACCGTGCGCGAGGCCGATGGCGCCCGCGGCGCGGCCGGCGATGCGCCGTTCGACGTCATCGTGCTGTCGGGCAGCGTGGCCCGCGTGCCCGCGGACCTGATCGACCAGCTCAAGCCGGGCGGCCGCCTGCTGGCCGTCGTCGGCGACCTGCCGATGATGGTGGCCCAGCGCATCACCCGTCTGCCCAACGGCGGCCTGCACACCGAGCCGCTGTTCGACACCGTCGCGCCGCGCCTGGTGGGCTTCAGCGACAGCCCGCGCTTCCAGTTCTGATCGTCGCGGCCGCGGGGCGCCACGGCCCTGGCGCCCCGGCCGCACCGCCCTGCCCCACGGACAGCCCCACGGAAAGCCTCCCCGATGCAGCACCTGCGCCCCGAAGACATCGCCCCCTGGCTGGACGCCCTGCGCCAGCGCGAGCCGCAGGCGCGACCGGTGCTGCTGGACGTGCGCGAGCCCTGGGAGCTGGCCACGGCACGGCTGGAGATCGACGGCGCGGCGCTGGTCCACATCCCGCTGCAGAGCCTGCCCCACGGCCATGACGCGCTGGACCCCGGGCAGCCGGTGCTGGCGCTGTGCCACCACGGCGTGCGCAGCGTGGCCGCGCTGCGCTTCCTGGCGGATCAAGGTTTCGACCATCTGGTCAACATCGCCGGGGGCATCGATGCCTGGTCGCGCGACGTGGACCCGTCCATTCCCCGTTACTGACACGCCAGCCGGCGGTGGTGCGCATCATGAGCCTGAGCCGTTCCTCCCTGTTCCGTCGGCCGTCGGCCGGTACCCGCCCGACGCCCGGCCGCCTGCGCCGCCCCGCGATGGCCCGGGCCATCGCCCTGGCGCTCGCAGGCCTCGGCCTGGGATCCGTCCAGGCCCAGAGCCTGCAGCCGCTGTACGAGGCCGCACGCGACCATGACGCGACGCTGGAATCGGCCCGGCTGCAGACCGACGGCACCCGGCTGAAGGCCGCGCAGAGCCGCGCGCTGAAGGGCCCGAGCGTGGATGGCGGCGCCAGCCTGGCGGCGTCCACCGCCGACACGCCCTGGTCGAGCACGCGCACCACGCACAACCAGCAGGGCCAGCTGACGCTGACCGCGCGCCAGTCGCTCTACAACCGCGCCAACGACGCGACCATCGCCCAGTCCGAGCGCGGCGTGGCCGTGGCCGAATCCCAGCTGCGCGCCGCGCAGCAGGACCTGATGCTGCGCCTGACCCAGGCCTATTTCGACGTGCTGACGGCCCAGGACGCGCTGGCCACGGTGCGCGCCAACCGCAGCGCCATCGCCGAGCAGCTGGCCTCGGCCAAGCGCAACTTCGAGGTCGGCACCGCCACCATCACCGACACCCGCGAGGCCGAGGCCCGGGCCGATCTGGTGCGCGCCCAGGAAATCGCCGCCGAGAACGATCTGGAGACCACCGGGCTGGCGCTGGGCCAGCTGGTCGGCCGTGACGGCCTGCAGCCGCGGCCGCTGGCCCGCCCGGTCACGCTGCCGGCGCTGCTGCCCGACGACGTCGAGGCCTGGGTCGCCCAGGCCGAGGCGAACAACGCGCAACTCGCCCAGCTGCGGCTGGCGCTCGACGTCGCCCGGCTGGAGACGGACAAGGCCCGCGCGGCGCTGTCGCCCACCGTCAGCGCCAGCGCGACGCTGGCCGACACCTGGACCCGCGTGTCCGGCCGCACGGTCAGCAGCGGCCAGGAAGTGCCGTTCGGCCCGAACCGCGGCAGCGGCCTGTCGGGCAGCGTGGGCGTGGCGCTGAACATGCCGCTCTACAGCGGCGAGTCGCTGCAGAACCGGCTCAAGGAGACGCTGGCGCTGGAGGCCAAGGCGCGCGCCGATCTGGAGGCCGCCCGCCGCAGCGTCGCCCAGGGCACGCGCAGCGCCTTCCAGAGCCTGCGCTCGCTGCGCGCGCGCATCGGCGCGCTGCAGGCGGCCGAAGCCAGCAGCGCGCTGGCCCTGCAGGCCACGCAACTGGGCTACCAGGTGGGCGTGCGCGTCAACCTCGACGTGCTCAACGCGCAGAGCCAGCTCAACGGTGCGCAGCGCGACCTGGCCAAGGCCCGCTACGACCTGCTGGTCGGCCAGCTCAAGCTGCGCCAGTTGGCCGGCGTGCTGGCCGAGCCCGATCTGCAGGCCACCGATGCGCTGCTGGCGCGCTGAGGCCGCGGCGGCGGATCGACCGGCACGGCCACGCGCAGATCGGGCGACACACCGGGCCGCGCTTCAGGCGCCACACCGGCCGGCCGAGCCGACGGCCCGGGCATGGACCCGCTGAAGCCGCGGCGCGCGCGGCGCGGCAGCGGGGCCGTCACGCTGCACGAGGTGGCCCGGCTGGCGGGCGTGGCGCCGATCACCGCCTCGCGCGCGCTCAACAAGCCGCAGCTGGTCTCCGACGAGGTGCGGCGCAAGGTGGCCGAGGCGGTCGCGCAGACCGGCTACGTGCCCAATCTGCTGGCCGGCGGCCTGGCCTCGACCCGCAGCCGCCTGGTGGCGGCCGTGGTGCCGACGCTGACCGGCCCGGTCTTCCTGCCGACGGTGGCCGCACTGACCGAGGCGCTGGCGGCCGAGGGCTGCCAGCTGATGCTGGGCCAGACCGGCTACGACGTCGCACGCGAGGACGCGCTGCTGGAGGCCATCATCGGCCGCCGCCCCGACGGCCTGGTGCTGACCGGCACGCTGCGCAGCGAGGCCGCCCGCCGGCGGCTGCGCGCGGCCGGCTTTCCGGTGGTCGAGACCTGGGACCTGGCGGGCGACCCGATCGACATGCTGGTCGGCTTCTCGCACGAGGCGGTCGGCCGCGCGGTGGCCCGCCATCTGCATGCCCGGGGCCGGCGCCGGCTGGCGCTGATCGGTGGCGACGATCCGCGGGCCCGCCGCCGCGCGGCCGCCTTCGCCGACGAGGCGGCGCGCCTGGGCTTGGACCCGGTGCAGGCGGTCGAGGTGCCGGCGCCGACCACGCTGCGCAGCGGCCGCGCCGGCCTGCGGCAGTTGCTGGGCGGGGCGACGGGCCAGGCCGGCGCCGGCGGCACCGCGGGCACCCCGTCCATCACCGGCACCGCCAGCACCACCGGCACCACGGCCACCGCCGCCTCCGCGGCGCGGCCCGACGCGGTCTTCTGCAGCTCCGATCTGCTGGCCCTCGGCGTGCTGCTGCAGGCCCAGGCCGACGGGCTGCGGCTGCCGCAGGATCTGGCGGTCATCGGCTTCGGTGACCTCGACTTCGCGGCCGACACCCTGCCGGCGCTGAGCACGGTGCGCATCGACGGCCCGACCATCGGCCGCCACGCGGCGGCCTGCATCGTCGCGCGCGCCGGTGGCGACGCGGGCCCGCGGGTGATCGACGTCGGCTTCCGCATCGTCAGCCGGGACAGCGACTGAGGCGCTCCGGGCGGGCGAGACGCCACCGCGGCACGGCCGCGGGCCCCGGGCGCTGACCACCCGCACCGGCCACCCGCACAGGCCACCAGTACCGGGCACCGCCGGGCACCGCCGGCCCCCAACGATCGGCCGAAGCCGCGCTCACGCCCCCGGGTAAACACGGATTTCATCCCCCTGTCCGGCACCAGATGACAACGATATCATTCGATCACCCACGGATGACAGCGCTATCATGACCGCCATGTTCTCTCGCCGCCTGGCCTGCCTCGCCCTCGGCCTGCCGGCCCTTGCCGCCTCGCTCGCCCTCGCCCCGTCCGCCCAGGCGCAGACCTGGCCGGCCAAGCCGGTGACCCTGCTGGTGCCCTTCCCGCCCGGCGGCTCGACGGATTCGATCGCCCGCGCCATCGGCCCCAAGCTGCAGGAGCGCTTCGGCCAGACCTTCCTGGTCGACAACAAGGCCGGCGCCACCGGCACCATCGGCGCCACCCAGGTCAAGCGCGCGCCGGCCGACGGCCACACGCTGATGGTGACCTCGCTGGGCCCGCTGGTGATCGCCCCGCACCTGATCAAGGCCACCGCCTATGACGCGCAGAAGGACTTCGACCTGCTGACCGTGGCCGTGCAGGCGCCCAACGTGCTGGTGGTGCCGGCGGCCTCGCCGTTCAAGTCCACCGCCGATGTCGTCGCCGCACTCAAGGCCCAGCCGGACAAGGTCAGCTTCGCCTCGTCGGGCAACGGCTCGTCGGACCACCTGACGGCCGAGCTGTTCTGGCTGCAGACCGGCACCTCCGGCCTGCACGTGCCCTACAAGGGCGGCGCACCGGCCATCAGCGATCTGCTGGGCGGCCAGGTCGAGGCCTCGTTCCAGAACGTCAACGCGGTGCTGCAGCACATCCGCGGCGGCAAGCTGCGCGCGCTCGCCGTCACCGGCGACAAGCGCTCGGCCGTGCTGCCGCAGGTGCCCACGCTGGCCGAGTCCGGCGTCAAGGGGGCCGACGTCTACTCGTGGCAGGCCGTGGTCGCGCCCAAGGGCCTGCCGGCCGACGTCAAGGCGAAGCTGCACGACGCCCTGGTCGACGCGCTGAAGGACCCGAAGATCAGCCAGCAGTTCACCAGCGTCGGCCTCGAGATCGTGGCCAGCACGCCCGAGGCCTTCGCCGCCTTCATGGCCCGCGAGAACGCGCGCTGGAAGCAGCTCATCGAGACCCGCAAGATCACCGCGGACTGAGTTCCCCCACCCCTGCAGACACCCGCGCACGCGCCCTCCGCGGGGCGCAAGCCGCGGCCCGGCGCCCTGCCCCTGCATCACGGACCCACCTCCTCATGACCACGCCCCGCATCACCTCCCTGCGCGCCATCCCCGTGGCCGGCCGCGACGGCATGCTGCTCAACCTGAGCGGCGCACATGCCCCTTACTTCACCCGCAACCTGCTGGTGCTGACCGACTCGGCCGGCCGCACCGGCGTGGGCGAGGTGCCCGGCGGCGAGAAGATCCGCCAGACGCTGGAGGACGCGGCCGCGCTGGTCGTCGGCCAGCCGGTGGGCAGCCATCTGGCCGTGCTGCAGGCGGTGCAGAAGGCCTTCTCCGACCGCGACAGCGGCGGCCGCGGCCTGCAGACCTTCGACCTGCGCATCACCATCCACGCGCTGGCCGCCATCGAATCGGCGATGCTGGACCTGCTGGGCCAGCACCTGGATCTGCCGGTGTGCGATCTGCTGGGCGAAGGCCGGCAGCGCGATGCCGTCGAGATGCTCGGTTATCTGTTCTTCGTCGGCGACCGCACGAAGACCGATCTGCCCTACGCCAGCCCGGCCGATGAAGCCGATGACGCCGACGACTGGTGTCGCCTGCGCCACGAGGCCGCGATGACACCCGAATCGGTCGTGCGCCTGGCCGAGGCCGCCCGCGCGCGCTACGGCTTCAACGACTTCAAGTTGAAGGGCGGCGTGCTGGCCGGTGATGCCGAGGTGGATGCCGTCACCGCCATCCACGAACGTTTCCCCGACGCCCGCGTCACGCTGGACCCCAACGGCGGCTGGCTGCTGAAGGACGCGATCCGCCTGGGCCAGCGCATGCGCGGCATCGTCGCCTATGCCGAGGACCCCTGCGGCGCCGAGGGCGGCTTCTCGGGCCGCGAGGTGATGGCCGAGTTCCGCCGCGCCACCGGCCTGCCCACCGCCACCAACATGGTGGCCACCGACTGGCGCCAGTTCACCCATGCGCTGAGCCTGCAGAGCGTGGACATCCCGCTGGCCGACCCGCACTTCTGGACCATGGCCGGCTCGGTGCGTGTGGCCCAGACCTGCCGCGACTGGGGCCTGACCTGGGGCAGCCACTCGAACAACCACTTCGACGTCTCGCTGGCCATGTTCACCCATGTGGGCGCGGCCGCACCGGGCAAGGTCACCGCCATCGATACCCACTGGATCTGGCAGGACGGCCAGCGCCTGACGAAGGACCCGCTGAAGATCGTCGGCGGCCATGTGCAGGTGCCGAAGAAGCCGGGCCTGGGCGTCGAGCTCGACATGGTCGAGGTCGAGAAGGCCCACCAGCTCTACCTGCAGCACGGCCTGGGCGCGCGCGATGACGCGATGGCCATGCAGTACCTGATCCCGGGCTGGACCTTCGACAACAAGAAGCCCTGCCTGGTGCGCTGAGCGCGCGCTGGACGGAGCCGGTGCGCCACCACGCACGGCGCACCCCGGCGCGCCCTCGCGCCATCCCAGGCCGGCACGCAGACGTGTGCCGGCCTTTTTCATGGCCCCGCAGAAGGGCCGCATCACCCCGGAGACCCGACCATGAGCCTCGCCCATCCCACCCGTCGCCAGCTGCTGGCCGCCGGCGCCGCCACCGGTGCCACCGCCTTCACCGGCAGCGCGCTGGCCCAGGCCTTCGCCTTCACGCCGCAGCAGCGCTATCCCGATCCGTCGGTGCAGATCCTGGACCCGTCCTTCGCCCGCTACCGCATCTACAGCAGCACCATCGAACAGGTGGCGACCGGCATGCGCTGGGCCGAAGGGCCGGCCTACTTCCCGGGCGCGGACGGCGCACCGGGTTACCTGCTGCTCAGCGACATTCCGAACAACCGCATCATGAAGTTCGACGAGAAGACGGGCAGTATCAGCGTCTTCCGCGACAAGGCCAACTGGGCCAATGGCAACACCCGCGACCGCCAGGGCCGCCTGATCACCTGCGAACACTCGGTCACGCGCCGCGTGGTGCGCACCGAGACCAACGGCAAGCTCACCGTGCTGGCCGACAGCTTCGAGGGCAAGCGCCTGAACGCGCCCAACGACGTGGTGGTCAAGTCCGACGACAGCCTCTGGTTCACCGACCCGCTGTTCGGCATCAACGGCGAATGGGAAGGCTTCAAGGCCAAGCCCGAGCAGGCCAGCACCAACGTGTACCGCATCGCCGCCGACGGCAAGCTGACCGCCGTCATCACCGACCTGGTCAACCCCAACGGCCTGGCCTTCAGCCCGGACGAGAAGAAGCTCTACGTGGTGGAGTGGAAGGGAACGCCCAACCGCAGCATCTGGGCCTACGACGTCAACGCCGACGGCACGGTCGCCAACAAGACCAAGCTGATCGACGCGGCCGACTTCGGCGCGCTCGACGGTTTCAAAGTGGACCGCGACGGCAACCTGTGGTGCGGCTGGGGCAGCAACGGCGCGCTGAACGCCGAGCCCAGCGACGTGGGTGGCCGCAAGGTCTACCAACTCAAGGGCAAGCCCGAAGACCTGGACGGCGTGATGGTGTTCAGCCCCGCCGGCAAGCCGCTGGCCCACATCCGCCTGCCCGAGCGCTGCGCCAACCTCTGCTTCGGCGGCCCCAAGGGCAACCGCCTCTACATGGCCAGCTGCCATTCGCTGTACGCGCTCTACGTCGAGGCGCATGGCGCGGTGTGAGCAGCCAGGGCGGCCCTTCCCCCGCCGGGGCCGCCCGCGCGCTCACACCATCTGCGAATCCGGCAGCAGCTCCATCGGCACGGTGTCGGGCGCGTCCTGCTGGAGCGCGTTCTGCTCGACGGCCGTGCCCATCAGGTGGTCCCAGACCATGAAGTACAGGCCGTAGTTGCCACTGCCGCGCAGGTGGTGGTGGGCATGGTTGGACGAGCTGTTGAGCCAGCGGCCCAGCGGATGGCTGCCCCAGCCCACCGGATAGAACTCGCGGCCGCAGTGGCCGTAGCAGTTGTAGATCAGGCCGATGGTCTCGAAGGCCAGCATCGCGCCCAGATGCATCGGCACGATGCAGAAGACGGCCAGCACCGCCAGACCTTCGAGCAAGGCCTCCAGCGGATGGAAGCAGTAGGCGGCGAAGGACGTCGGATGGATCGAGCGGTGGTGCACCAGATGCACGCGGCGGAACAGCGCGCGGGTGTGCATCAGCCGGTGCAGCCAGTAGAACAGGGTGTCGTGCAGCAGCAGCGCCAGCACGATGCTCACCGGGATCCACCACAGCGGATGGCGGTCATCGAGGTAGACGGCCATCCAGCGGTCGAGCTGCCAGCCGGCGCACACGCCATAGACCAGCGTGAACACCCCGATGGCCACCGCCGAGCGCACCGCCTCGTGCAGCGCGGCCGAGCGGACGTCGAAGCGCGAACCCGGCGTCACCGCATGGGCCCGGCCGCCCCCGCGCCCGGCCACCGGCCGGCTCATCACGAACCAGAAACCCGCCACCACCAGGTAGCGCAGCCCGAACAGCAGGCAGGCGTACAGCATCGGACCGGCCCAGGGGGCGGTCGGCGCGAGCGCATCCAGCACAGTCATCGTCCTCCGTGGTGCCGCGATCGCGGCGGCCCCGGCCCACACGGACCGGCGGTCCGTCCACGGGTGGGGCGAAGGCAGAATAGCGCTTGAATTACGCGTCCCATCGGCCATGAACTGGGGATGTCCAAGGCGCTTGATCCGGGTCAATGCGCAGGCGCGAGGGGCTTGCGTACGGACGTTTCAAGACATCGTTTTCCTGTAGAAAACGGACAGATGTCGCCGCGGGATCCGAGCCACTGGACAGCGCCCTCCACCCGGCCGGAGCGGGCCGGCCGGCGGCCGCCTCTTGATTTCCGCCCGCCACGCGCCATCTGCAGGGCATGACGCACGACACCCCCGCTTCCTCGACCCCGCCGTCTCCCGCAGGCCGCGCCGGCGGCGTGACGTTGCCGCTGCGGCTCAAGGCCCTGGCCGAGCTGGCCACGCTGCTGGAGAAGCTGGAGCGCGAGCCCGGCAGCGCCAGCGCCGACCAGTACCGCCATGTCGTCGAACGCACCCGGGCGCAGCTGCAGACCACCGAGCGCGACGAGGCGCTGGAGCGGCTGCTGCGCGTGCGCCCGGCGCTGGCCGAGCTCTACGAGAACCTGCACTACGCCCAGGCCGGGCTGTGTCGCGCGCCGCTGGAGCCGGCGCTGCATGCCGAGCTGGCCGCCAGCGCGCTGCTGCGCCGGCTGCGGCAGCGCTCCGGCCCGCCTGCGCAGGCCTGACGGCCGGACCGGAGCCGGACCGGAAGCGCCAGGCGGCCCGCCGGCACCCGGCCGGCCGCCACCGTACCGACGACCTCAGTGGACCATCTTGGCCACGCTCAGCAGCGTGCGCCAGATGCCCCAGGCCAGCGGCAGACCCACCGCCGCCCAGGCCAGCACCACCACCGCCGTCGAGGTGCGGTGGAAGGTCATGGTGCCGGGGCCGACCTCGGCCGCCGCCGCGCGGTCATGCGCCAGCCGCTTCTCGTGGGCCAGTTCCGCATCGCTCATGAAGTGGCGCGCGGCCACCGGCCGGATCATCAGGTTGCACACCAGGCCGAGGGCCAGCATGCCCACCAGGATGTACATGGTCTGGTTATAGACCTGCTCGCGCGGCAGGCCGAGGGCCAGCTGGTAGTCCCGCATGTAATTGACCACCACAGGGCCCAGGATGCCGGCCGTGGCCCAGGCCGTCAGCAGCCGGCCGTGGATGGCGCCGACCATCTGCGTGCCGAACAGGTCGGCCAGATAGGCCGGCACCGTGGCGAAGCCGCCGCCGTACATGCTCAGGATCAGGCACAGCGCGCCGACGAACAGCACCAGCTGACCGGCCGCCGCCGATGACGGCACGCTGGCGTACAGCAGCCCGCCCAGCACGAAGAACACCACATAGGTGGTCTTGCGGCCCAGGCGGTCCGACAGGCTGGCCCAGACGAAGCGCCCGCCGATGTTGAACAGGCTCAGCAGCGCGGTGAAGCCCGCGGCCACGCCGGCGATCGCCGCCAGCTGGGCCTTGTCCAGATCACCGTAGCGCAGGTCGACGCCGATCAGATGGCCGCCGAAGATCTCCTGCAGCATCGGGCTGGCCATGCCGATCACGCCGATGCCGGCCGACACGTTCATGCACAGCACCAGCCACACCAGCCAGAACTGCGGAATGCCCCAGACCTTGCTGACGTGCACATGCTGGCGCGTGATCATCGCGCTGCCGGTGCTGGCGGCCGGCGCCTGCCAGCCTTCGGGTGCCCAGCCCGAGGGCGGCACCCGGTAGCCCAGCGCGCCGCCCATCATGAAGACGACATAGACCGCGGCCATGACCAGCAGCGTGGGCACGACACCGACCGAGGTCGGCCCGGCGAAGACCTTCATCAACTCGGCCGCCAGCGGCGAGCCGATCATCGCGCCGCCACCGAAGCCCATGATGGCCATGCCGGTGGCCATGCCGCGGCGGTCGGGGAACCACTTGATCAGCGTGGACACCGGCGAGATGTAGCCCAGGCCCAGGCCGATGCCGCCGATCAGGCCCGAGCCCAGCCACATCAGCCACAGCTGGTGCAGGTGCACGCCGAGGGCCGAGACCACCATGCCGCCGCACCAGCACAGCGCGGCCACCACCCCGGCCTTGCGCGGACCGGCACGCTCCAGCCAGCCGCCCCACAGCGCGGCCGACGAGCCCAGCAGCACGAAGAACAGCGTGTAGATCCAGCCCAGGCTGGAGATGCGCCAGTCGCAGCTGGTGGTGAACAGCTCGGCCCACAGGCTCATGTCCTTGGCGCAGGTCTGGGCGGCCTGCACGCCGATCGCCTTGGACAGCGGCAGCCAGAACACCGAGAAGCCGTAGGCCATGCCGATGCACAGGTGGATGGCGAGCGCGGCCGGCGGCACCAGCCAGCGGTTGAAGCCGGGCGCCGCGATCGTGCGCTCCTTGTCGAGCCAGCCAGCGCGGCCGGTGTGCGGCACGGCGCCGCTCATCACTGCAGACATGAGGATCCTTCTCCGGTGGAGCGAGGGCAGGCGGGAGCAAGGCCGGCGACGACGGCCGCCATCCGCCACGGACGCCGGCGACATCGCACGGCGGGGCGCATCAGACACCGGACGTGACGAGGTGCACAGTCGGTACGACACGGGCCCGCTCACGACAGGCTGACGCAGCGGCGCGACAACTTGTCGCAGTCGGGCCCGTGCCACGGCCCCGCGGCCCGGCGCTCTCCCCGATCCGGGCCGCCCGCCGCGCTGCCTAGAATGCGCCGCCATGGCCACCGCCCCGGACGCCGACGATCCCGCCGCCGCCTGGCCCCAGGCCGAGCGCTGGCCACTGGCCTGCGTGCTGGTGGTCGATGACGAGCCCGGCATGCGCCACTTCCTGGCGCGGGCGCTGGCGCCGTGCGTCGGCCAGGTGCTGGTGGCCGGCTCGGCCGAGGAGGCCGCGCCGCTGGTGCAGCGCCACCGGGTCGACCTGACGCTGCTGGACATCACCCTGCCCGGGCGCAGCGGCCTGGACTGGCTGCGTGCGCTGCAGGCGCAGGGGCACAACGGCGAGGTGGTGCTGATCACCGCCTATGCCGACCTCGACACGGCCATCGAGGCCCTGCGCGCCGGCGCCTGCGACCTGCTGCTCAAGCCCTTCCGGCTGACCCAGGTGCTCAACGCGCTGCGGCGCGGGCTCGAACGCGCGGCCCTGCGGCGCGAGAACTGGGTGCTGCGGCGCAGCCTGCAGCAACGCACGCCGCCGGGCGACGGCCTGGTCGGCCGCTCGCTGGCGATGCAGGGGCTGCGCACCGCGCTGCAGCGCGTGGCCGGCGTGCCCAGCACCGTGCTGCTCAGCGGGGAATCGGGCACCGGCAAGGAGCTGGCCGCCCACGCCCTGCACCGGCTGGGGCCCCGGGCCGACGGCCCCTTCGTGCCGCTGAACTGCGCGACCGCGACCGCCGCCGGCATCGAGGCCGAGCTCTTCGGCTGCACGGCCGCCGCCGGCACGCCGCGCGACGGCCTGTTCGTCTATGCCCAGGGCGGCACGCTGTTCCTCGACGAGATCGCCGAGATGCCGCTGGCGCTGCAGGCTGCGCTGCTGCGGGTGCTGGAGGACCAGCAGGTGCGCCCGCTGGGCGGCGAGCAGCAGGTGCCGGTGGATGTGCGCATCGTCGCGGCCAGCCAGCGCGCGCTCGATGCCGAGGTCGCCGCCGGCCGCCTGCGCGAGGACCTGTACTGGCGGCTGCAGGTGGTGCAGCTGCGCCTGCCGCCGCTGCGCGCCCACAAGGAGGACATCCCGGAGCTGGTCGCCCATTTCATCGCGGTCCTGGCGCCGCAGCTGGGCGTGCCGCCGATCGCCGTCAGCCACGAGGAGCTCGACTTCCTGGCCGGCTACGACTGGCCGGGCAATGTGCGCGAGCTGCGCAACCTGATCGAGCGCTCGCTGATCATCGGCTCGCTCAACGTCAGCGCGCTCTACGAGGACCTGGCGCGGCGCGAGCGCGCGGCTCGGCAAGCACCGCACGGCACGGACGGACCGCGCGATGCGGACGGACCGGGCGGACCGAGCGGACCGGGCCACCCGAGCCAGCTTCAGGCCCCCGCGGAGCCCCGCCCGGTCGATCTGCAGGCGCTGCAGAAGCAGCACATCCGGCAGGTGCTGCAGTCGGTGGGTGGCGACAAGACGCAGGCCGCGCGGCTGCTGGGCGTCTCGCGCCGGACCCTGGAGCGCCGCCAGGCCGAATGGGCCGGCGGCGCCGCGGCGGATGGTGACGACGCGGTCTGAGGCGGCGCCGGCGGGCGGGACCGGGCCCGGGCATGCCCTGTCACCCGCACCACCCGCACCACCCGCATCACCCATCCACGCTGGCCCCCCGGATCGCCCAGGGCGGGACAGCGGGCACGGGCCCGGCCTGCGCGCGCGCCTGACCGGGCGCTGGCAGGCCCTGCCGGTGCGGCGCAAGCTGCTGGCGCTGGTGCTGCTGCCGCTGGGCCTGGTGCTGCCCCTGCTGGGCCTGCTGGCGCTGTGGTGGAGCGCGCTGGCCTGGGACCGGCTGCTGATCACCAAGGTGCGCACCGATCTGGCCGGTGCCAGCGTGTCCTTCGAGCAGCTGCTCGACAGCGTCGGCCACAGCACGGCGGCGGTGGCCGAATCGGCCGCGCTGGCCGCATGGCTGCAGCCGCCACGGCCACGGCCACAGCCAGAGCCACTGCCGCGTGCCACGCCTGCGCGGCAGCGCTCGGGCGACGGCCGAGAGGGTGCGGACGCCCGCGCCCATCCGGAGCCCGGCGAGCACGCGCCGGACACCGCGGCCGCACTCACCGCCTGGCTCGATGCCGAGCGTCAGCGCCACGGTCTGGACTGGCTGCAATGGCACGCCGGGGCGACCTTCCCCGTCACCTCGGGCGCCACCTCGGGCACCACATCAGACACCACGTCAGGCACTCACGAGTCCAGCGAGGCCACAGACCCCACAGCGGCCTTCGCCCGCACCCCCACGGCGGCCTCCGCCCGCGCGCCCGGCCCGCGCCCGATCCCCGGCGCCGACCTGGCGGTGCTCGATGCCGCCACCGTCGCGCGGCTGGCGCCCGCCCTGCGCGGCCAGGTGTCGGTGCCCCTGCTGCCGACACGCAATGCCGCGCCGACGGCGCGCCGGCAGGAGGACCGGGCGCTGGTCGCCGAGGCCCGCTGGCCGGTGCACGACGCTGCCGGCCGCGTGCGCGGCGTGCTGCACGGCGGCGTGCTGCTCAACCGCAACCTGCGCTTCATCGACGCGCTCAACGACCGCATCTACCCGCCCGACGCCCTGCCCTTCGGCAGCCGCGGCACGGCCACGCTGTTCCTCGGCGACGTGCGGGTGTCGACCAATGTACGCCTGTTCGGCGGCGAAGCGCGCGAGCGGGCCATCGGCACCCGGGTCTCGCAGCAGGTGCATGACGCGGTGCTGCGCGACGGCCGCACCTGGCTGCAGCGCGCCTTCGTCGTCGACGACTGGTACGTCTCGGCCTACCGGCCGCTGCACGACGCCCGCGGCCAGCGCATCGGCATGCTCTACGTCGGCTTTCTGGAGCGGCCCTTCATCTGGCTGAAGTGGACGCTGCTGGGCGCCCTGGCCGCCGTGCTGGGCCTGGCGATGTGGGGCGCCGGCTGGCTGGCCCTGCGGGCCTCGGCCGCCTTCTCGGCGCCGCTGGAGCGCATGGCGCACACGATGCGCGAGGTGGAGGCCGGGCACGGCACCGCACGCGTCGGCCCGCTGGCCCAGACCGACGAGATCGGCACCCTCGCCCGCCACCTGGACCATCTGCTGGACACCGTCGATGCCAAGACGCGCGACCTGCAGCGCTGGAACGCCGAGCTCGACGCCCAGGTGGCCGCCCGCACGCGGGCGCTGGAACAGGCGCAGGCCGGCCTGGTGCGCCGCGAACGCCTGGCCACCATCGGCCAGCTGACCGCCGGCATCGCCCATGAGGTGAACAACCCGATCGCCGTCATCCAGGGCAATCTGGATCTGGTGCGCGCGCTGCTGCCGCCACCGGCCGCCGCCCAGGTGCGCACCGAACTGGCCCTGGTCGACGAACAGATCGCCCGCATCCAGCGCATCATCACGCAGCTGCTGCAGTTCGCGCGGCCGGGCGAGGCGGCCGCGACCGCCGCCCAGCCGCTGGACGTCACGGCGCTGGTCGACGACAGCCTGCGCCTGGTCGCCCATCTGACGGTGCCCGGGCGCCTCGTCATCACGCGCGACCTGAGGAGCCGGCGCATCGCCCTGGGCAACCGGCTGGAGCTGCAGCAGGTGCTGGTCAACCTGCTGGTCAACGCACTGCAGGCGATGGACGGCCAGGGCGAGCTGACGCTGCGCAGCGGCGACGAGGACGACGGGCGCATCGCCGTGCAGGTCGGCGACAGCGGCCCCGGCCTGGGGCCCGCGGTGCTGGCCGAGCTGTTCCAGCCCTTCCGCACCCACAAGCACGACGGCAACGGCCTGGGGCTGTGGATCAGCCGCGGCATCGTCGAGCGCCACGGCGGCGAGCTCACCGCCGCCGACCGCGAGGACGGCCGGCCGGGCGCCGTGTTCACGCTGCGGCTGCAGGCCCGCGCACCGGGCTGAGGCCGGCCCGGCCGTCGGCCCGGAACCTGCGGAGGAGCCGGGCGCCCCCGGGCGGGGGCACCGGGGCTGGGAGCGCCCGGGTGGGGAGCGTCAGGGCGCGTCGAGCGGGTGTCGACGATCGTCCACAGGGGCTCAGCCCGGCACCCGGCCGCGGACCGCGTGGGCCCGCGCGCTCAGCCACAGGCTGCCGTCGGCCTCGGGCTGCAGACGGGCGCACAGGCGCTCCTTCAACTGCCGGCTGCGCTCGGCGTCCAGGCCCGCGATGCGCGCGCCCATGCTCGGCGCATCGCGCAGCGTCTGCCACCAGGCCTCGAAGTCCGGCCACCGGCGGCGCACGGTGATGACCTCGGTGCACACGTCGACCAGACCGGCGCCCTGCCACAGGCCGACGAGGGCCGGCAGATCCGACGCCTCGGGGCTGGGCGGACGGGGCACGTCGACACCGGCCTCGCGCAGGCCCTGCTGCGCCAGGTGATAGGGAAAGCCACCGCCGGCCATGTCCCAGGCATAGGCCGCTGCGGTGCCGCCCGGGCGCAGCACGCGGCGCATCTCGGCCACGCCACGCGCCGGATCGGGCACGAAGAAGATGACCAGCGGCATCACCGCGGCATCGAAGCCGCCGTCCGCGTAGGGCAAGGCCATCGCGTCGCCCTCGACGAAGCGGGCCCGGGCGCCGATCGGCCGGGCGCGGGCATGGGCCAGCTGGGCCGCCGACGGGTCGATGCCATCGATCGCGGCCGGCGCCACCCGATCCGGCAGCAGCTCGGTGAAGGCCCCGTTGCCACAGCCGATGTCCAGCCAGCGCCCGCCGGCCGGCAGCGCCAGCCAGTCCAGGAAGCGCAGGCCGACCTCGCGGCTCCACAGGCCCATGTAGCGCTCGTAGGCGGCGCCGTCGTCGAAGCGGATGGGGACGGATGCGCCGGGGACCTCGACCGCCGGAGGGCGCCCCGCCGCGAAGGGCTGATGCGATGCGTTCATGGCGCGGACCTTAACTCAGCAATCCGGCAACCCGGGCTGTCACACCAGGGATCCGGACACGGCGGGGCCGCCGAGAACGTCAGGCGTAGACCGCCTGCCAGTACGCCTTCGACGTCAGCTCCGCATAGCCCGTGTGGTAGGAGGCCGACAGGGTCTCGAAGCGCTCGCTCAGGACCTGCTGCAGCTGCCGCGCGCGCTGACGGATGGCCGCCAGCCGGGCCGCGTCATGCCGGGCGATGAAGCCGCTGTGGCCGGAAGCGCTCAGGTAGATCACCTGCCGGAACCTGAACAGCGCATAACGGCTGGCCGGAACGCCCTTGCGGGCCAGCGCGGGCCGTGGCTCGAGCAGCTTGCCCGGCAGCAGACGACCGCGGCCCGTGAGGTGATAGGCCAGGCGGGTCGCCAGCCGGCGTGGCGAGCGGCACAGGCGGGCCTGGGCGATGGTCGCCGGATCGAGCGGACGGGCTTTCTCGACGGACGTCAGCTCGGCCAGCATCCGGCGCCGTTCGCCGAGGTCCATGTGGGCCCGCCAGAAGGCCGGGCCCTGCAGCACGTCCTCGACGGCCAGCAGGGCCGCCTCGGCCGATTCATAGAGCATCGCCTCGGCACGCCGCGTCACGAAGCCCCGCAGCACCTGACGGACGGCCCGCCGGCCGTGCGCCACATGGCCGGTCAGCAGATGGACCAGATGGTTACGGGTGTCCAGGTAATTGGTCAGCGGCGAGGCCTTTTCCTCGAAGGCGTCCTGCCAGGAGCACACGCCGTTGAGCGTCAGGATGTCGAAGCGGTTGGCCAGGCCGAAGCTGATGTCGTCGCCGCGGACGAAGAACGGGAACGGGTAGTGACGGACATGGCGCAGCGGAAAGGCGAAGTACCACCACGCGCCGTAGTCGATGTGCGGCAGGCCGTCGGTGCGGGCCAGATCGGCCAGCCGGCCCAGATCCAGACCCCGGTGCAACGAATGGACGCAGCCGGCGAAGGTGGCGCCGTTCTCGTGCATCTCGCGTGGCCGATCGTCGCGCAGCATCGCGCCGGCCACCGCCATGCGGTCGTCGGTCGCCCACTCCAGGACGGCCAGGGTGCGCCGGATCGACTCGACCGGGCAGGACGCATCGTCGTCCATGAACAGGCAGTGGGTGTAGCCGCCGTCGGCCTCGAACTCGAACAGCCCGCGGGCGAAGCCGCCCGAGCCCCCGAGATTGCGGTTGGGCACGATCTGCACCTGCTCACTGTCGGCCGGCGGCAGATCCTGGCTGTTGTCGATCACCTTCAGCGCGAGCTTGTCCCGGTAGTCCGGCGCCTGCATCAGCGCCGACAGGCGGGCGATGGCGCCCTGGACCTGGGCCTGGCGCTGGAAATGGGTGATGACCAGACCCAGGCGGACGCTGCGCCGCGGCGCCAGCGCGGTCACGTAACGGCCCTCGGTGACGAGGTTGTCGTCGTCGAGCCCGGTCACGCACGGTGCCAGAAAGCCCGACACGCCGGCGGGCATGGGCGAGGTCGACCAGCCGTCGGGCGACAGCGCCAGCTCGACCTCGGTCAGCGGCTGCAGCCGGCCGTCGGCGCCGAGCTGCTCCCAGCACAGCCGCACACGGCCCCGGCCCTTGAGCTGGAAGGCCGGCACGATGTCCGGGTTGACCTGACGCCAGCGGGTGGCGTGGTAGGCGTTGAAGTAGCTCATCAGCCGCAGACGGCCACCGGGCCGCAGGCGCACGCCGTGTGCCGCGCGGTCGAAGAACGCCGCCTCCGGATCCTGGAAATGGAGGGCGTCTTCGGCATGGCAGGCCTCGTCGGGCCAGATCAGCGATTGCAGGCCATGGAAACGGTCAGGTGAGGTCATCCGGAAGAAGGGGAAAGGTCGGGATCTGGCCTGCCGGCGCCGGGCAGGCCCCAGCCCTGGAGGGGAGACAGGTGGCGGATGCGCATCAGCGCCCCACATCTGTCACGCAGGGCGAGCGTCCACCACCGCCTGGAAAGGCCGATGGGCCATTGTGCCCAGGCAGCCCCCCGGCGGCGTCCGCCGATCTCAGGATCCAGCGGCGGCCGGGATGGGCCGGCCGGCCGCGGTGCACCCGCTGCGGCGACGCCAGCCCAGAGCGCCGAGCAGCAGCAGACCGGCCATCCACGCCTGCGCCGGCGACGGCTCGGGCACGGCTGCGACGGCCGCCAGATCGAGCCCGGAGGCCGACAGCGCGCTGAAGCCGCTGACCGCCGTGCCCGAGGCATCGAACACCGCCAGCACCTGGGGCAGGTCGAACTGCAGCGCCGCCTCGCGCCACAGCCGGGCCTCGAAGCTGGGATGGCCCGCCGCCAGCCAGGCATCGACATCCAGCCCGGCGCTGACGCCCATCGACAGCACGAGCCGGATCGGCTGGCCGAAGACGAAGCGGATCTCGCCGTCGGTGGCGCTCTCGCTGACCGGCAGGAAGGCCGTGCCGCCGCTGCCGCTGTCGCGCCAGGTCTCGGTCTCGGTGCGGGTCCACCAGGCGGAGCTGTCGGCCGGGCCGACGCCCGGCGGCAGCGGCAGGTTGTCGCCCTGCACGCTGAGCTCGATCGTGCGGGTGGTGGTGGCCAGTGCCTCGGCCGCGCCGATGCCCGCCGCATCGACGGACAGCGTCAGATCACCGCTGTCGCGCCCGCCCGCACCGCCGGCGGCCATCACCGCCGCCAGATCGGGCACCGACAGCTGCAGCGTGCCCGTCGTGCCGGCGACGCAGCCCGCGCAGTCGATGACGAAGGTGTCGACGAAGCTCAGGCGGGCCGAGACCCCGCCCGTGCTGGCCAGACCGCCGGCGGTCGAGGCGGCGCTCAGCTGCACGCGGCTGTCGACGCTGAACGCGCGGCCGCTCTGCCCGCTGACCGCCGACAGGGCCCAGGACAGCTGCTGGCCGCCGCTGTCCAGCGTGTAGAGGGTGCCGGCGCTGGCCGGGCTCAGCCCGTCGGTGGTCTGGCCGGCGGTCTGCGGCGTGCCGCCGGTGTCCAGCACATAGGCCGCGGACGTGCTGGTGGCGGCCCGGGCGGCCGGCACCGCGGCCATGCACAGGACGGTGGCCCAGGCCACCGCGCTTCGATCGATCGACATGTTCACTCCCTGGATCGCGGGACGGATCCATCCGTCCGCTGGCGACCGAGGTTAGCAAGCGTTCACGCGGGTGACCAGTGCGGCCGGGCCATCAGACCGCGCCGGCCGCGCCGGGCACGATGGCCGCGGCCATGCGCCGCGCCGCGCCGCGGTGGGCGGCGG
This sequence comes from Pseudaquabacterium rugosum, assembly GCF_038066575.1. Classification (NCBI taxonomy): domain Bacteria; kingdom Pseudomonadati; phylum Pseudomonadota; class Betaproteobacteria; order Burkholderiales; family Sphaerotilaceae; genus Pseudaquabacterium; species Pseudaquabacterium rugosum. The sequence goes on along the minus strand of NZ_JBBUTF010000007.1, from coordinate 177,843 downwards.
CGAAATCGCGGGCGCGGGCCTCCCATGACGGGCGATCGGCGGCCACGGCCAGCGCCAGCGCGGCGGCCACGCCGGCCTCGATGCCGTCGACCCGCTGCGAGGCGCCGGCGGCCAGGCTGTCCTCGGCCGCCTGTTCGAAGTTGAAGGTGTGGGGGCCCATCACCAGCGGGCAGCCGCAGGCGGCCGCCTCGATCAGGTTCTGCCCGCCCAGCGGCGCGAAGCTGCCGCCCAGCAGCGCGGCCTGGGCGCTGGCGTAGTACAGCGGCATCTCGCCCAGGCTGTCGCCCAGCCAGACGTCGGCGGCCAGGGCCTCGGCCGGCGGCTGGCCGCGCTCGGCCAGCACGTCCCGCAGGGGCTGCGCGATGGCCGCGGAGGGCTCGGCCGGCACGGCCGACGGGGTCGGCTTCCAGGCGCTGCGCCGCTCCAGCGTCAGCCCCTGCTGGCGCACCAGCGCGGCCACCTCGTCGAAGCGCTGCGGATGGCGCGGCACCAGCAGCAGCAGCGGGCGTGGCGCAGCGGCCGGGCGGGCGCGCAGCGCGGCCTGCCAGGCGGCCAGCAGCGGCGCCTCCTCGCCCTCGCGGGTGCTGGCGGCCAGCACCACCGGGCGCGGGGCGGCGATGGCGTCGCGCCAGTGGCGGCCGAGGGCCAGCAGCGCCGGCGGCGGATCGAGGTCGTACTTGAGGTTGCCGGCCACCTGCACGTCGCGGGCACCGGCCGCGCGCAGGCGCTGTGCGTCGGCCGCGGTCTGGGCCAGCACGCGGCTCAGCCGCGCGGCCGCCGGATGCAGCAGCGCGCGCAGGCGCTCGCCCTTGCGCGCGCTGCGGGCGCTCAGGCGCGCGTTGGCCAGCACCACCGGCAGGCCCTGGCGCTCGGCCGCGTGCATCAGCGCCGGCCACAGCTCGGTCTCCATCAGCACGCCGACCGACGGCCGCTGCCAGCGCAGGAAACGCCGCACGGCGCCGGGCGTGTCGTAGGGCAGCCAGGCCTGGCGGTCATCGGCATGGGCGCCGACGCGGCCGGCGACGGCCTGCAGCAGCGCCGCGCCCGCCTCACGGCCGGTGGCCGTGCCGTGGGTCAGCAGCAGCGCCCGCCCGGGATGGGCGGCGCGCAGCGCCTCGACCAGCGGCTGCGCGGCCCGCGTCTCGCCCAGGCTGACCGCATGCACCCAGATCGCGCCGGCCGCCGGCCGCGTCCGATCGCCATACAGACCCAGGCGCTCGCCCAGATGGCTGCGGTAGCCGGGCTCGGCCGTACCGCGCCGCCACAGGCGCAGCAGATAGGCCGGCGTGGCCAGGCGCAGCGCCAGCGCCCAGGCGGCACGCGCGAGGCGGTCGGCCCAGGGCGCGACCGGGGGCGGGGTGTCCGCGGCGTCGGGAGCGTGGGGCGCTGCCGCGGCCGCCGGATCGGGCTTCAGGGCGTGGCTCAGTGCGCGGCTTCCTGGATCCTGGCGTCGGGCTTGACCTCGCGCAGCGCGTCCATGAACTGCTGCTGGATGCGGGTCAGGGCCTCGGGCGTGTGGCCCTCGAAGCGCAGCACCAGCACCGGCGTGGTGTTGCTGGCGCGGATCAGGCCGAAGCCGTCGCTGTACTCGGCGCGCAGGCCGTCGATGGTCACGACCTCCTGGCTGCCCGGGAACTGGCAGGTCGCGCGCAGCGTGTCGATGATGCGGGCCGGCTCGCCCTCGGCGCAGGCCACGTTCAGCTCGGGCGTGCTGAAGCTGGTCGGCAGCTCGTTGAGCACCCGGCTCGGGTCCGCATGCTTGGACAGGATCTCCAGCAGACGCGCGGCGGTGTACATCGCGTCATCGAAACCGTACCAGCGCTCACCGAAGAAGATGTGGCCGCTCATCTCGCCGGCGAACGGGCTGCCGACTTCCTTCATCTTGGCCTTCACCAGGCTGTGGCCGGTCTTGTACATCAGCGGCACGCCGCCGGCCTTCTTGATGATCGGCGCCAGACGCTGGGTGCACTTGACGTCGAAGATGATGGTGCCGCCCGGGTTGCGCGACAGCACGTCCTCGGCGAACAGCATGATCTGGCGGTCCGGGTAGATGATCTGGCCGTCGCGGGTGACCACGCCCAGGCGGTCGCCGTCGCCGTCGAAGGCCAGGCCCAGCTCGGCATCGGTGGCGTGCACGACCTTGATCAGGTCCGCCAGGTTCTCGGGCTTGGACGGGTCCGGATGGTGGTTGGGGAAGTCGCCGTCCACGCGCGAGTACAGGTCGACCACCTCGCAGCCCAGGGCCTTGAGGATGGCCGGCGCGGTGGCGCCCGGGATGCCGTTGCCGCTGTCGACGACGATCTTCATCGGCCGTGCCAGCTTGCAGTCACCGGTGATGCGCGCGGTGTACTCGGGCACGATGTCCATGTGGCCGAGACGGCCGGTGCCGACCTCGTAGTTCTCCAGCTCCATGCGCTGGCGCAGGTTCTGGATCTCGGCGCCGTGGATGGCGCGGCCGGCCAGCACCATCTTGAAGCCGTTGTAGTGCTTCGGGTTGTGGCTGCCGGTGACCTGGATGCCGCTGTTGCAACCGTGGATGCCACGGGTGGCGGCCACGTAGTAGAGCATCGGCGTGGTGACGGCGCCCAGATCGACGACGTCGACGCCGGCGGCGCGCAGGCCGCGGATCAGCGCATCGACCAGCATCGGGCCCGACACGCGGCCGTCCCGCCCGACCACCACCGCCTTCTCGCCCGCCAGCCGGGCCTCGCTGCCGAAGGCACGGCCCAGGTGCTCGGCGAACGGCTCGTCGAGGGCTTCGCCGACGATGCCGCGGATGTCGTAGGCCTTGAAGGCCGATGCGGTGACTTGCATGGGGCGTGTGGAGGTAAGGCTGGGCCCGTGCGGGCTCGGGTTGGATGTGCGCCGCATTCTAGGAGGGGCCCCGACGGCCCGCGGCGGTCCGGGCCCCGTGCGCGTGGGGTGGACACCCCATCCGGCACCGACACATTAGGGGCCCGGACCGCTGGCGGACGGACACCGGCGATCCGTGCCGCCCCGCGGGCCGCCGACGCGCGGCGCCCGGGCCGGGTGGCGATGACGGTGACCGTGGCCATGACGCAGGGGTGGCCGGCCGGCGCCCGGACGCTCACAGGTCCGCGGCCGCGCACACCGCCGCCCCCGGCGCTGCCTATGATGGCCGCCATGCCCGCCGCCGCTCCGCCGCCCGCCGCACCTCGCCCGCCGCCCCGCCCCGGGCGTGCGGCCTGGCGCGCGGCGCGCGGCACCGTGGCCGACGAGGACGCGGCCTGGGCCGCCTGGCAGCACCACGACGCCCACGCCGACGGCCGGCTGTGGATCGGCGTCACCTCCACCGGCATCTACTGCCGGCCGGTGTGCCGGGTGCGGCTGCCGCGGCGCGAGAACTGCCGCTTCTTCGCACAGGCCACCCAGGCCGAGGCCGCCGGCTTCCGCGCCTGTCTGCGCTGCCGGCCCGAGCAGGCGCCGGGGCTGGCCCGGGTCGACGGCCCGGCCACGCTGGCCGATCTCGCCGCCGACTGGCTGCGCCCCACGCTGCAGACCGCGCGCCCACCGGCCCTCGGCCCCATCGCGGCGCGCCTGGGCATCAGCCCGCGCCACCTGCGCCGCATCTTCGTCCGCCGCCACGGCCTGGCCCCGCTGGCCTGGTGGCATGACCAGCGTCGGACGGTCCGCGCCGATCCGACACCCACCCCGGCCCCCGCCGTTCCGCCCTGCCGATGAGCGCTTCCCACCGCCTGCCCCCGCTGATCGCCCAGACCCGCCTGGACACCCCGCTGGGCCCGATGACGGCCGCCGTCACCGCGCTCGGCCTGTGCGGCCTGTGGTTCGACGACGAACGCCACCACCCGGGCCCGCTGGACGCCCCCGCGGACCCCGATCACCCCTGGCTGCACCAGACGGCCGACCTGCTGACGACCTATTTCGACGGCTGGCAGGCACCGGGCAGCCCGCTGACGGCGCTCGGCGCGCTGCAGGCCGCGGCCGTCTCGCGCCCGCCGTCCGGCCACCCCCACCTGCCGGAGACATCCGCGATCACGCTAGCGCTAACGGATCGGTCTGGGGATCCGACCGGGGATCGCTCTGGCTCGACCCACCTGTGGCGCAGCGGCGAGGCCGACACCCCCCGCCTGCCGCTCGACCTGCGCAGCGGCACGCCCTTCCAGCAGGCGGTCTGGCAGGCGCTGGCCGCACTGCGCACCGCCGAGCGGCCCAGCTACCAGGATCTGGCCGATCGGCTGGCGCCGGTCCTGGGCCGGCGCACCTCGCCGCGCGCGGTCGGCTCGGCCGTCGGCCGCAACCCGGTGACGCTGCTGGTGCCCTGCCACCGCGTGATCGGCCGCGACGGCAGCCTGACCGGCTATGCCGGCGGCCTGCCGCGCAAACAGGCCTTGCTGCAATGGGAAGCGGCGAGCCTGGCGCCCTGTTGACGCGAATCCCGCCCCCGCGGCGCAGGCACACTCGCGGGTCGGCCCCGCGCTCATCGCCCGGGTGCCGCCCGCTGCGCCCCGGCTGACGTTCCCACGGCTCGCCCCGCGAGCCCCGCCATGAAACCCCGACACCTGACCGATCTGCTGCTGCTGGCCACCATCTGGGGCAGCTCCTTCCTGTTCATGCGCCTGGTGGTGCCGGTCTTCGGGCCCGCGGGCACAGCCTGGCTGCGGGTGGCCGGCGCTGCGGCGCTGCTGGTGCCGATCGCGCTGTGGCGCGGCGAAGGCGCGGCCCTGCGCGAGCGCGCGCCGCAGCTGCTGCTGGTGGGCCTGACCAACTCCGCCCTGCCCTTTCTCTGCTACGCCTGGGCCGTGCAGCAGCTGCCGTCGAACCTGACGGCGGTGTTCAACGCCGGCACGCCGCTCTACACCGCGCTGCTGGCCTGGCTGTGGCTGGGCGACCGGCTGACCGGCTGGCGCATCGCCGGCCTGGTGCTGGGCTTCATCGGCGTCACCGGGCTGGCCCTGGTCAAGGCCGGTCTGCAGACCGGCCAGCTCGACCGTGCCAATGCGCTGGCGGTGGCCGCCTGCATCGCCGCCACGCTGATGTACGCGCATGCCGCCTGCTACAGCCGCAGCCGGCTGAAGGGCGTGCCGGCGATGGCCATGGCCGCCGGCTCGCAGCTGTCGGCCACGCTGGTGCTGGCCGGCCCGGCGCTGCTGACCTGGCCGGCGGTCTCCGCCACGCCGCTGCAGTGGCTGCTGATGGCGGTGCTGGCCTTTCTGTGCTCGGGCGTGGCCTACATCCTGTACTTCCGGCTGCTGGCCCAGGTCGGCGCCACCTCCGCCGCGTCGGTCACCTTCCTGGTGCCGGTGTTCGCCGCCGCCTGGGGCGCGGCGGTGCTGGGCGAGGCGGTGACGCTGCCGATGCTGGTCGGTGGCGGGGTGATCCTGGTCGGCACGGTGCTGGTGCTCGGCCTGTGGCCGCGGCGGCCGGCCGCCTAGAATCACGGGTTTTCCTCGCGCGCGCGGCCGGCCCCGTGTGCCGGGCCCGGTCCGGGTCCGGCGGCCGGCACCGCCAGTCAAAGTCAGTCAGAACAAAGGGCTCACACCGTGGCTGCCAACATCCTGCAGAAGCTTCCCCTGGGCGAGCGCGTCGGCATCGCGTTCTCCGGCGGTCTGGACACCAGCGCCGCCGTGCGCTGGATGAAGAACAAGGGCGCCGTGCCCTGCGCCTACACCGCCAACCTCGGTCAGCCGGATGAGAGCGACTACGACGACATCCCGCGCAAGGCCCTGGCCTATGGCGCCGAGATCGCCCGCCTGATCGACTGCCGTGGCCAGCTGGCCGCCGAAGGCCTGGCCGCCATCCAGTGCGGCGCCTTCCACGTGGCCACCGGTGGCGCCACCTACTTCAACACCACGCCGCTGGGCCGTGCCGTGACCGGCACCGCGCTGGTGGTGGCCATGAAGGAGGACAACGTCCACATCTGGGGCGATGGCAGCACCTTCAAGGGCAACGACATCGAGCGCTTCTACCGCTACGGCCTGCTGGCCAACCCGGCGCTGCGCATCTACAAGCCCTGGCTGGACCAGACCTTCATCGACGAGCTGGGCGGCCGCAAGGAGATGAGCGAGTTCCTCATCGCCAACGGCTTCGACTACAAGATGTCGGTCGAGAAGGCGTACAGCACCGACAGCAACATGCTGGGCGCCACGCACGAGGCCAAGGACCTGGAGTTCCTGAACGCCGGCATGCACATCGTCAAGCCCATCATGGGCGTGGCCTTCTGGCGTGACGACGTGGCGGTCAAGGCCGAGAGCGTGAGCATCGAGTTCGCCGAGGGCGTGCCGGTGGCGATCAACGGCCAGCGTCCGGGCTCGCTGGTCGCGCTCTTCGAGGAGGCCAACAAGATCGGCGGCCGCCACGGCCTGGGCATGTGCGACCAGATCGAGAACCGCATCATCGAGGCCAAGAGCCGCGGCATCTATGAAGCCCCGGGCATGGCGCTGCTGCACATCGCCTACGAGCGCCTGGTGACCGGCATCCACAACGAGGACACCATCGAGCAGTACCGCGCCAACGGCCGCCGCCTGGGCAAGCTGCTGTACCACGGCCGCTGGTTCGACCCGCAGAGCATGATGCTGCGCGAGACGGCGCAACGCTGGGTGGCCAAGGCCATCACCGGCGAGGTGACGCTGGAACTGCGCCGCGGCAACGACTACTCGATCATGAACACGGTCAGCCCCAACCTGACCTACAAGCCCGAGCGCCTGTCGATGGAGAAGGTCGAGGACGCGCCGTTCAGCCCGGCCGACCGCATCGGCCAGCTGACCATGCGCAACCTCGACATCGTCGACACCCGCGACAAGCTGGGCATCTACACCCGCACCGGCCTGCTGGGCGCGACCAGCGACGGCGCGATCCCGCTGCTGTCGTCGCCGGGCGAGGCCAGCCAGGGCTGAGCGACGGCAGACCTGCCCGGGCCTGCACAGGCGGTCCCGGGCGCCTGATGCGCCTGATGCGCCGGGTGCGCCGGGTGCGGCAGGCGCCGGCCCCGGCCTCCCGTCAGCCCGGCATCGTCATCTGCGCCAGCCAGCGCGATTCGGCGAAGGTCTTGTCCTCGTACAGGGCCTTCAGCGCGGCGGTGCTGACCGGCTCGCGCAGCGCGCGCAGCGTCCAGGCACCGGCCGCGTCGGCGCCGGCCTCGGTCCAGGCGGACTGCCACAGCCAGGCCAGGGTCACGGCGCTGTCGGCCATCGCGTCCATCGTGCGCTCGCCCAGCACCGCCCACATCGCGCGCGCCTGGCCGCGGCCGCGCACGGCCTGCCAGGTGGCCAGGATCTCGGTCGGTGGCAGGCGCGCCAGGGTGCGCTGCATCAGGCGCATCACCTGATCGGCCGCCGCCGCGGCGCCCTTGAACGGCCGCGGCGTGGCCGCCTGCGCCAGGCGCGCGGCCACGCCGGCCATCAGCGCCTCGCGGCACTGCTCCAGCATGTCGTCCTCGTAGACGGCATGCACCTCGTCATCGTCGTCCGTGCCGGTGTCGCCGTGGTGCAGGCTGGACAGGTGCAGCGGCTGGGCCGCGTCGCCCACGTGATGGGCGAGCACGCCAGCGGCACACAGATAACCGGCCAGATCACGGGCCCGCAGGCGCTCGACCATCAGCGCATGGAGCTGGGCCACGCGAAAGGGCAGCGCGCCACGGCTGCGTGGCACCGAGCGCGGATCGAGCGCATCGTGGAAGGCCGTCCAGACCTGCGGCGTGCGGCTGGCCGGGTCCTCCAACCACATCGACAGCAGCGTGCGGCCGGCGTACGGCCCGGCGCCGGGCTGGTCGATGGCGGCGAAGTGGTTGGCCGCGTCCTTGGGCCGGCGGCTGCGCCAGACCAGATCGGGCACGTCGGCCAGCGCGATGAAGCCGCTGGTCTGGGTCGCGCTCGGCAGCCGGCCGGCGGCCAGATCGCCGTCGCTGACGCCGATGGCCGCCGCGTTGGCGGCGAAGAAGGCGCGGGCGCGGGCCGACTTCAGCCGCGCGCAGGCCACCCAGCCGATGTGGTAGTGGCCGACCTTGCCCCAGTAACGGCCGAGATCGCTGTCCTCGTCGCGCAGCAGGCGCACGTCGAGCGCGCGGCAGACGCTGGCGAAGCCTGCGGCCAGCGCGAACTCGCCGCCGGTGGCCGGGCCCGCGTCCAGCCAGCCCTGACCGCCCCACTGGATGGCCAGCGGCCGCAGCGGGGCCTGCGGATCGGCGCCGGGGCCGCGCTCGCCGGGCACGTCGTGGTCCCAGAACCAGACCACGCCGGAATCGCCCGGGCGGGTGTCGACCGCGCGCTCGCCCGGCCGCGGGCCGATCAGGTACTCGGTCACGTGGTCCTGCCCACCCAGCCCGGCATGGCGGAAGAACAGGCCCTGCACCGAGCCCTCGACCCGGTGGCCGCCCGGCAGCATCGCCATCACCGGGCAGCCGATGATGCCGAGTGACAGCGTGTGCGGGCCCAGGTCCAGCGGCTCGCCCGGCGCGCCGATGCCCAGCAGGCGCGGCGTCCAGCGGTCGGCCCGCTCCAGCGGGATCAGCGCGGCGTCCAGCGTGAGGCGGGCGCGGCCGGGCGTCACGCCGGGATAGTGGTCCTCCAGCGGCACGTGGTCGACGGCACGTGCGCCGGGCCGGCCGATGCGCTGGCGGCCATCGCGCGTCAGCACCCAGACGTCGTGGCACTGGCCGCTGACGTGGCGGCTGCCCAGCGCGTAGACCGTCTCACCGTCGCTGACGAGCGCCGAGACCACGCCGGTGCGCGTCAGGCCCTGGTGCTCGGCCAGCATCTGCAGGCCCGGTCCCGGCCGGCGCACGCCGGTGCGCGCCATCGTCTCGGAGGCCAGCCGCTGAGTGCGCGGCGCCACCCGCACGACACAGGTCAGCACCTGGCGGCCGTCGGGCAGGTGCAGCAGCGGGGGCACGGCCGCGCCGGGGCGCTCGGCCAGCTGCTGCGGCTCGCACCAGGCATCGACGAAGACCAGCACCGCCGGCCAGGACCAGTCGCGCACCGCGCTGTTGGCCAGCGTGCGGGGCGGCGGCGGCACCGCGACGGCGGCGCTGGCCGCACCGGCGGGCACCGCCGCCGGGGTGGGCGCCGGCGCCAGCCAGTCGGCATCGGTGTCGCGGATGCGGTAGCGGCCCAGCGCCGTGCCCACCACATGGGGCAGGTTGGCCAGGTGCAGGTGGTAGGCGTCGCGGGCCTCGATCAGGTCCTTGAGCGACGCGGTGGCGGCGGTGTTGCCGCGGGTGAAACGGTGGGCCAAGCGCAGGTCTCCCGGCGCCGTGCGCCGGGACCGACCCGACGGCAGGCGGCACCGCTGATCCGCGATGCTAGGCGGTGGCCGGCCGCGCCACCGCACCGAGCCCCGCAGGCCCGGGGGCTGCGGACCGGGGGCGCAGAGGCCGCTCAGGCCGTGGTCAGCGGCGCGGTGCAGCAGGTCTGGACGAAGGCCACCAGACGGTCGGCATCGAAGGCGACGGACGGCAGCCCCGGCCGGTAGCCCAGCTGTTCGAGCAGACCGGGCGGCAGCTCGTCGCGGTGGCGCAGGGCCATCCACTCGCCGGCGAACTGCAGGCGGTCGGAGTGACGCTGGCCACGCAGCTGGATCGCCGCGTGGCGCGGATCGCGCGCGATGACCTCGAAGCGCTGCCGCACCCGCCGGCGATCGCCTTCGAGCACCTGCACGAAGAAGCCGTCGAGCAGCAGCAGTCCGCCGGTCAGGCCCAGCAGGCGGTTGCGGTTGTGGGCGGTGCGGATGATGTCGTGGCAATCGCGCGGGCCGACGCCGGGCGAGGCCCGGCTGACATAGACCAGTTGCTCGTACATGGGTGTTTCCTTGAAGCCTGTGCCGGTCGCGGGCATCAGGAGAGGCCGGTGACGGGCACCGGCGGCGCGGGCCATGACGGCCAGCCATCGCGCAAGGCCTCCAGCACCTGCTGTGGTGGCCGTGGCGCACTGAACAGATAGCCCTGGATCTCGCTGCAGCCACAGGCCTGCACGGTGGCCAGCTGCTCCGGCGTCTCGACGCCCTCGGCCACGGTGCTCATGCCGAGGGCATGGCCCAGCGTGCTGATGGCCTGCAGCACCGCCCGCGCATCGTCGCGCGCCGCGGCATCGACGACGAAGCTGCGGTCGATCTTGAGCACATCGAAGGGGAAGCGGCGCAGGTAGGCCAGCGACGAATAGCCGGTGCCGAAATCATCGAGGGCGAGCCGGATGCCGCGCTCGCGCAGGCCGTGCAGCAGGCTGCCGACCTGCTCCGGATCATCGATCAGGCCGGCCTCGGTGATCTCCAGCTCCAGCCGCTGCGGCGGCAGGCCGCTGGCCCGCAGGGCGTCGAAGACGTCCTGGGCCAGGCCGCGCGCGCGCAGCTGGCGGGCCGAGACGTTGACCGCCACGCGCAGCGGCTGCGGCCACTGCGCCGCCTGGCGGCAGGCCTCGTGCAGCACCCAGCGGCCGATCGGCACGATCAGGCCGCTGCGCTCGGCCAGCGGGATGAACTCGGCCGGGCTGATCGGCCCCAGCTCGGGATGACGCCAGCGCAGCAGGGCCTCCAGGCCCTGGACCTGGCCGTCGCCCATCCGCACCTGGGGCTGGAAGACCAGCGCCAGATCTCCCCGCGCGACGGCCTCGTGCAGGCGGGATTCGAGCTGGCGCTCGCGGCCCTGCTGCCGCCCCATCGCCGGCTCGTAGAAGCACTGCTGGTCGCCGCCCAGGGACTTGGCCGCGCGGGCCGCGAGCTCGGCGGCCCGCAGCAGCGCATCGGCCTCGGTGGCATCCCAGGGCGCGACCGCGATGCCGATGCTGGCGCTGACGGTCAGGGCCGGGTCCGGTCCGTCCGCGCGCGCCGGCACGCAGGGCAGGTGCAGCCGCGCCGCCAGATCCCGTGCCAGCGCGGCCACCCCGCCCGACGACTCCCCCTGGGGCACCGCCCACACGAACACGTCGTCACCGGCCCGGCCGAGCAGCGCGGCCGGGCCGGCCAGCGCCCGCAGGCGCCCGGCCATCGTCGTCAACACGGCGTCGCCGGTGTCCAGCCCGTGGGCCTCGTTGACGGCCTGGAAGCGGTCCAGGTCGACCCACAGCAACGTCAGCTCCTCCTGCGGCGCCTGCGCCAGGCGGGCGGCCAGCAGGCGACGGAAGGCCGGCCGCTGGCACAGGCCGGTCAGGGCATCCAGCGGCAGGGGGTCGGACGGCGCGCAAGAGGTCATCGGTCAGCAGTCGCACAGGGCCGGCGGCACCGTCGGTGCCGCATCGTTCCCGCAAGGTCGGCAGAACGGCGGCCGACTTGATCCGGAAGGTCCCCCCGGATGGGCAGGGGCGGGCCGGACATCGCGCTCCGGGAAGCGCCCCGGGGCGGGCCTGGCATCCCTCGGCATCCAGCCGGACCCGTCAGCGGGCCGCGGCGCTGGCTGCGCCTGGCGCGCAGCCCGTCACGCTCGGCCGGGCGGCATGCGCACCGGGCCCCCGCGGACCGCCCTCGCCCCCTGCAGCGCGGCCGCGAACAACCGATGTGGGCAGCATCGCCCTGATGCTCGCCCCACCTCCGATGCCGCACACCCCCGCCCCTGCCGTGCTGTCCGCCCTGGGCACCACCCAGGTGCTCTCGCTGTGCGCCGCGCTGTTCGCCGCGGTGCTCACGGCCGTCGGCGGTGCCACCTGGTGGCATTTGCGCCAACGTCAGTGGCTGCTGCTGACCGTCAGCGCGACCATCGGCGCCGTCTACTACGGCCTGGAGGTGCGGCTGGCCCACATCCCGCCCTTGACGCTGACGGCGCTGCTGCTGTCGATGCTGGTCTGGGGCCTGGCGCTGGAGGCCTTCGCGCTGGCCCTGGAGCTCGACCGCGGGGCCCGCCAGCGCCTGCGCGTGGCCAGCGCACTGGTGTTCGGCGCGACGGCCGGCGCGATGGCGCTGACGACGCTCTCCCGCCCCTGGGCCAATGCCGCCTACGACCTGCTGCTGGTCGGCTGCGTCGCGCTGGCCTGGCGCCATGGGCGCCTGCGCAGCCACCGGGCGGTGGCCGCCATGCTGCTGGCCCATCCGCTGCTGACCGTCGCCTGCCTGGCCGGCGCCTACACCGAGATCGAACTGCGTTACGGACGGGTGCTGCTGGGCCTGGCCGCGATGCTGGTGATGCTGGTCGAGGGGCTGATGGTGCTGCAGGCACGCACCCGGCGCAGCGTGCGCGCGCTGCAGCGCACCCAGGACCGCCTGCACACGCTGGTGGACACGCTGATGCAGGGCACGCAGGACGTGGCCGCCGCCGGCGACACCATGTCCGGCAATGCCCAGTCGCTGGCCATGCGCACCGATGAGCAGACGCTGCAGCTCAAGGCCAGCGAGGGCGAGGTGCGTGCACTCAGCGGCCGCGTCAGCCAGACCGCCGAGCTGGCCACGCGCGTGCGCAGCCACTGCGAGCAGCTGCGCGAACAGGGCCACGCCGGCAGCCAGGCCGCCGATGCGGCCGAGCAGGCGATGGCCCGCATCCAGCAGGCCGCCGGCGCGATGCGCGAGAGCCTGTCGGCGATCGAGGGCGTGGCCTTCCAGACCAATCTGCTGGCGCTCAACGCGGCCGTCGAGGCCGCTCGCGCGGGCGAGGCCGGCCGCGGCTTCGCCGTCGTCGCCGCCGAGGTGCGCACGCTGGCGCAGCGCAGCGCGCAGATGGCCGAGGCGGTGCGCGCCCAGATCCGCCGCACGACCGAGCTGGCCGATGACGGCGCACGCGAGGTCAGCGCACTGCACCGCACGCTGGGCCAGACCTGCGAAGCCGTCGACAGCGTGGCCGGCCACATGGGCCGCCTCAATGACGACGCCCAGGACCAGGCGCAGGCCCTGCAGGGGGTGCTCGACGGGCTGGTGCGGATCACCGAGCTGACGGACGCCAACGCGGCCATGGTGGCCGGCTCGGTGATGGCCTCGCAGGCCATGCACGAGAGCGCCGAGCGCCTGCGCGAGGCGGTGGCCGCCGAAGGCATGCTGGCCGACGATGCGCCGGCGTCGACCGAGACGTCGACCTCGCACTCGCACTCGCACTCGCACTCGTACTCGTACTCGACCGAGACATCGCCCCCGGCCCGGACATCGACCGCGGCCCGCAGCCCGCGGGACGCCGCGCAGCGGCAGGCCGGACCGGCGGCCCCGCCGGCCACGACGGGCAGTTCGGTCGACTTCTTCTGACGCCGCGGGCCCGGTGCGGCCCGAGGGATCAGCCCAGCGCGGCCAGCCCCCGCGCCAGATCGGCCTGCAGATCGGCCACGGCCTCCAGGCCGATGCACAGCCGCACCAGGTGGCCGTCCAGGCCGCGGCGGTCCTCGCGCATCAGGCGCAGGTCGTAGGGCACGGCCAGGCTGACCGGCCCGCCCCAGCTGTAGCCGATGCGAAACAGCTGCAGCCCGTCGACGAAACCGTCGACCTGGGCGGCGCTCAGCGCCGGATCGAGCAGGACCGAGAAGATGCCGGCCGCCGCGGTGCAGTGCGTGGCCCAGTGCGCATGGCCGGGGGCGTCCGGCAAGGCCGGATGCAGCACGCGGGCGACGCGCGGCTGGCCGGCCAGCCACTGCGCCAGCTGGCGGGCGGCCGCGTCCTGTGCGTGGTAGCGCAGCGCCACGGTCGGCAGCCCGCGCAGCACCGCCTCCACGTCATTGGCCGCCACGCCCAGGCCGAGCCGACCGTGGGTGGCCAGGATGCGCCGGTGCAGCGCCTCGTCGCGGGTGACGATGCTGCCCATCAGCACATCGGCGCCGCCCGAGGGGTACTTGGTCAGCGCGTGCATGCTGATGTCGACACCGCAGCGCCCGCCCTGGCCATCGTCCGCCAGATCGAAGGCCCGCAGCGCCAGGCCCGCGCCCCAGGTGTTGTCGAGCGCGGTGATCGCGCCGTGGGTGCGGGCGGCGGCCAGCAGGCCGGTCAGGTCGGGGAACTCCATCGTCACCGAGCCGGCGGCCTCCAGCCAGACCAGGCGGGTGCGCGGCCGGCCGTCGGCCTGCTGCGCCGGCTCGGCGGCCAGGGCGTCGGCCAGCGTCTGCGGCTGCAGGGGGTCGTACAGGCGGTGGCTGATGCCCCAGTCGGCCAGTTCGTGGCGCGCCAGCTCGCGCGAGGGGCCGTAGACATTGGCGGGCAGGAACAGCACGTCGCCCGTGCGCAGCAGCGCCTGGTTGACGGTGGCGATGGCGGCGAGGCCGGACGGTGCCAGCACGCAGTGCGTGCCGCCCTCGAGGGTGGCCAGCCGTTCCTCCAGCGTGTAGGTGGTCGGCGTGCCCCTCAGTCCGTAGGTGTAGACGCCACGCTGTGTCCAGTGGCGTGCACGCATGGCGGCCACATCGGGGAAGCAGACGGTCGAGCCCTTGAAGACACCCGGCGGCACGGCGTCCCAGCCTTCGGGGGCGCGGTAGGGGTGGTGGATCAGGCCGGTGATCGGCTCCAGGGGGGGCTTCGGGGCTTGGCTCATCGGGGCCATGCTACCGAAGGCCGGGGGTGGGGAGGCTTGGCGAGGTTGTTCGCTGGGCGGGCGATCGCTGGCCGCAGACCTGCGCGAGGGCCGAGGTCACCGGGTGGCCGGATCACTCCGTGTCCCCCGGGCCTGCGGCCCTCCTCCTTGACCTGCGTGATCCAGCCACCCGGCGCCCTCGCCCCCGTGAAGCACCCCGCAGGTCCACGGTCGCAGACACCGCAGGTCCACGGTCGGCACGTCCACGGTCGCAGACCTCGCGTGCCGAGGTCATCGCCGAGCGCCGGGATGGGGTGCCCCCTTTCACGCAAGTCAAGGAGGAGCCCGAGGCCCGCAGGGCCGAGGGCGGGGGACATGGAGTGAAAGGGGGCACCCCATCCCGGCGCGCCCGCTCCGACCCCACCCACCAGCCAGCCAGCCAGCCAAGGAGCCAGCAGAACGAACGTCAGACCGTCAGACCGGCAACCCGATCAGGTCATGCCCCTCGACCGCGATGATCCGGGCCTTGGTGAACTCACCGACCTTCAGCGTCTTGCTGGCCTTCTCCGGCGGCAGCAGACGCACGGTGCCATCGATCTCCGGCGCATCGGCGAAGCTGCGGCCGCGGCCGCCCTTGCGACCGAGTGCCGGCGCATGATCGACCAGCACCTGCATCGTCGCACCCACCCGACGCGCCAGACGCTGCACCGACACCTCCTCGGCCACCGCCATGAAACGCGCCCGACGCTCCTCACGCAAGGCGTCAGGCAGCGCGCCCGGCAGCTCGTTGGCCGCCGCACCCGTCACCGGCGAGTAGGCGAAGCAACCCGCGCGGTCGATCTGCGCCGCGCGCACGAAGTCCAGCAGATGCTCGAACTCCGCTTCCGTCTCGCCCGGAAAACCGGCGATGAAGGTGCTGCGGATGACCAGATCCGGGCAGGCCTCGCGCCAGGCCAGCAGACGGTCCAGGTTCTTCTCGCCCGAGGCCGGCCGCTTCATGCGCCGCAGCACGTCGGGATGGCTGTGCTGGAACGGCACGTCCAGGTAGGGCAGGATCAGGCCGTCGCGCATCAGCGGCAGCAGCTCGTCCACGTGCGGATACGGGTAGACGTAGTGCAGCCGCACCCAGGCGCCGTGCTTGCCCGCCAGCTCGGCCAGCGCGATGCACAGCTCGGTCATGCGGGTCCTGACCGGACGGCCGTCCCAGAAACCGGTGCGGTACTTGACGTCGACACCGTAGGCGCTCGTGTCCTGGCTGACGACCAGCAGCTCCTTGACGCCGCTCTCGAACAGCGCCTGCGCCTCCTTCAGCACATCGCCGACCGGACGCGAGACCAGATCGCCGCGCATGCTGGGGATGATGCAGAAGGTGCAGCGGTGGTTGCAGCCCTCGCTGATCTTCAGGTAGGCGTAGTGCCGCGGCGTCAGCTTGATGCCGGCCTCGCCGCGGAACTGGCTGCGCACCTCGGGCAGCAGGTCGACGAAGGGATCGTGCGGCTTGGGCACATGGGTGTGGACGGCGTCCATCACCTCCTGCGTGGCATGCGGCCCGGTGACGGCCAGCACCTTGGGATGCACCTGCTGCACCAGGTTGCCGCCACCGTCGCCGGCCTTGGCACCGAGACAGCCGGTGACGATCACCTTGCCGTTGGCCGCCAGCGCCTCGCCGATGGTGTCCAGGCTTTCCTTCACGGCATCATCGATGAAGCCGCAGGTGTTGACGATCACCAGATCGGCGCCCTCGAAGGTCTTGCTGGTCGCATAGCCTTCGGCGCTGAGCTGGGTCAGGATCAGTTCGGAATCCGTCAGCGCCTTCGGACAACCGAGACTGACGAAGCCGATCTTGGGGGCCGCAGCGGCTGCGTGCGGCGCGGGGGAGGAGTCTGCGCTCATGCCCCGATTGTCGGCGATGTCCGCCGCGCACCGGGAAACGGGCCCGGCGTCGGGTCGCGAAACCCGGTCCCGGCGTCGTAGACTGCACTGGAGTCGGGCACGCGCAGTATCACGCCCTGATCCAGCCCACGCCTGCGCCGCATGCCCCCACGCCCTCGTCCTGTCGCGTCCGCGCCCCGCTGTCCGGGCCGTCGGCGCCGCCTTGCCGCCGATGCAGCCGACGCCACCGGTATCGCCGGCGCCATGACCCCGCACCCGTGGGCCCGGGCGGCTGGCCTGGCACGGGCGCTGGCCGGGGGCCTGGTGCCGGTGCTCGGCACCGCCGCGCTGGCACAGCCGGCGGCCGCCGGAGCGGCCGGCGCGCTCGGCACCGATGTCACCCTCTGGGGCCCCTGGCTGGGGGCGGCGCTCGGCATCGTCGGGGCGGGCTGGGCCTTGCTGGCCCAGCTGCGGCTGCAAGGCCTGCGCCGGGCCCACGCCCGTGTCGAGGCCGAACGCGAGGCCGCCGCCGTCCAGGCCCGGCGCCTGTCACGCCAGCTCGACGCCACGCTGGCCGCCCTGCCCGACCTGCTGTTCGAATTCGATCTGGCCGGGCGCTACGTGGCGGTCCATGTGGGCCAGGATTCGGCGCTGCTGGCCGCCGCGCCGCAGCACATCATCGGCCGGCGGGTCGATGACCTGCTGCCGCCCGCGGCGGCGGCCATCGTCCATGAATCGCTCGCCGCCGCGCAGCTTCACGGCCGCGACCAGGGCCGCCGCATCCAGCTGACCCTGCCGGACGGACAGGCGCGCTGGTTCGAACTGGCCTCCGGACGCAAGACGGCCGCCGGCCAGGACGATGACGAGCACGTGCTGATGCTGTCGCGGGACATCACCGCCCTGGTAGAGGCCGAGCAGCAACTGGCCCTGCTGCGGCATGAACTGCAGGACTGCCACCAGGCGGCCCGCTTCCAGCCGCTGTTCGAGCAGGCGCCCGCCGCACTGGCGGTGCTGCGCGACGGCGGCATCGTCGACGCCAACCCGGCCTTCCGGGCCCTGGCCGGTCCGGTGACGCCGGGCATGCCGATCGCCGACTGGTGCCAGCGCGGGCTCAGCGATGCCCAGGTGCTCGGCAGCCTCGCCCACAGCTGGTTGTGGACCGGCGGCCAGGGGCCCGACGGGGCCCTGCTGCCGGTGCTGCACCTGCCCTGGCGCGACGGCGACGGCCGGCGCCGCCTGCTGCAGCTCCATGGGCGGCGCAGCGCCACGGGCTGCGTGCTGGGCCTGTGCGACCTGTCCCTGGAGGCGCAGGACGCCGAGCTGGCCCGCGCCGAGACGCGGGCCATGAACCTGCAGCTGCAGTGGTTGGCCACCAGCTGGCGGGCCCCGCTGCAGCGCCTGGGCACCGCCCTCGGCCCGCTGGCGGGACAGGGCGCGGCGGCCGAATCCTGGCAACTGCTGCAGGACCTGCAGCTGCTGCTGGACGCGGTGACCGAGCCGCCATCGCCCCCGGCGCACGATGCCGCCCCGGGCAGCACCCGGAGCCCGGCCCCGTCCGGCGGCAACGGCCATGACGAGACCCCCGCCCCCCTGGGCCTGCTGGCGGCCGAGGCCCTGCAGCGCCTGGCCCGTGCCGGCCGCGCCCGTCATCGGGAGCTGGTGCTGCAGGTCGACCCGGCCGTCGACGACTGGCGGGTGGCCACGCCCACGCTCTGGCGGGCGCTGCTGCTCGGCCTGGGCCATGCGGTGCTGCAGGCCTCGGCCGATGCCGGGGCGCTGGTGGTGACGCTGGGGCCGTCGCCGGACACCCCGCCCGGTGGACCGCCCCGGGAGGCCCGCAGCGGATCGACCGGCCCCGGCGGACCGGCACGCGAGGGTGACGCGGCGCTCGGCGGGCCTGGCGCACAGGCCGCACCGGGTGGACCGGCCGAGGGCCCCGCGGAAGGCCCCGCCGAAGGGCGGCTGCGGCTGGAGCTGACCCTGCAGAGCGCGGCCGCACGCCCGGGCACGCCGGCCGGACGGCCGTCATCGACACCCCCCGCCGCCCTGCGCGCGACCGCCTGCCTGGCCGAATCGCTGGCCCGTGCGCTGTGTGAGCGCCTGGGCGGGCGCTGGATGCGGCAGGAGATCACCGCCGCCGATGGCCCGGCCGACGACGCCCCGTGGCAGCTCGATCTGCCCTGCCGCCGTCACACCGGCCCCGAGCGGCGGCCACCCGCGCAGGCCACCGGCGATGGCGACGGCCTCGCGGCCGCACCGTCCCGGACGGCCCTGGCCGCCCTGTCCGGCCTGCGGGCCCTGGTGATCGACGACCTGCCACCGGCCCGCCAGGCGCTGCAGCAGCGGCTGCAGGCGGCCGGACTGACGGTGACCGCCGTCGATGACGCCGCCCATGCGCTGGCGCGTCTGGTCACCGAGCAGGCCGGCGAGCAGGCCCCCGCCCTGATCTGCATCGATGCGCAGATGCCGGACATGGACGGCACGGCGCTGGGTCTGGCCATCCGCGCCCTGCAGCTGCCGGGGCCTCCGCTGCTGGCACTGTTCAGCCCGCCGACCGTGGGTGGCCCGCTGCCCGAAGGCTTCGACGCGCGGCTGGACAAGCCGCTGCAACCCCGCCAGCTCGACCATCTGCTGCAACGGCTCCTCGCCGTGCGCTCGCCACCGGAGGCCGGGCCCGGCGAGAGCCGGGAGGAGCGCTCGCCGGACCGGCCACCGGAGCTTCCGGTCGGGCCCGTCGCCGGCGCCGCCGCGGCCCCGGACGCGGCCGCCGGGATCGCGCCCGTGCCGGCCGCCGCCCCGGCGCCTTCACGGCGGCCCCATGTGCTGGTCGTCGACGACAACGCCTTGAACCGGGAGGTGGCGGCCGATGCGCTGCGCCATGCGGGCATCGAGGTGTCGACCGCCGAGGACGGCCTGATGGCACTGGAATGGCTGGAGCACCACACGCCCGATCTGGTGCTGATGGACGTGCAGATGCCGCGGCTCGACGGCGTGCGCACGACCGAGGTGCTGCGCCAGATGCCGGCGCTGCACCGGGTCCCGGTGATCGCCCTGACGGCCAACGGCGCCGAGGAAGACCGCCAGCGCTGCCTGGCGGCCGGCATGGACGATCACCTGTGCAAGCCGGTCCTCCCGACCAGCCTCGTGCTGCAGGTCGGGCACTGGCTGCAGCACGGCCGGCGCGCACCGGTGGCGCCGCCGCCGCCGGCCGAGGCCGTGCTGATCGACCTGCAACGCGGCCTGATGCTGTGCGGCGGGGGGCAGGCGCTGTACCGGGCCATGCTCAACCACTTCGTCGACCACCAGCCCGCGGCGCGCGCGCGCTTGCAGCAGGCCTGGGCCGCGGCGGACAGCCGGCTGGTCGGCCATCTGGTCCACACGCTCAAGGGCTCGGCCGCGCAGATCGGCGCGCTGCGGCTGCAACAGGCCTGCGAGACGGTCGAAGCCGGCTGGACGACGGCCTCGGCCCTGGCCTGCGGCCACGGCGCGGCGGCCGGAGCGGGAGGCGCGGGCGGAGCGGACCCCGGCGATCCGGCCGAAGGCGTGGACGGCGCGGACGGCGCCGCCGATCACCTCACGGCCGCGGACGCCCAGACGCTGCTGCGGATCTGGGATGCGTCGGTGGCGGCGGCGCGGCAGCACCTGTCGGCGGACCCGCGCCAGGGCGCCGATCCTCGGGCGGGTCGGCCGTAGCATCGGCTGGTGGGAGGCGCCGATGGCCGGAGGCCGTCGCCACGCCATCCCTTCCACGGCCGCCCATCCGGCCATACCAGCCCGTATCAGCCCCGATCGGCCCCTGTCGGCCGACCCGCCACCCCTGCCGCCCCATGATCCTGCAAGGCCTGCACCATGTGGCCGTGATCGCGTCGGACTACGCGCGCTCGCGGCATTTCTACACCGCCATCCTCGGCCTGCGCGTGCAGGCCGAGCACCACCGCGCCGCGCGCGATTCCTGGAAGTGCGATCTGGCCCTGCCTGACGGCGGACAGATCGAGCTCTTCTCGTTTCCGTCGCCACCGGCGCGGCCGAGCCGGCCCGAGGCCTGCGGCGCACGCCACATCGCCTTCGTCGTCGCCGACGTGGCGGCGGCCAAGGCCGAGCTGGAGGCCGCCGGCGTGGCCGTCGAGCCGATCCGCATCGACGAATACACCGGCCGCGCCTACACCTTCTTCGCCGACCCCGACGGGCTGCCGCTGGAGCTCTACGAACAGGCGCCGGCCGGGGACTGAGCCCGCGCACGCGCCGGTGCCCGGCCCGCGTCCGGACACCGCAAACGCCTGCCGGACCGCCGGTGTGGGGCGTCGCCGCCCGGTATCAACCGCAGCGACCGCCTGCGCCCACCGGCCACGGCCTCCCGGAACGCCCCGGGCGTGGGCGTGGGCGGGGCGGACGCCCGCCAGGGCTCAGGCGCGGCGGCGCGGCGCCTTCTTGGCCGGCGGCGGGGCCGGCGGCGCGTCGGGATTGGTCGAGAACAGCTTGGCGGCGCGGCCCTTGAGCTCCAGCAGCTCGCTCGGCGTGATCGAGTAGCGGCGGCCGACGACGTCGACCTCGACGCGGAATTCGACGTCGCGGCTGCCGTTGCTCAGCGTGCCGCAGGTGAAGTCGTAGTCGTCGCGCTCGGCCGGAAAGCCGTCGTCTTCCAGGTCGTGGTCCTCGTAACGGACGTCGGTGATCTCGCCGCTGGCCAGGTCGAGCAGGCCACGGCTCTGGATCACCTCGTCGTCCATTTCGTCCTGGATGGTGATGGGCAGTTTCAGGTCCATGAGGGGTCGGACGGCCCGGCCTTGGGTGCGGCCGCCGTCGGGAATGAGCAAAAAAGGGGGCGCATGTTGCCACAGGCCGGCGGCGGCTCGGCCCGACCGCCGCCGGGCCGGGTCCGGTCCGGCCTCCGGTCACAGCTCAGGCCTGGGCGGAGACGAACACGCCGGTGGACTGCAGCATCACCGCGCTGAGCAGGCGCAGGTGCAGCACCTGCAGACTGCCCTGCGGCCGGCAGCCGACGACCTCGGCCACCGCCTCCAGGGCCTGGTCGAGCAGCCACACACGCTGGCCCGGCTCGATCGGCTGCGGCACATAGACGCTGGCGCCGGTCAGCGACAGGTCGCGCCAGCGCACCGGCAGGGCCGGCGCCGGCCAGCCGACGTGCAGGCTGGCCACATGGCCCTGGTCACGCCGCACCGCGTCGCGGCGGCCGAACAGCTCCTGGCCCTGGCGCCCCGGCTGGGGCAGCGGGGCCAGCGGCGCCTGGCAGCGGGCGCAGCGGCTGTCGGGCCGCAGCGTCAGCAGATTGGCATGGCCGCACAGCGGGCAGACATGGCGCGGCGGCAGCGGGCTCAGGCGCAGACCGCTGCCGTCGCCGCGTTCGGGCCAGGGCACGGGCCAGGCACTGCTGCGGCTGCCGGGGTGATCGTCCGCGCTGGCGTCGTCGGGCCGGCGGCCGGCGGGGGCGCCGGGGGCGCCGGACGCCTCGGCGGACGACGCCGCGGCCGAGGCGTCGGCGTCGGCGGCGGCACCGGCCCGTGCGCCCGGCGGCGGGTCGGCACCGGGGCCTGAGCCGGCCCCCGACGCCGCAGCCGGACCGGCAGCCGGCCCCGCGCCGGTGCCGGCCTGGCCGTAGGCGGCCTGGGCCCGGCGGGCGGCAAAGGGCTGGAAGCCGTCCGTCGGCGCGCGGCGGCTGGGACCGCGGGCGCTGGCGCCGGCGTGGCCGCCGGGGTCATCCTGGGCGTCGAGCGCGCCGCGTGCGGCCTCGGTCTGGCGGCGCAGGCGGGCGTCGTAGTCGGCGCGGCGCAGCGGATCGGACAACACATGCCAGGCGGCGTTGACCATGGCCGCCTCGGTGTGGCGGCCGCCGAGATCGGGATGGGTGCGCAGCTGCAGCATCAGCGTGCGGTAGCTGGCCTTGATGACCTCGATCGGCGCCTCGGGCTGCACGTGCAGGACGCGGTAGTGGTTGCGCCGGTTGTCCGCGCAAGCGTCGTTCAGCGGGTCGTCAGGGGGATCGGACATGCGCGTGGGCGGCCAGACGGGTGGGACGGGCAAGGAACAGCACCCGGCCACTGTTCGACCTTATCGGACAACGGCCGGCGGGCTTGAGCGGCGTCAGGCGCGTGCATCGCGGCGGTGCGTGCACGGCGGATGCGGCCGTGCCGTGCGCACGCGGGTCCGGGTGGCGAGAGCGGTGGTACGCGTGGCGGCGCACGGGCCGCACGGGCCGCACAGGCCGCACGGATCCATCGCCCATCGCCCAGCTCCCATCTGCCAAGCGCCCCCCGGCAATCGGCGATGATCCCGCCCATGTCCGCGCGCCCCGCCCTGCCCGCCCCTGACGTCAGCCCCGCCGGCCCCGTCAGCCCCGTCAGCCCCGTCAGCCCCGTCAGCCCCGCCAGCCCCGCCGGCCTGCCCGGCCCTGACACGCGCCGCCGCCTGCGCCGGCTCACGCGATGAGCCGGCTGATCGTCGGCCCCTTCAACCGGGTGGAAGGGGACCTGGAGGTGCAGCTGACGCTGGCCGAGGGCCAGGTGGCCGAGGCCCGCGTGGTCTCGACCATGTACCGCGGCTTCGAGCAGATGCTGCCGGGCCGGCCGGCGGCCGACGCGCTGGCCATCGTGCCGCGCATCTGCGGCATCTGCTCGGTCAGCCAGTCGGTGGCCGCGGCGCTGGCGCTGGCCGATGCCATCGGCGTGCAGCCGCCGCCCAACGGCCGCCTGGCGCTGAACCTGATGGCGGCGACCGAGAACGCGGCCGATCACCTGAGCCACTTCTACCTGTTCTTCCTGCCCGACTTCACGCGGCCGGTCTATGCCGACCGGCCCTGGCATGCCGAGGCGCTGGCGCGCTGGGCGCCGCTGCAGGGCCGTCAGCAGCGGGCGGCGATCGCCGCCCGCCAGCGCTGGTTCACACTGCTGGGCACGCTCGGCGGGCGCTGGCCGCACACGCACGGCGTGCGCCCGGGCGGCAGCACGCGCGCGATCGACGCGGCCGAGCGCCTGCGCCTGATCACCCGGGTGCGCGAGCTGCGCGGCTTTCTCGAACGCGATCTGCTGGGCGACACGCCGCTGGAGCCCTGGCTGGCGCTGGCCGACGCGGGCGCCCTGGCCGCCTGGGTCGACGCCGCGCCCGACCGCGGCGACCTGCGCCTGTGGTGGCGCATCGCCGACGATCTGGCGCTGCAGCGGCTCGGCCTCAGCCACACGGTGATGCTGTGCCACGGCGCCTATGCGCAGCCGGGTGGCGGCTGGGCGCTGCCGCGCGGCACCTGGCGGGCGGGCGATGCCGCCGCCCGCCCC
This sequence comes from Pseudaquabacterium rugosum, assembly GCF_038066575.1. Lineage (NCBI taxonomy): Bacteria > Pseudomonadati > Pseudomonadota > Betaproteobacteria > Burkholderiales > Sphaerotilaceae > Pseudaquabacterium > Pseudaquabacterium rugosum. The sequence continues at coordinate 154,311 of NZ_JBBUTF010000007.1, read as the reverse complement.
TTCGATCCGGCCGCCGTCACCGAGGACAGCGCCCACGCCTGGCTCAACGCGGGCGAGACCGCCGCGCGCCATCCGGCCCAGGGCCAGACCCTGCCGGCGGCCGACAAGCCCGGCGCCTACACCTGGAACAAGGCGCCGCGCCTGGCCGGAGAGGTGGCCGAATGCGGCGCCATCGCCCGGGCACTGGTCGGCGGCGTGCCGCTGCTGCACGACCTCGTCGCACGTGACGGCGTGGGCGCCACCCAGCGCGTGCTGGCGCGGGTGCGCGAGCTGTGCCAGCTGGTGGTCTGGATGGAGGACTGGCTGCGCGCGCTGCGCCCGGGCGAGCCCTTCCACACCGAGCACGCCTGGCCCGACCAGGCCGAGGGCTGCGGCCTGACCGAGGCCGCCCGCGGCGCGCTCGGCCACTGGCTGCGCATCGAGCAGGGCCGCCTGGCGCACTACCAGATCATCGCGCCGACGAGCTGGAACTTCTCGCCGCGCGACCGCGACGGCCGCCCCGGCGCGCTGGAGGCCGCCCTCGTCGGCGCGCCGGTGCGCCCGGGCGAGACCACGCCGGTGGCGGTGCAGCACATCGTGCGCAGCTTCGACCCCTGCATGGTCTGCACCGTGCACTGAGGGCCGGCCGCCGCGCCCTCAGATCGGCTCCACCGGCCCGACCACCGGTGCGACCGGCGGCGCCGGCTGCGCCAGCCAGTGCAGCAGCCGCGCATACAGCGTGCCGGCCTCGACCGGCTTGACCAGGTGGTCGTCCATGCCGGCGGCCAGGCAGGCGCGGCGGGCCTCGTCGCCGGCATGGGCGGTCATCGCCAGCACCGGCAACCAGGGCCGCGGCAGCGCGCGCAAGGCACGGGTCGCGCCCAGGCCGTCCAGGCCGGGCATCTGCACGTCCATCAGCACGAGGTCGGGGCGGTGCTGCATCAGCTGCTGCAGCGCGGCCACACCGCCGTCGGCCGTGCTCACGCGCAGACCGGCGCGCTGCAGCAGCGCGGTGGCGACCTCGCGGTTGACCGGGTTGTCGTCGACCAGCAGCACATGGGCGCCGGCATGGCGCTCGCGCAGCGTGCGCTCGGCCAGGTCGACCTCGCCGGGCTGCGGCACCGGCACGCCGCCATGACGGCGCACGGCCAGCAGCAGATGGTCGAGCAGCACCGACGCGCACACCGGCTTGATCAGCACCGAGCAGGCGGCCAGCGTCTGCGCCTGCTGACGCAGGGCCGCCTCGTCCCAGGCGCTGACCAGCAGCACCGGCGGGCGGGCATGGCCCAGCAGCGCGTCGAGCCGGCGCACCGTCTCGCAGCCGTCGATCCCGGGCATGCGCCAGTCGACGAGGGCCACGTCGTGCGGACTGCCGTGGTGCAGCGCCCGCTCGGCGCGGCGCAGCGCGTCCTGGCCGTCGGTCGCCAGTTCGACCTCGAGACCGAACTGTTCGAGCTGGTCGCGCAGCGCCGCCCGCGCCTCGGGCAGGTCATCGACCAGCAGCGCGCGCAGGCCGCGCAGCTCGGGCGCCGGCAGCGGGGCCTGGGCCTCGGCATCGCAGCCCAGGCGCAGCGTCATCCAGAAGCGGCTGCCCTGGCCGGGCTGGCTGTCGACACCGACCTCGCCGTCCATCAGCCGCGCCAGCTCGCGCGTCAGCGCCAGGCCCAGGCCGGTGCCGCCGTAGCGCCGGGTCATGCTGGCGTCGGCCTGCTCGAAGGCGGTGAACAACCGCGGCAGGTCCGTCGCGACGATGCCGATGCCGCTGTCGTGGACCTCGATGCGCAGCTGCAGCTGCTCGCCATGGCGCCACTGCGGCTCGGCGCGCAGGCGCACGAAGCCCTGCTCGGTGAACTTCACCGCATTGCTCAGCAGGTTCAGCAGGGCCTGGCTGAGCCGCGTCGGGTCGCCGAAGACGCGTGGCGGCAGGCCGCTGGCATCGAGCACCAGCTCCAGGCCCTTGGCCCGCGCCGGCTCGCCGACCATCTCCAGCACCCGGCCCAGCAGCAGCTCGGGCGCGAAGGCGGTGCGTTCGAGCACCAGCTTGCCGGCGTCGATCTTGCTGAGGTCCAGCACGTCGTTGAGCAGGCGCAGCAGGTGCTGGGCGGCGTCACCGAGCTTGTCCAGCCGGTCGCACTGCAGGCTGTCGAGCGCATCGCGCCGCAGCAGATGGGCCAGGCCGATGATGGCGTTCATCGGCGTGCGGATCTCGTGGCTCATGTTGGCCAGGAAGGCGCTCTTGGCGCGGCTGGCGGCGTCCGCCGCGTCGCGCGCACCGGCCAGCGCATCCTGCGTGCGCTTGAGCTCGGTGACGTCGGTGGCCAGCACCACGAAGCCGTGCACGCGGCCCTGCTCGTCACCGTCGGGCAGATGGGCGATCAGGTCGACCTGGCGGCGGTCGTCGCGCCAGGTCTCGCGCTCGTAGGTCTGGGCATGGCCTTCGAGCGCCCGCGTCATGCGCACCAGCGATTCGGGCGCGACGAAGGACGGCCGCAGCGTGTGCGCCGCCTGGCCGATCGAGGCGACCGGATCGAGCCGGTTGAACGCGAACCACGAGGCATTGGCATGGCGCAGCCGCAGACCGGCATCCCAGTAGGCGACGCGGCCGGGCAGGTGGTCGAGCAGGCTCTCCAGGAAGGCGTTGCGCTCGCGGGCGCGGGCGGCGTCGTCGCGCGCCTGCCGCAGATCGGCCTGCAGGGCCTGCACGGTGGCCTGCAGCGCGGCGGTCTCGGCACGGGCGGCGGCGAGTTCGGACTGCAGGCTCGGGGCGGTGGTGGCCTCAGGGGCGACCACCGCCGGAGCCGCATCGGGGACGGCAGGAACAGCGGGAACAGCGGGGACAGCCTCTGACGGGCGGTCGGTGGCGGGAGGCTCATCGGCACGCATGCGGCGTTTCTACCATCGGCGCGCCGGCCGCTGCAGCCGGGCATGCCCGCCGCGGGACGGCGGCGGGCGCCCCACCCCGCCGCGCCCCGCCGCACTCAGCCCGACGGCGGATCGAGCCGCCCGGCGCGCAGCGACAGCTGGCGGTCGCAGCGCGCGGCCAGCGCCGGGTCGTGCGTCACCATCACGAAGGCGGTGCCGCGCTCGCGCGCCAGCGCCAGCATCAGCTGGAACACCACATCGGCGCTGCCGCGGTCGAGGTTGCCGGTGGGCTCGTCGGCCAGCACGCAGGCCGGGCCGGTGACCAGCGCGCGGGCGATCGCCACCCGCTGGCGCTCGCCGCCCGACAGCTGCGATGGCGCGTGGGCCATGCGCGCGCTCAGGCCCACGCGTTCGAGCAGCTGCGCCGCCGCCTCGCGGGCGCGTGCCGGCGATTCGCGGCGGATGCGCAGCGGCATCGCCACGTTGTCCAGCGCGCTGAACTCCGGCAGCAGGTGGTGGAACTGGTAGACGAAGCCCAGATGGCGGTTGCGCCAGGCGCCGAGGGCCGCCGGCGACAGGCCGGACAGATCCTGGCCCTGGAGCACGACCCGGCCACGGCTGGGCGCGTCCAGCCCGCCCAGCAGGTGCAGCAGCGTGCTCTTGCCCGAGCCCGACGAGCCGACGATGGCCAGCGTGCGCCCGGCCTGCACGGCCAGATCGATGTCGGCCAGCACCTCGACGCTCAGGCCGCCCTCGTCGTATCGCTTGCCCAGGCCGGTGCAACGCAACACCTCATGATCGAAGGCAGCAGGCGCTGCCGGCGCACCGGCCGCCACGCTCAGCGGATCACTCATAACGCAAGGCCTCGGCCGGGTTGATGCGGCTGGCGCGCCAGCTCGGGTACAGCGTGGCGACGAAGGCCAGCACCAGCGAGATCACGGTGATCGGCATCACGTCGCCCCACTGCGGATCGCTGGGCATGCGGGTGATCAGGTAGATGTTGCCCGGCAGGAAGCTCACGCCCAGCGCGCGCTCGATGGCCGGCACGATGACGTCGATGTGGAAGGCCACCGCCAGGCCGAGCCCGACCCCGGCCAGCGTGCCGATCACCCCGCTGGCCGCACCCTGCACGACGAAGATGGCCATGATCGAGCGCGGCGCCGCGCCGAGCGTGCGCAGGATGGCGATGTCGGCCCGCTTGTCGGTCACCGTCATCACCAGCGTGCTGACCAGGTTGAAGGCGGCCACCGCGACGATCAGCGTCAGGATGATGGCCATCATGCGTTTCTCGACCTGCACGGCGTCGAACCAGACGCGGTTGGTCTGCGTCCAGTCGCGCAGCGCGGCCAGCGGCGGCAGCTCGGGCAGCAGCTGCTCGCCGATGCGCGGGGCCTGGTGCAGATCGGCGAGCTTGAGCTGCAGGCCCGACGGGCCTTCGAGCCGGTACAGGCGCTGGGCGTCCTCCAGATGGATCAGCGCCAGCGCGCTGTCGTACTCGTAGTGGCCGACATGGAAGGTGCCGGCGACATGGAAGGTCTTGAAGCGCGGCAGCGTGCCGGCCGGCGTCATCTGGCCGCCCGGCGCCACCAGCGTGACCTCGTCGCCGACGCGCACGCGCAGCAGCCGGGCCAGCTCCTCGCCGAGCACGATGTTCCAGGCGCCGGGCTGCAGCGCGGCCAGCGTGGTGTCGCGCAGCTGCGCGGCCAGCGGGGTGACGGCGGCCTCGCGCGCCGGATCGATGCCGCGCACCACGGCGCCGCGCATCTCCTCGCCATGGCCGATCAGCGACTGGCTGGCGATGAAGGGCGCGGCGGCGACCACGCCCGCCTGGCGCGTCAGCTTCTCGGCCAGCGGCTGCCAGTCGGCCAGCGCACCGCCCTGGCTGTCGAAGACCTCGATGTGGGAGACCACGCTGAGCATGCGCCCGGTGACCTCCTTCTGGAAGCCGTTCATCACCGACAGCACGATGATCAGCGCCGCCACGCCGAGCGCGATGCCCAGCACCGACACCAGGCTGATGAAGGAGATGAAGCCATTGCGGCGGCCCGCCCGGCCGGCGCGGGTGTAGCGCCAGCCGATCTGCCATTCATAGGGCATGTTCCAGCCCGCAAACACCGATCTCATGGGGCCGGCATGCTAACCGCTCGCGGCGCTCCGACGGGCCGGATCCGGCCGTGGCGCGCGGCCCCCCGATAATGGGCCGCATGCACCTGGTGCTTCCTTTTGCCGGCCCGGGCGCCGGCGCCGATCCGCAGGCCCTCGCCGGCCTCGACCTGCCCCACCTCGAACGCCTGCTGGCGCTGCTGACCGCAGCCGCCCCGCAGGACGGCGATGCCGGGGATGAACTCGACCTCAGCCCGCCGCATGAGCGGGTGCTGGCGCGTGCGCGCGGCTGGCCGCTGGCCGACGGCCTGCTGCCGCTGGCCGCCGCCGCGGCCGCGGCCGACGGCGTGCGCCTGCCCGACGATCCGCAGCGCGGCGTCGCCTGGCTGCACCCGGTGCACTGGCACATGGGCACCGAGCAGGTCTCGCTGACCGACCCGGCCACGCTGGATCTGTCCGAGGCCGAGGCGCAGGCGCTGTTCGACGCCCTGCACCCGCTGGCCGAGGACGAGGGCTACACGCTGCACCGGGCCCGACCCACGCGCTGGTACCTGACGCACGAACGGCTGGCCCGCCTGCCCTGCGCCTCGCTGGACCGGGTGGTCGGTCGCAATGTCGATCCGTGGCTGAACAGCCACCCGGATGCGCTGCGCGTGCGCCGCCTGCAGGCCGAGGCGCAGATGCTGTGGCACGCCCATCCGGTGAACGCGGCGCGCGAGGCGCGCGGGCTGCAGGCGATCAACTCGTTCTGGCTGTCGGGCGGCGGGCCGCGGCCGGCCACCGACGCCGCGCGCACCGGCCGTGCGGGCGCAGTGGGTGGCGCGGCGGGTGGCGCAGCCACGACGGCGCCCGAGCCCGAACTCGTCGAGCACCTGCGCGCACCGGCCCTGGCTGGCGATCTGGCCGCCTGGGTCCAGGCCTGGCAGCGCGTGGACGCGCTGACGCTGGCCCCGCTGCTGGAGGCCGCCCGTGCCGGCCAGGCCGTGACGCTGACGCTGTGCGGCGAACGCCATGCGCGCAGCTGGCAGCGCGCGGCCGGATCCCTGTCGCTGTGGCAGCGGCTGCGCCCCGGCGCCCGCCAGCCCGCCCGCCCGGTGCTGGAGGCGCTGTGAAGGACCTGTTCGATTTCGACGCGGCCACACCGGCCGAACCGGCCGCCGAAACGCCGGCCGCCACGGCCACGGCCACGGCCACCACCACCACCACCACCACCACCACCACGACGCCGAAGGATGCGCCGCGCCCCGTGACGCCGCTGGCGATCGCCGATCCGCGGTCCGACGGACGGGCCGGAGCCGGGGCGTCGTCGGGCGCGGCCGTGCCGCCCGCCACCGACAACCCGCCGCCGCAGACCTGGGCCGCCCCCGCCCCGCAGCTGATCGAGCGTGACGTGCCGCCGCGCGCCGCCTGGGCGCTGGAGCAGGCCGGCGTGCCGCCGCTGCTGGCACGGCTGCTGGCCGCCCGCGGCGTGCGCGAGGCGCAGGAGCTCGACGACGGCCTGGCCCGGCTGCTGCCGCCGCAGCAGCTGGCCGGCTGCACCGACGGCGCGCGGCTGCTGGCCGATGCGCTGGCCGCCGGCGAGCGCATCTGCATCGTCGCCGACTACGACTGTGACGGCGCCACCGCCTGCGCCGTCGCGCTGCGCGGCCTGCGCCTGCTCGGCGGTGCGCTGGCCGCGGCCCGCGGCACGCCGGCCCCGGTCATCGGCTATGTCGTGCCCGACCGCGCCGTCCACGGCTACGGCCTGACGCCGGCCATCGTCGAGCTGGCCCGCGCCCAGGCTCCGCGCGTGCTGGTGACGGTGGACAACGGCATCGCCAGCGTCGAGGGCGTGGCCCATGCCCGCGCCTGCGGCATGCGCGTGCTGGTCACCGACCACCATCTGCCGGCCGTCGACGACGCCGGCCAGGTGCGGCTGCCCGAGGCCGACGTGATCGTCAACCCGAACCAGCCCGGCTGCGACTTCCCCAGCAAGGCGATCGCCGGCGTCGGCGTGATGTTCTACGTGCTGATGGCGCTGCGTGCCGAGCTGCGCGCGCGCGGCGTCTGGGACGAGGCCGGCGTGCCGCAGCCGCGGCTGGACACGCTGCTGGATCTGGTGGCCCTCGGCACCGTGGCCGACGTGGTCAAGCTCGATGCCAACAACCGCCGCCTGGTGGCGCAGGGCCTCAAGCGCGTGCGCGCCGGCCAGATGCAGCCCGGCGTGGCCGCGCTGTTCACGGCCGCCGGCCGCCAGCCGGCCCGCGCCTCGGCCCAGGACTTCGCCTTCGCGCTGGGCCCGCGCATCAACGCCGCCGGCCGCCTGTCGGACATGACGCTGGGCATCGAATGCCTGGCCACCGACGACAGCGCGCGGGCGCTGCAGCTCGCCCAGCAGCTCGACGCGATCAACCGCGAACGCCGCGTGATCGAGACCGAGATGCGGCTGCAGGCCGAGGCCCGGCTCGACGAGCAGCTGGGCGATCTGCTGCAGGCCTGCGTCGTGGCCACCGCGGCCTCAACGGACTCCACGGCCACCGCGGCCCGCGAGGCCGATGGCGCAGTCGGACGGGCGGATGCCGACCAGCCCGCCGGAACCTCCGCAGCCACGGAGCGGGCCGCGGCCGCCGCCATCCCGCCCGCCCTGGTGCTGTTCGACCCCGAGTTCCACGAGGGCATCGTCGGCATCGTCGCCGGCCGCATCAAGGACCGGCTGCACCGGCCGACCTTCGTGCTGGCGCGCGGCCAGGACGGCTGGCTCAAGGGCTCGGGCCGCTCGATCCCCGGCTTCCACCTGCGCGACGCGCTGGACCTGGTGGCCAAGCGCCATCCGGGGCTGTTCCAGCGCTTCGGCGGCCACGCGATGGCCGCCGGCTGCACGCTGGCCGAGGCCGACTGGCCGCGCTTCGCCCAGGCGCTGCGCGAGGTGGCCGCGGCGCAACTGGCACCCGACACCCTGGCCCGCCGCCTGTCCACCGACGGCCCGCTGCCGGCCGAACACTGGCAGGCGCAGACGGTGGCCGCACTCGACGCCCAGGTCTGGGGCCAGGGCTTCGAGCCGCCGCTGTTCTGCGACGAGGTGCAGGTGATCCAGCAGCGCCTGGTCGGCGAGAAGCACCTGAAGCTGCGCGTGCGCTGCACCGCCCGCCCCGACGCCGCCCCGCGCGACGCGATCTGGTTCGGCCACACCGAGCCGGTGCCCGAGCGCGTGCGCCTGGCCTACCGCGTCGCGCTCGACGAGTTCCAGGGCCAGAGCCGGCTGCAGATGGTGGTCGAGGCGGCGGTGGGCTGAAGCCACGCGGGCTGAAACCTTCGCTCCCACGGACACTCCGAACGCGATGACCGCACGCCGCTCCACCCCCACAGCCCTCACCCTCGCCCTCGCGCTCTCGGCGGTGCTGCTCCTGGCCGCCGCCCCGGCCCCGGCCCGTGCGGCGCCCAAGGCCGAGACGGTCGCCCACGGCCTGGTCAACCCCTGGTCGCTGGCCTTCCTGCCCGACGGCCGGATGCTGGTGACCGAGCGCCCGGGCCGGCTGCGCGTGGTCGCGGCCGACGGCCGGCTGAGCGCGCCGGTGGCCGGGCTGCCGCCGGTGGTCGCCGGCGGTCAGGGCGGCCTGCTGGACGTGGTGCTCGACCCCGACTGGCGGCAGAACCAGCGCGTCTGGTGGAGCTACGTCGAGGCCGATGCCGCGGACGGCTCACGCAACGGCACGGCGCTGGCCCGCGGCCGGCTCGATCCCGACAGCCAGCCGCCGCGCCTGAGCGAGGTGCAGGTCGTCTACCGCCAGCAGCCCAAGCTCGGCGGCGCGCTGCACTACGGCGGGCGCATCGTCTTCGACCGCCAGGGCCGCCTGTTCCTGACGCTGGGCGAGCGCTTCAGCGCCAAGGACCAGGCGCCGAAACTGGACAACGCGCTGGGCAAGATCGTGCGCCTGGACACCGAGGGCCGCGCGCCCGCCGACAACCCGCTGACCGGGCGCAGCGGCGCACGGCCCGAGATCTGGAGCTGGGGTCACCGCAACCCGCAGGGCGCCGCACTGCACCCGCGCACCGGCGAGCTGTGGACGACCGAGCACGGCCCGCAGGGCGGCGACGAGCTGAACCTGACCCGCGGCGGGCGCTTCTTCGGCTGGCCCGAGGTGACCTGGGGCCGCAACTACGTGACCGGCACCCGCATCGGCGAGGGCGGCGAGCGGGCCGATGTCGAGCCGCCGCTGCTGTGGTGGGGCCCGACCTCGATCGCCCCCAGCGGCATGGCCTTCCTGAGCAGCGAGCGCTATCCCGGCTGGCAGGGCAGCCTGTTCATCGGTGCGCTACGGGCCCAGGCCCTGGTGCGCATCACGCTGGACGAACGCCAGCGCCCGGTCGCCCAGGAACGCCTGCTGCAGGACCTGGGCGAGCGCATCCGCGACGTGCGCCAGGGCCCCGACGGCTGGCTGTACCTGCTGACCGACAGCCCGGACGGCCGGATCCTGCGGCTGCGGCCCTGAAGGCACTCGAGAGCCCTTGAGCGCACTTGAGAGCACTTGGGCGCTCCTGAGCGCTCCTGAGCGGCCGGGCCGCAACCACCCGCCGCCTCCCGTCGCCCGACCTCCTCCAGACCGACCGCCCCGCCTGGAGCCGCAACCATCAGGCGTTAGTTTGTTTCCATGGCCTCAAGCCCGGGGAAGCCGGCAGGGTTGCCATCTCTTGCGGCCTGCAGGCACAGCGCGGACCGAGGACAATCCCGGATGTGCACCTGATCAACGCCGACCTGCACTGCCACAGCCGCCACTCCGACGGCACGCTCAGCCCCGCCGACCTGGCCGCCCGGGCCCACGCCAACGGCGTCGAGCTGTGGGCGCTGACCGACCATGACGAGATCTCGGGGCTGGACGAGGCTGCGCGCACCGCCCGCGCCCTGGGGCTGGATTTCGTCACCGGCGTCGAGGTCTCGGTCACCTTCATCGGCGTGACGGTGCACATCGTCGGCCTGGGCTTCGATCCCGACCACGCAGCGCTGCGCCAGGGCTTGGCGGCCACCCGCGGCGGCCGCCTGCAGCGGGCCCACGAGATGGCCGATGCGCTGGCCCAGGTCGGCCACAAGGGTGCCTTCGAGGGCGCGCTGGCCTATGTCGGCAACCCGGACCTGATCTCGCGCACCCACTTCGCGCGCTGGCTGGTGGAGACCGGCGTGTGCGCCAGCACGCACGAGGTGTTCCGCCACTACCTGGCCGACGGCAAGCCCGGCCATGTGCCCCACCGCTGGGCGAAGCTGGGCGACGCGGTCGGCTGGATCACCGGTGCCGGCGGTATCGCGGTGGTCGCCCATCCCGGGCGCTACCGCCTCACGCCGAACGAGGAATACGCGCTGTTCTCCGAGTTCCGCCAGCACGGCGGTCTGGGCGTGGAGGTGCTGACCGGCAGCCACGGCCAGGCCGACGTGCTCAAGTACCAGGAGCTGGCGCTCGAATTCGACCTGCTCGCCTCGCGCGGCAGTGACTTCCACTCTCCCGAGGAAAGCCGCACCGATCTGGGCGCCCTGCCCGATCTGTCCGGCCGCCTGACCCCCGTATGGCAGAAGCTGCGCCCCGCGCGACCTTGACCCCCACCCCCCCGGCGGCGCCCCTGGTCCGGGCCCCGGCATCGCCCCCCCTGCCGGTCTCGGCGGCCGAAGCCCCGGCGGCCGCCCATCCCGCCGCCGGCCTGGCGCTGATGCTGCTGGCCACCGCCTGCTTCGCCGGCATGGACACCGCCGTGCGCGAGCTGTCCTCGGGACACGCCACCGGCGGTCTGGTGCTGCCGGTGGTCGTGATGCTGTGGTGGCGCTACCTGGCCCAGGGCGGGCTGATGGGCCTGTGGTTCCTGGCCCGGCGCCGGCCGCTGCGCATCGCGCATCCGAAGTTCCAGCTGATGCGCGGCCTGCTGCTGATGGTCTCCACCGTCTGCAGCTTCCTCGGCCTGCGCCATCTGCCGGTGCCCGAGTTCACCGCGGTGGTGATGCTGGCGCCGGTGCTGGCCACGGCGCTGGCGGCCTTCGCGCTCGGCGAACGGGTGTCGGCCGGACGCTGGGCGCTGGTGGCCGGCGCGATGGTCGGCGCGCTGATCATCATCCGGCCGGGCGGTGCCCTGTTCGGCCCCGGGGCGCTGTATCCGCTGGCCGGCGCGCTGGCCTTCGGCAGCTTCCAGGTGCTGACGCGGCGCCTGGCCTCGCTGGAGGATCCCTATGCCACCCACCTGTGCACCGGCTGGGTCGGCGTGATCATCGGCAGCGCCTGGCTGCTGGCCCAGGGCCTGACCCCCTGGGACGGCCTGGACGAACTCGGCCCCGGCCCCTGGGCCATCCTGGCGCTGGTCGGCCTGCTGGGCACCATCGGCCATCTGGTGCTGATCCTGGCGCTGGGTCAGGCGCCGGCGTCCCTGCTGATGCCGTTCAGCTACAGCCAGATCGCCTGGGCCACCCTGATGGCCTGGCTCGTCGCCGGCCACTGGCCGGACGACTGGTCCTGGGTCGGCATCGCGGTCATCACCGGCTGCGGCGCGACCAGTGCCTGGCTCAATCTGCGACGCCCGGCGGCCACCAATGCGGTCCAGGCCGACACCGTGACCGACTGATCGGGGGGATGATCGGGCCGGCGGCCGCCCAGGGTCGCGCCGGGGCGAGGGTGGCCCCGGTGCCGCGTGGCGGGTCCGTCCGCCGTCCGTCGTCCTTCCCGGCGCTGCCCTCGCCTGCTCCCGGTCTCCCGCATGTCCCTGTACTTCGAACTGCACCCCGACAACCCGCAACCGCGGCTGCTGCGCCAGGCCGCGCAGATCCTGCACGCGGGCGGTGTCTGCGCGGTGCCCACCGATTCCAGCTACGCGCTGGTCTGCCACCTGGACGACAAGAACGCCGCCACCGCGCTGCGCCGCATCCGCCAGGTCGACGAACGCCATCACCTGACGCTGCTGTGCCGCGACCTGTCGGAGCTGGCCAACTACGCCCGCGTCGACAACCGCCAGTACCGGCTGCTGAAGGCGGGCACGCCCGGCCCCTACACCTACATCCTCGAGGCGACCAAGGAAGTGCCACGCCGGCTCAGCCACCCGTCACGCCGCACCGTCGGCCTGCGCGTGCCCGAGCACCGCGTGACCCAGGCGCTGCTGGAGGAGCTGGGCCAGCCACTGCTGGCCACCACGCTGATCCCGCCCGGCGAGGACGAGCCGCTGAACGATCCGCAGGAGATCCGCGAGCGCTTCGAGCACACGGTGCAGGCGGTGCTCGATGCCGGGGCCTGCGCGATGGCCCCGACCACCGTGATCGACCTCACCGAGGGCGAGCCGCGTCTGGTGCGACTGGGCCGTGGCGATCCGGCCCGGCTGGGCCTGGCGCCGGACTGAGCGCCGGGCCCCATCCGCGCAGGCCGACGTGGGCCAGCACGCGATCGCGCCGGGCCGCTCAGGCCGGCGCGCGCAGCTGCAGGGCCAGCACCAGCAGCGCCGCGGCCACGATCCAGGCCCCGATCACCCGCAGGCCGACGGCCAGCCAGCCCCGCCGCTGCAGGGCCATCGCCGCCAGCGCGGCATAGGCCGGCATCAGCCAGCACCCCAGCGCCATGCCGGTCAGCGACCACAGGCTGGCCAGCTCGCGCGGCAGCGGCGCATCCGGTCCACCGGCCCAGGCGGCGAGCACGAAGGCCAGCGGCGCCAGCACCGGCGCCGCCCACGCCGCCCGCCCGCCCTGCTCGCGCGAGGGCCAGGCCAGGATGAGCAGCAGACCGACAGCGACCGCGGCCAGCAGCACGGCAGCCGCAGGCAGGGCCGGCAACAGGCCGGCGGCGGCGGCCACCAGCGTCGACACGGTGGCCAGGGCGGACACCAGGGGCGCACAGGCCCGTCGCCCCTGGCCCAGCCACAGGCCGAGCACGATCAGCAGCAAGGCGCCCGGGACATGGCCCCAGGGATGCAGCACGCCGGCATACAAGCCCTTGAGACCGGTCGACGGGCTGTGCGCACCGGCCGGCAGGCTGGCCGCCATCAGCCCAGCGGCCAGCGCCCGACCGATCGCCTGGCGCCGCAGGCCCTCCCAGGAGCGCGGCACCGGCTGCGGCCGGCTCACCAGACGTGCAGCAGGAAGCCGGCGCCGGCCAGCGCGATCGCCCCACCGCCGGCGCGCACGGCCAGCCGGCCCGTCCGCCCCCGCCAGAGCGCGCCACAGCCGATGCCGGCCAGGTGCAGCAGCCCGGTGGCCAGCACGAAGCCCAGGCTGTAGGCCAGCGGGCTGGCGGCCGACGGCAGCTCCGTGCCGTGGGCATGGCCGTGGAAGACCGCGAAGATCCCGACCAGCACCGCCGCCAGCCACAGCGGCGGCCGCACGGCCAGCGCCACCGCCAGCCCCAGCACCAGGCCGGACAGCGCGATGCCGGTCTCGACAGCCGGCAGCGGCACCCCCAGCACGCCCAGCGCACCGCCGACGGCCATCACCAGCGGAAAGACCACCGGCAGCAACCACAGCGCGGGCTGGCCCAGGACCGCGCCCCACAGGCCGACGGCCACCATCGCCACGACATGGTCCGGCCCGGCCAGCGGATGCATGAAGCCGCTGAGGAAGCCGCCGGCCAGCCCGGCGGCACCGTCATGCGCCCGCGCCGCACCGGCACACAGGGCCAGCAGCAACAGGACCAGACCGCGGGACGGACGCGGCAGCGAGGGCGACGGAAGGCGCTTGACGACGGACATCATGGAGGGGATCCACGTCACCTGACCCGATCGACATCCGCCACGGCCCGCGGCAGACAGAAGACGAGACCCGGCACGCAGCAGGAGGAAGGAGAGGCCCGGGCGGCAACGCCCGGGGACGTCCGGACCAGTATGCCGCAGCCGTGTGGCGTGGAGATTTCCGCCCGGCGCACCCGCTCGGCAGGGCGGAAGCCCCCCCGAAACGACGACGCCAGCGAGGCACTCGGGCCGCCGCTGGCGTCAGATCATCCTTGCAGCCCCGGCCACCGGGCGGTGACCGTCGGCAGGCCCGGATCAGGCCTGCACGGGACGACCGGCTCAGATCGCCGCGGTGACGACGATCTCGACCTTCCATTCGGGCTTGGCGAGCGCGGCCTGCACCGTCGCACGCGGAGGCGTGTGACCGGCGACGACCCAGCTCTCCCAGACACCGTTCATGCCGGGGAAATCGGCCAGATCGGCCAGATAGATCTGCGCGCGCAGGATCTTGGTCTTGTCGGTGCCGGCACGTGCCAGCAGCGCGTCGACCGCGGCCAGGACCTCGCGGGTCTGCTCCTCGATCGTCGGGGCCGCAGCCGCCGCGACCTGACCGGCCAGATAGGCCACCCCGTTGTGCACCGCCATTTCGGACATGCGGGCACCGACATCAAAACGCTGAACCATCAGTGACTTTCCTTGGAACCCCGGTATTCGGGAACGGAGGGCGAGCCTACCACCGGCAGCTCCGGCGGCTCGCCGGTCTGCGTGCTCATCGACGCATCGAGCATGCTGGGGCGGAACTCGCCGATCGGTGCGCTGCGCAGCTTGCGGTGGCGGCGCCGCTTCTTGGGCTGCTCCTTTTCGCCGATGCGCGGCTCGGAGCCACGCGTCAGGCGCAGGATGTTGCGCCAGTGGCGCCAGACCAGCAGCAGGCTCATCACCGCCACGGCCAGCGTGCCGGTGGGGCGGTCGTAGTAGGCGATCATGAAGACCGGCGCGAACATCGACGCCAGGATCGCCGCCAGCGACGAATAGCGCGTGATCAGCGCCACCAGCGCCCAGATCAGCAGCGTGGCCACGCCCAGCATGGGCTCGTAGGCCAGCAGCACGCCGGCCGCCGTGGCCACGCCCTTGCCGCCCTGGAACCGGAAGAACACCGGAAACAGATGTCCGATGAAGGCGGCCACGCCGCAGAAGGCGATCGTGGTGTCGTCGAAATCGAAGCGCAGCGAATAGTGCTGGGCCAGCGACACCGCCACATAGCCCTTGGCCGCGTCCAGCAGCAGCGTGGCCACCGCGGCCAGCTTGTGGCCCGAGCGCAGCACATTGGTCGCCCCCGGGTTGCCCGAGCCGTACTCGCGCGGATCCGGCAGACGCATCGCCTTGCTGACGATGACGGCAAACGACAGCGAACCCAGCAGGTAGGCCAGCACAAAGGCCGTGTACGGGTAGGCCAGATCAATCCAGGCGACTTCATCCATAGGGGCGGGAGTTTACGTTGCGCCGCCGCACCGTCCACCGGAGGACCGGTGCGCGCGGCGCAGCGCACGTCACGCACGGGCCCCGATCGTGGCTCCGAACGCCCCCGGGTTGTCACGGAGCACCCCACCGCTCAAGTCCGCGGCGGGAGATGCCGATGTCCACACAGGCGCCAGGGAGCAGTACCACGGGCGCCTTCCTGAACTGCCTGAACGGCCTGACACAGGCGCCGCCACGACGCGCCCCCCGAAGGATGCCCCGACCATGAGCCTTCCCGCACCCAACCATCCCTGCTGGCAGAAGCTGGCCACCGGTGCCCTCAATCGCCTCAAGACCCAGCACCTGGGCACCCAGCTGCTGAGCAAGCGCATCGAGCGCAGCACGGATCCGATGGACGTCAAGGTCAAGGAGATCCAGGCGTTCTTCGCCAAGTGGGAGCGCGCGCTGCCGGCCGAAGTGGCCCAGCTGGCGGCGCTCTGACGGGCGCAGACCCCTCGAGACCCTCCCCGACGCGACCGCAGCCGGAGCCGCCCGCGGCCCGCGCGAGACGCCCCAGACACCGCATCCGGACCTCCAGACCATGAACAAGCTCATCACCGTCGCCGAAGCGGCCGACCTGATCCGCCGCGGCACGCCGCTGACGCTCGCCGGCCCCGAGTCCGCACTGGACCAGCTGCCGGCCGGCAACTGGGTCGCCGGCACCATCCCCTATTTCATGACCGCCGAGGGCGGCAAGGTCGTCACCGACGGTCAGGTCTTCGCGACGGACCTCAGTGGCATGGGCACGGTCAGCTTCGCCTGCTACGGTGCCGACGAACTGGCCTCGATCGCCGGCAAGGCGCCGGACAACGGCTTTTCCTTCACCATCATCCCGGCCGGCGGCCAGTGCCACCAGCGCTTCTCGGCCGAGGCCGCCAGCTACGAGGACGCCTTCCTCAAGCCGACCGTCGGCTGGATCTCGGGCGTGCACCTGAACGACCTGGGCAAGATCAGCCCCAAGGTCTATGACGGCCGCAGCGCCACCAAGCACGAGGACCGCACGGTCGTGGCCTACGTCAACGTGCCGGCCGACAAGCTGGTCTCGCTGGAGATCGTCAACCTGTTCGAGCCCGATGGCGGCGACGTGCTGCGCTTCGAGGAAACCAGCTTCCGCCAGACCAGCGTGCTGGTCAACGGCGAGCGCCGCAGCTTCGCCGACTACGTGCGCGGCCGCGGCCTGGAGCACGGCAAGCTGCCGCTGGTCGGCGATTTCGGTGGCGCCCATCTGAACGCCTCGATCCAGAGCCTGGATGCCGACGGCGTCAACCTGTATGCACCGCTGTTCCCGGGCGTCGACTACCGCTTCGCCGGGCCGGTGGCCGACTATGCCGGCGCCTTCCGCGCCCGCCTGGGCGACGTGGATCCGGCCGGCGTGGTGATGGGCTGCAACTGCATCCTGAACTTCCTGTTCGGCGAGCTGGAAGGCAAGGCCATCGGCGGCGTCGCCGGCCCGGTGACCTTCGGCGAGGTGGCCTACCAGCTGCTGAACCAGACGCTGGTGATGGTCCGCATCCAGTGACCTGAACCCGCACACGAGCACGGGGACGTCGTTGGGACGATCCCGCAGCCCGCCGCGAGGCGGTGAAGGGTCGGCGTGAGCCGGCCCTTTTTTCATGGCCGGCCACGGCGCGCACCGGCCCTGGCACCGGCCCTGGCACCGGCCCTGGCACCGACCCTGGCACCGACCCTGGCACCAGCCGGCGGGCTAGGCGGCCGGCGCCGAGCCCACGGCCGCGGCCTCCTGCGCCCGCAGCTCGCGCATGACGTCCTGCAGGCGGACGAAGGCCTGATAGCGCCGAGCGTGCAGGGCCGCGAGCTCGCCCTCGACCGGCGCATGGCTGCGGCCCCGATGGGACATCGCGTCCATCGCGCCCGGCACCGCGCTGAAGCAGCCGCCGGCCACCGCGCCGAGCATGGCCGCGCCCAGCAGCACCGGCTCGTCGGCCTGGGTGGCGATCACCGGGCAGCCGGTGGCGTCGGCCAGCAGCTGGCGCACCAGATCCAGGCGGCCGGCGCCGCCGCTGATGACGATCTGGCGGATCGGCGCGCCGGCGGCCGTCTGGGCCTCGATGATCTGGCGCAGCCCGTAGCCGATGCCCAGCAGACCGGCCACGTACAGCGCCAGCAGGCTGTCGGTGTCGGTCTCCATGCCGAGGCCGACGATGGCGCCGCGCGCCTGCGGATCGGCATGGGGCGCGCGGTTGCCGAGGAACTCCGGCACCACGTGCAGGCCGGCGGCCAGGCGCACGCTGTCGCTGGCCTGCGGATGGCGCTGGGCCAGCTGCTGCGCCAGCCATTCGGCCAGCGCCAGGCCCTGCTGCGCGGCGGTCTGGCGGACCGACGCGGCTGCCGGGTGCAGGCCCAGCAGACGGTCGATCGCCGCGCCGGCCACCGATTGCCCGCCCTCGTTGAGCCAGGCTGCAGGCACCATCGCCGAGTGGTAGGGCCCCCAGACGCCAGGGACGAACACCGGCTCGCGCGTGGTCGTCATCGTGCACGACGAGGTGCCGAAGACATAGGCCAGGCTGTCACGGGGATCGCCCGGCGCGCCGACCGTGGCCAGGCCGCCGGCATGGGCGTCGATCAGACCGGCGGCCACCGGTGTCCCCGGCGCAAGGCCCAGCTCGGCGGCAGCCGCCGCGCTCAGCCCCTGCCCCAGCGCGGTACCGGGCTCGACCACGCGGGTGCCGATGCGGCGGTAGCCCTCGTCGGCCAGCACGCCCAGGCCGATGCGCTGGAAGTAGTCGTCGTCCCAGCGTCGCTCATGGGCCAGATAGGTCCATTTGCAGGTCAGGGTGCAGGTCGAGCGGGCCAGGTCGCCGGTGGCGCGCCAGCTCAGGAAGTCGGTCAGGTCGAGGAACTGCCAGGCGGCGTCGAAGACCTGCGGCCGCCGCTCGCGCAGCCACAGCAGCTTCGGCGTCTGCATCTCGGGCGAGATGCGGCCACCCACATAACGCAGTACCGGATGGGCACCGGCATTGATGCGCGCGGCCTGCTCGACCGCGCGGTGGTCCATCCAGACGATGATGTCGCGCGCCGGGTCCTCGCTGGGGCCCACCGGCAGCGGGCGGCCGCCCTCGCCCAGCACCACCAGCGAGCAGGTGGCGTCGAAGCCGAGGCCGGCGATCTGGTGCGGCGCCAGCGCGGCCTCGGCCAGGGCCTGGCGCACGGCGTGGCAGACGGCCTGCCAGACCTGGGCGCTGGACTGCTCGACGATGGCGCCGGCCGCGTGGAAGGTGGTGATGTCGTGGCGGGCGCTGGCGATCATGCGGCCACGCAGGTCGAAGATGCCGGCGCGTGCGCTGCCGGTGCCCACGTCCACGCCGATCACGTGGCGGCTGTCTGCGGCGGTCATGGAGTCCTTTCGGCGGTTCGGTCCCGCGACGACGGGTCGCGGGGAGGGATCGGGCGGAGATCGGGCGGGTGTCGCACCCGGGCCCGGCGGGCGGCAGCCCGCGGACCCGGTGGCGCTCAGAGCTCGACGCTGTTGGGCAGGATGACGAGGTCGCGCACCGTCACGCCGCGCGGTCGCGTCAGCATGAACAGCAGCGCCTCGGCCACCTCCTGCGGCTGCATCAGGCTGCCGTTGGCCAGGGCCTCGTCCATCTTCGCCCGCGGCCAGTCGTCGAGCAAGGCGGTGACCACCGGCCCCGGCGCCACGGCGCCGACGCGGATGCCGTGCGGCGCCAGCTGCCGCCGCGTGGTGTGGACGAAGGCCTGCACCGCGAACTTCGACGCGGTGTAGACCGGCTCCCAGACCACCGGCACCAGGCCGGCGATCGAGCTGGTGAAGACGATGTCACCCGACTTCTGCGCGATCAGGTGCGGCAGCACCGCGTGCACGCTGCGGAAGGCCGCGGCCACGTTGAGCTGCAGCACCCGGTCCCAGACGTCGGGGTCCCCCTCGGCCACCGGCCCGCCGATGTAGGCCCCGGCATTGGCGTGGAAGATGTCGAGCCCGCCGGCCAGCGCCAGGATGCGCGGCAGCAGGGCCGAGACCTCGGCCGGCTGCAGCAGGTCCAGCACCAGCGGCCGGGCGCCGGGGCCGAGCTCGGCGCACAGCGACGCCAGGCGATCGGCGTCCCGGTCGATCAGCACCACGCTGGCGCCGGCGGCCAGCAGCTGGCGCGCGCATTCGAGGCCGATGCCCGAGGCGGCACCGGTGATGGCGGCGACCTTGCCCGCGATGGAAACACTCATGGGAATCTGCTCCGGAGGCACCGCGCGCTCAGGCGCGGCCGTGCGAGACGCGGGACTGCCGCGCCAGGGAATCGACGATCACCGCGATCGCCAGCACGGCGCCGGTGATCATGAAACGCAGCGACGAGGACAGGTTCAACAGCGTCAGGCCGCTGGCGATCGACTGGATGACGATGATCCCGAGCACCGCCGACCAGGCGCTGCCGCGGCCGCCGAACAGGCTGGTGCCGCCGATCACCGCCGCGGCGATGGCGTTCAGGTTGACGTCGCCGGTGCCCGCCTGCTGGCTGGCCGAGGCCAGGCGCGCGGCCGCCAGCACCCCGCCGAGCGCCGACAGACCGGCGCACAGCACGAAGGCGCTGGTGTAGATCGCCCGCACCGGGATGCCGGCGCGGCGCGCCGCCTCCGGGTTGCCGCCGACGGCGAACATCGAGCGCCCCCAGCGGGTGCGCTGCAGCGCGTACTGCAGCAGCACCGCCAGCGCGACGAACAGCGCGAACATCAGCGGCACGCCGCGACCCTGGCCGAGGTAGAGCACGATGGCCACCAGCACCGCCGACAGCCCCAGGCTGCGCGCCAGCAGGCCGCCGAGCAACGGCGCCGACAGCCGGGCCGCCGTGCGCCGGGCCCGCGTGCGCAGCCCGCCGGCCAGCATCGCCGCACCCGGCAGCAGGGCCAGCACGCACGACAGCGGCGTGGGCAGCACCATCGACTGGCCGAACTCGACCATGGCCGCCCCGTAGGGCAGGTTGATCGAGCCACTCGGCCCCAGCACCCACAACTGCATGCCGAGGATGGCCAGCAGCCCGGCCAGCGTGGTGACGAAGCTGGGCATGCCCAGCCGGTTGAGCAGCGCCGCGTACAGCGCGCCGAAACCCGCGCCCACCGCCAGCGCCGCAGCGATGGCCGCGGCCACCGGCCAGCCCTGGTTCACCCACAACGTGCCGACCAGGGCCGAGGCGAAGCCGCTCATCGAGCCCACCGACAGATCGATCTGGCCGAGCAGCAGCACGCAGACGATGCCGAGCGCGATGACGCCGACGGTCGAGCAGTCGAACAGCAGGTTGACCAGGTTGTCCGGCGACAGGAAGACCGGATTGAGCAGCGAGAAGACGCTCCAGATGATGAGCAGGCCGACGACCACCGGCAGCGAGCCCAGATCGCCCGCGCGCACCCGGGCGGCGAAGGCGGCGACGGCCTCGCCGAGGGTGGACGCGTGGTGGACGCGGACATCGCTGCGATCGAGCAGCGGCGGCGGTGCGACCGCCGCGGGGGAATGCGGGTTCATGGGGTGTGCTCCAGTGGGGCGTCGCGCAGACTCTGGCGCCGGACGGCGCGGCGCGACACCGCGTTCTCGCTGGCGCCGGTGATCGCGGCGACCAGTTCCTGGTTCGAGGAGTCGGGCGTGAAGACGCCGTTGTTGCGCCCGAGGCGCAGCACGACGATGCGGTCGGCCACCGCCCGCACGTCCTCCATGTTGTGGCTGATGATGATCACGGCATGGCCGCGGTCACGCACGCGCTCGATCAGGTTCAGCACCTCGGCGGTCTGCGCCACGCCGAGGGCCGCGGTGGGCTCGTCGAGCATGATCAGCTGCGGGTCGAGCAGCAGCGAGCGGGCGATGGCCACCGTCTGCCGCTGGCCGCCCGACAGCGCGGCGACCACGTCGCGCACGCTCGGGATGCGCGCCGACAGCTCGTTGAGCAGCGTCCAGGCACGCACCTCCATCGCCACCTCGTCGAGCTGCCAGGGGTCCTTCTCACGGCCGAGAAAGATGTTGGCCACGACGTCCAGGTTCTCGCACAGCGCCAGGTCCTGGAACACGGTGGCGATGCCCAGATCCAGCGCCCGGGACGGGCTGTCGAGCGTGACCTCGCGGCCATCGAAGGTGATCGTGCCGGACGTGGGTTGATGCACGCCGGCCAGCACCTTGATCAGGGTGGACTTGCCGGCGCCGTTGTCGCCGACGAGTGCGACCACCTCGCCGGCATGCACGTCGAGGTCGATGTCGGTCAGCGCCGAGACGGCACCGAACTGCTTGCAGATGCGCCGCAGGCTCAGCACGGGCCGGCCACGCGCGGGCTTCGCGTCGTCGTTCATGGGAATCTCCGGAAGGACGCGGGGCGGCGGGCGGCGAGCGCCGCCGCCCCGCAGGACGGACTCAGCGCGTGAGGCCCAGCGTGCGGCAGCCCTCGGCATAGCGGCCGGTGCACAGCTGCTCGGCGCTGGCGATGCCCTTGTCGACGATCTCGGCCTTCAGGTTCTTCGCCGTCACCACCGCCGGCGTGAACAGCTGCGAGGGCGTGTTGTAGAGCGTGGTCTCGGCCTTGGGCGCCTTGCCGTCGAGGAAGCCGACGGCCACCCGCGCGGCGGCGGCGGCCACGATCTCGCTGGGCTTGGAGATGGTGTTGTACTGATCGCCGGCGATGATCAGCTGCAGCGCGGCCAGGGTGGCGTCGTTGCCGCTGACCGGCGGCACCGGCTTGCGGCCGGCGGCCTTGAAGGCGGCGATGGTGCCGCCGGCCGTGCCGTCGTTGGCCGCCACCACGCCGACGATCTCGCCACCGAAGCGCGTGATCTGGCCGCTGACCCACTGCTGGGCCTTGGGCGGCGCCCATTCCGGCGTGTCGAACTCGGCCAGCGTCCTGTAGCCGCCGGCCTTGATGCCGGCGCGGATGCCGTTCTTGATCAGGCCGGCGGCCGCGTCGGTGGGCGAGCCGTTGACCTGCAGCACGCCGCCCTTGCCGGTGGGCACGCCCATGGCCTTGAGCTGCTGCATCAGCGACTCGGCGATGGCCCGGCCGATGCCCTCGTTGTCGAAGGAGACGTAGAAGTCGGCCGGGGTGGCCGGCACCGGACGGTCATAGGCGATGACCTTGACGCCCTGCGACTGCGCCGAGCGCACCAGCGAGGCCGCGGCGGTGGAATCCACCGGATCGAGCACGATGACCTTGGCGCCCTGCGCGATCACCGAATTGAACTGCTGCTGCTGCAGCGAGACGTCGGCATTGGCGTTCTGGTAGAGCACCTTGCAGTCCGGGCACAGACGGGCCATCTCGGCCTTGAAGCCCGGCCAGTCGTGCTGCTCGTAACGGGTCGAGGCCTGGTCGGGCATCAGGAAGGCCACGGTGCCGGCCGGGGCGGCCAGCGCGCCGGTGCTGCCGGCGGCCGCGGCGGCACCCGCGGCACACAGGGTCGCACGCAGCAGGGTCTTGAGCGTCGGGTTCATCGTCTGTCTCCTGGGGGTATGAACGTGGCAGGCCGGCCTGCCGGGCAAGGGCCCTGAAGGGCCTCGTGGAAGCGCTCCGCGCGCCGGCGTCGCGGAACGTCGGGATGCAGACGGCCGGGCGGTCCGCGTCGGGCGCGGATCACCGGTCGTGTGGGAGGGTGAGAAACGGGCCGGCGCGGCCCGGGGGCGGATCGCCCCGCGGCCTCAGGCGGCCATGGCCTCGGCCGCCACCGCGGGCGGCGTTGGCGGCGCGTCGGCCCTCGGATCAGCCGCGCGATCGGCGACGGCCTCGGCCGTGCGACCGGCCAGCAACGCCCTGAAGTGCGAAGGGTTCAGGCCCTTCTGGCGCAGGAACTGGCGGTTGAAGTTCGAGATGTTGCGGAAACCCGCGGCGAAACAGATGTCGGTGATCGGCATCGACGGCTCGCTCATCATCAGCTGGCAGGCCAGATTGATGCGCAGCCGGTTCACGTACTGCGCCAGACCCATGCCGGTGTGGCGCCGGAAACTGCGCGAAAAACCGCTCGGGCTCAGCCGGGAAATGCCGGCCAGATCGGTTTCATTGAAATCCTCGGTCAGGTGGGCGCGGATATGGGCCAGCGCCTCGTTGATGCCGGTGGCCATGAAGCCCGAGGGATCCGGGTGATAGGCCTCGCTGGCCAGCGGCGCGGCACCCGCATCGCGGCTGAGCGCGCCGACGATGGACATGAACAGCTCGATGCGCCGCAGCCCGCCGGCGGCCACCAGTTCGGCCAGCAGCAGCGCCACCTGGCGCGTGGTGTGGGCCGTGAACAGCACGCCGCGGCGGCTGAGCTGCAGCAGCGGCTGCAGTGCCGCCAGCTCGGGCAGCAGCGCGGTGGTGTCGTGGATGAAGCGCTCGGTGAACTGCAGCACCCGGCTGCGCAGCGGCACCGCGCGCCCGGCCGGCAGATCGCTGACCCAGTTGTGCGGCAGATTGGGGCCGGTCAGCACCAGCTGGCCCGGGCCGTAGGCGCCGATGAAATCACCGACGAAGAACTGGCCGTCGGTGTGCACGACATGGTGCAGCTCATATTCCGGATGGAAATGCCAGCGCACCGTGTGGTACGGATACCCGTGTTCCCAGGCCTTGAACGATTCCGCCTGACCGATCTGCACGACTTCAAGATCAGGTTTCATCACTCGGTCTCCTTCGGATGCAACGCGGAATGGCCGGAAGCGGGCCCTGGAAGCGCACCGGCGCTGCGGTCCGCCGGGCGCGGACGGCGGGGAAAACCGCTGTCCGATGGCGTGCATCTTAGGATCCGGCCGCGCGCGCCACTACTACGGCGCAGGCCGGTGACCTGTACTTTCTTGACATCGAAGCCAGCCCACACCGTCGGGATTGCGTAGTTTCCCTAGGCTGGCCGGATCGGACCCGGGCAGGAGGCCCGGGCCACGGGGCTCAGCCGAGCGATGCGGGGCCGGCCGGCATGCCCGCATCCGGGGCGCCAGGGGCGGTGGCCGCCGCCAGCTCCTCGTCCGTCATCAGGCGCTGCTGCAGCACGAAGCGCTCGCCGCTGCCGTCCTCCAGGCTGAAGGCGCCGTTGTTGCCGGCTTGGGCGTCCAGCGTCAGCGCGATGCTGGCCAGGTACTCGGCCTGGCCGGCGGACAGCCAGAAGGCGGCGTCGGCCACCGTGCCCCAGCGGCGGTCGGTGGGCGAGAGCGTCATCTCGCCCGGCGCCAGGCACAGCGGGGTGGTGCCGTCGCAGCAGCCGTGGCTGAGGTAGAAGAAGACCTCGCCGTGGCGCGCGCGCAGGCGCTCGATCAGGGCGGTGGCGGCCGGGGTGGCGGTCAGTCGGGACATGGTCGGGCAGGCTCCGGAAACGACGAAGGGCGGCCCGTGGGCCGCCCTTGGTGGGATCAGCGGGCGGCCCACGGCGCGCCCGGCTCGATGGGGTCGGCACGCGCGCCACAGGGCCCGCGCACCGCACCGCCAGGATCAGAAGAAGCCCAGCTTGTTCGGGTTGTAGCTGACCAGCAGGTTCTTCGTTTGCTGGTAGTGGTCCAGCATGGCCTTGTGGGTCTCGCGGCCGATGCCCGATTCCTTGTAGCCACCGAAGGCGGCGTGCGCCGGGTAGGCGTGGTAGCAGTTGGTCCACACGCGGCCGGCCTGGATGGCACGGCCCAGGCGGTAGGCCTGGCTGCCGTCACGCGTCCACACGCCGGCGCCCAGGCCGTACGGCGTGTCGTTGGCGATCTGCAGGGCCTCGGCCTCGTCCTTGAAGGTGGTCACGGCCAGCACCGGGCCGAAGATCTCTTCCTGGAAGATGCGCATCTTGTTGTGGCCCTTGAACAGGGTCGGCTGGACGTAGTAGCCGCCGGCCAGGTCGCCACCGATCTCGGCGCGGTTGCCACCGATCAGCACCTGCGCGCCTTCCTGCTTGCCCAGTTCCAGGTAGGACTGGATCTTGTCCATCTGCATCTGGCTGGCCTGGGCGCCGATCATGGTCTCGGTGTCCAGCGGGTTGCCCTGCTTGATGGCGGCCACGCGCTTGAGGGCGCGCTCGATGAAGCGGTCGTAGATCGACTCCTGGATCACCGCGCGGCTCGGGCAGGTGCAGACCTCGCCCTGGTTGAACGCGAACAGCACCAGGCCTTCGATCGCCTTGTCGAGGAACTCGTCGTCCTCGGCCATCACGTTGTCGAAGAAGAGGTTGGGCGACTTGCCGCCCAGCTCCAGCGTGGCCGGGATCAGGTTGCCGGCGGCGGCCTGGGCGATCACGCGACCGGTGGCGGTCGAGCCGGTGAAGGCGATCTTGGCGATGCGCTTGCTGGTGGCCAGCGGCATGCCGGCCTCACGGCCGAAACCGTTGATGATGTTCAGCACGCCCGGGGGCAGCAGGTCGGCGATCAGCTCGACCAGCACCAGGATGCTGATCGGGGTCGACTCGGCCGGCTTGAGCACGACGACGTTGCCGGCGCCGATGGCGGGCGCCAGCTTCCAGGCGGCCATCAGGATCGGGAAGTTCCAGGGGATGATCTGGCCGACGACGCCCAGCGGCTCGTGGAAGTGGTAGGCGATCGTGTTGTGGTCGATCTCGGAGATCGAGCCTTCCTGGGCGCGCAGGCAGCCGGCGAAGTAGCGGAAGTGGTCGACGGCCAGCGGGATGTCGGCGTTCAGCGTCTCGCGCATCGGCTTGCCGTTGTCGACCGACTCGGCGTAGGCCAGCAGCTCGAGGTTGGCTTCCAGGCGGTCGGCGATCTTCAGCAGCGTGTTGGCGCGCTCGGCCGGCGAGGTCTTGCCCCACTTGGCGGCAGCGGCGTGGGCAGCGTCCAGGGCGCGCTCGACGTCGACGGCGGTCGAGCGGGCGGCCTGGGTGTAGACCTTGCCGTTGATCGGGGTGATGACGTCGAAGTACTGGCCGTCGGCGGGGGCGACGAACTGACCGTTGATGAAGTTGTCGTAACGGGCCTTGTAGGCGATCTTGGCACCGGCGGCGCCGGGAGCAGCGTAGACAGTCATCTGTGTCTCCTTCGAGGTTCGGGCAAGGACGGCGCCGGTGGGCACCGGCTCCTGGTTCACGCGAGGCGGCCACCGGGGTGACCGCCGGCTCGCTGGACAGAATGGGTGCAGCCGGCATGCCACACGCCCTGTGACAGTCCTTTGCACCGGAATCGATGGAAAAGCTGCCGGAATACCGCCCTGCTCTGGCACCGATCCTGCAAACATCTGTGCCAACTGCCTGCGCAAGGCCTGTCACTGTCACGACCTTGCACAGCCGAGGAACGCTTTTCTGCTGAAATCGGAAGCGTTCCCGGGAAAGCACTCATGAACGACGTTGCATAACGACGGGATCACGAGTCCCTGAACAGGCCTGCGATGAATCTGCCCCTGGTGCGCCCTGTCCCCCGCTCCAATCTCGAACTGCGTCGTGCGCGACAGCAGCTGCTCGACCACGGCGAGGCCGACGCCGAATTGCTGGGTCCGCTGCTGGCACGCAGCTGGCAACGCAGCGTGGGCGCCGGCCTGAGTCCGGCCGGCCGGCGGTCCGGCGGGCCGCACGCGTCGGCGGCGCAGCTGGCCCGCGCGCTCGAGCGCCAGTACGAGCTGATGTCGCACGCACGGCCGGTGCTCGAGTTCCTGGCCCCGCACGTGCAGACCACCGACAGCGTGCTGATCCTGGCCGATGCCCAGGGCATGGTGCTGCAGGCGCTCGGCGAGGGCGGCTTCCTCGGCCGCGCCGAGCGCGTGGCCTTGCGCCCGGGCGCCACCTGGCAGGAGCAGTACCGCGGCACCAACGCCATCGGCACCGCGCTGGTCGAACAGCAGCCGGTGGTCATCCACGGCGCCGAGCACTTCCTGGACCGCAACGCCTTCCTGACCTGCTCGGCCGCGCCCATCGTCGATCCGGCCGGGCGGCTGATCGGCGTGATCGACATCTCCGGTGAGCAGCGCGGCTGGCAGCCCGGCCACCTCGGCCACACGCTGGGCCTGGCCTGCGCGGCGGCGCAGATGGTCGAGCACCGGCTGTTCGACACCTGGCATGCCGGCGGCCTGCGGCTGCGCCTGCACCTGCAGGCCGAGGGCCTGGGCACGCTCGGCGAGGGCCTGCTGGCGCTGGCCGAGGACGGGCTGCTGATCGGCGCCAACAGCCAGGCGCTGAAGCTGCTGGGCCTGGGCCAGCAGGCCCTCGGCCATGCCCGCATCGAGGCAGTGCTGGGCCTGCCGCTGGAGCAGCTGCTGCGCTGGGCCTCGCAGCCCGAGCTGGCGCGCCCCTGCCAGCGGCCGGACGGCCAGCGCCTGTGGCTGCGCATGGAGGCCGGCAGCCGGGTGCTGCCCGGGCTGCAGGTGGCCCTGGGCCAGACGGCGGCGCCCGCGGAGCCGGTGGCCGCGGCCACCGACGGCCGGGCCACGGCGCCCCGGCCCCGGACCGCCGTACCGATCGCGCCCACCGACGGCCCGGCCCGCCGCCTGCACAGCGCGGACGGCCTGGACGACGACGGGCTCGACGGCGTCGGCGGCCGTGCGCCGCAGCTGTCGGCCGCCAACGATGCGCTCGGCCGTCTCGACACCGGGGATGCGACGCTGCGTGCGGCCATCACCCGCGCCCGGCGCGTGCTCGACAAGCCGATCGCGCTGCTGCTGCAGGGCGAGTCCGGCGTCGGCAAGGAATGGTTCGCGCGGGCGGTGCACGACAGCGGGCCGCGCCGCAAGGCCCCCTTCGTCGCCGTCAACTGCGCGGCGCTGCCCGAGACGCTGATCGAGGCCGAGCTGTTCGGCTACCAGCCCGGCGCCTTCACCGGCGCCCGCCGCGAGGGTGCGCCCGGCCGCGTGCGCGAGGCCCACGGCGGCACCCTGTTCCTCGACGAGATCGGCGACATGCCGCTGGCCATGCAGGCCCGGCTGCTGCGCGTGCTGCAGGAGCGCGCGGTGGTGCCGCTGGGCGGCGGCAAGGCGGTGCCGGTGGACTTCACCCTGATCTGCGCCACCCACCGCCAGCTGCGCCAGGCCATCACCGACGGGCGCTTCCGCGAGGATCTGTACTACCGCATCAACGGCCTGAGCCTGCAACTGCCCGCGCTGCGCGAGCGCGAGGACCTGGTGGCGCTGCTGCAGCGCATGCTCGGCGAGTTCGAGCCGCAGCGCGGCCTGAGCCTGTCGCCCTCGCTGCAGATGGCCTTCGAGCGCTACCGCTGGCCGGGCAATCTGCGCCAGCTGGCCAATGCGCTGCGCACCGGCTGCGCGCTGCTGTCCGACCACGAGAGCGTGATCGACTGGCCGCACCTGCCCGACGACCTGGCCGAGGATCTCGCCGCGCTGCGGGCCCCGCGCCCCGAAGCCGACGGCCCGGTCTCGCTGGAGGAGGCGCCGCATGACCTGCGGCTGCAGCAGCAGGCCACGCTGCGCCGGGTGCTGGAGACCTGCAACGGCAACCTGTCGGAGGCCGCGCGGCGCCTGGGCATCAGCCGCAACACGCTCTACCGCAAGCTGCGGGCGATGCAGGCGGGCTGAGGCCGGCCCGACGCGACGGACGGCCCGCGCACAACGGGTATAACGCGGGGCTGCGCGCGCCCTCGCGGCGCCGACTGCCCGCTGCCCGCACCCTTCCGTCCCGCCCTGCCCTGATGAGCAAGCCCACGCCCCCCACGCTGGCCCAGATCGCCGCCGCCGCCGGCGTCTCGGCCATGACCGCGTCGCGGGCCCTGAACCAGCAGCCCGGGGTCTCGGCCGCGCTGCGCACGATGATCCAGCAGCTGGCCGCCGAGATGGGCTATGTCGGCAACCGCAGCGCCCAGCGCCTGGCG
Organism: Pseudaquabacterium rugosum; assembly: GCF_038066575.1. Classification (NCBI taxonomy): domain Bacteria; kingdom Pseudomonadati; phylum Pseudomonadota; class Betaproteobacteria; order Burkholderiales; family Sphaerotilaceae; genus Pseudaquabacterium; species Pseudaquabacterium rugosum. Next base: position 125,498 of record NZ_JBBUTF010000007.1, on the reverse strand, counting down.
TCCTCGCGCGGCAGCGGCGGACCGGTGGTGGCCAACCGGCCGCTGGTCATCGGCGTGCTGGCACCCGATCCGGGCGCGCCCTTCGTCGGCGCGCTGCTGGATGCGCTGGCACGGCAGACGGCCGCGCGCGGCGACGGCCTGCTGGTCAGCCCGCTGCCCGAGCCCTCGCCCGAACCGCCGCAGCGCGCGCTGGCCCTGCTGACCCACAGCTGCGACGCGCTGCTGGCCCTGCGCCCCGCCCAGTTCGGCCTCGTCGAAGCGCTGGCCGACGCCGGACTGCCGGTGCTGGCGATCGAGGATGCCCACACGCCCGACCCACGGCTGCCGGCCGTCGCGCCCGACGGGGCGCTCGACGCCCGGGGCGCGATGGCACAGCTGCTGGCCCTCGGCCACCGCCGCATCGCGCTGCTGGGGGGCGATCCGATGCTCGACGCCAGCGCCACCCAGCAGCAGGCCTGGCATGACGCGCTGCAGCTGGCCGGCATCGCGCCGCAGGCCGACTGGCTGCTGCAGGGCGAGCCCCATGCCGGTGGCGGTGCGGCCGCCGCCGCGCGGCTGTGCGCGATGGCCGAGCCGCCGACGGCGGTGCTCGTCCACCATGCCGATGCGGCACTCGGCCTGTGCGCGGCCCTGCAGGCCGCCGGCTGGGCCCTGCCGCAGCAGCTCAGCGTGCTGGCGCTGGCCGATGCGCCGGGCGCCGACCGGGTCTGGCCGGCGATCGCCGTCTGGCGGGCCGATGCCGACGTGCTGGCCGGCGCCGCGCTGGACCAGCTGCGCACCGCCGCCGCCGGGCTGGCGCTGGCCCAGCCGCTGCAGGCCGTGGCCGGCCGGCTGGATCCGCGCGAGAGCCTGACCACGCCCTGGCCGGCACCGGCCCAGGCGCCGCATCCGGCGGCGCCCGCGGCGGGCCCGACGCCGGTCGACATCGTGCTCGACGCCCCGCCCACGGACACCGCGGACCGTCCGCCCGCCCCGGCCTTCTGACGGCCGGCCGGGCCGCCGGACCACGCCCCATGGCGGGCCCGGCACCGGTCACCACGCTGTCACAAGCGCCGCCCAGACGGTCACCCACTTTCCACCCCCACCCGCCCGGGCACGGCCCGGGCCGGCGGTCGCGCGAGTGAAAACCGCGCTTTCTCCCAGGAGAGGCCGCGCACGCCCTGGTGGAAACCCACCCTCCACCCCCGGCAGGCACGCGACTTGAGATCGGTCAGGTCACACGGCCGCCGCATCCGCCGACAGCGGGCACCGGGCGGTCGATGTCAGACCACACATCGATCCGAGGAGTCAGGCCCATGGGGACCCAGCTGGAAACGTTCTACGAGGTGATGCGCCGACAGGGCATCTCGCGTCGCAGCTTCATGAAGTACTGCTCGCTGACGGCCACCTCGCTGGGGCTGGGCCCGGCCTTCGTGCCGCAGATCGCGCACGCCATGGAGACCAAGCCGCGCACGCCGGTGCTGTGGCTGCACGGCCTGGAATGCACCTGCTGCAGCGAATCGTTCATCCGCAGCGCGCATCCGCTGGCCAAGGACGTCGTGCTGTCGATGATCTCGCTGGACTACGACGACACGCTGATGGCCGCCGCCGGCCACCAGGCCGAGGCCATCCTCGACGAGATCATCACCAAGTACAAGGGCAACTACATCCTGGCCGTCGAGGGCAATCCGCCGCTCAACGAGGACGGCATGTTCTGCATCCAGTCCGGCAAGCCCTTCATCGAGAAGCTCCAGCGCGTGGCCAAGGACTGCAAGGCCGTCATCGCCTGGGGCAGTTGCGCATCCTGGGGCTGCGTGCAGGCGGCCAAGCCCAACCCGACGGCGGCCACGCCGATCCACAAGGTGATCACCGACAAGCCCATCATCAAGGTGCCGGGCTGCCCGCCGATCGCCGAGGTGATGACCGGCGTCATCACCTACATGCTGACCTTCGACAAGGTGCCTGAACTCGACCGTCAGGGACGGCCGAAGATGTTCTACAGCCAGCGCATCCACGACAAGTGCTACCGCCGGCCGCACTTCGACGCCGGCCAGTTCGTCGAGGCCTTCGACGACGAGTTCGCGCGCAAGGGCTACTGCCTCTACAAGGTCGGCTGCAAGGGCCCGACGACCTACAACGCCTGCTCGACCGTGATGTGGAACGAGGGCACCAGCTTCCCGATCAAGGCCGGCCACGGCTGCATCGGCTGCTCGGAGGACGGCTTCTGGGACAAGGGCTCGTTCTACGACCGGCTCACCAACATCAAGCAGTTCGGCATCGAGGCCAACGCGGACACGGTCGGCGGCACGGCCGCCGGCGTGGTCGGTGCGGCGGTGGTCGCGCATGCGGCGGTCAGCGCCGTCAAGCGCGCGGCCAGCCCGCGCGCCGACACCACCCAGCCGCACGAGACCGCTTGATCCCGGCGTTTACCCCCGCGCTGACGCCAGCACACCGACTCTGAAAGTATCCCCATGGGCGTGATCGATACCCAAGGCTTCAAGCTCGACGACAGCGGCCGCCGCATCGTCGTCGACCCCGTCACCCGCATCGAAGGCCACATGCGCTGCGAGGTGAACGTCGACTCCAACAACGTGATCCGCAACGCGGTGTCCACCGGCACCATGTGGCGCGGCCTGGAGGTCATCCTGAAGGGCCGCGACCCGCGTGACGCCTGGGCCTTCGTCGAGCGCATCTGCGGCGTGTGCACCGGCTGCCACGCGCTGACCAGCGTGCGCGCGGTCGAGGACGCGCTCGGCATCCGCATCCCGAAGAACGCCCACCTCATCCGCGAGATGATGGCCAAGACGCTGCAGGTGCATGACCACGCGGTGCACTTCTACCACCTGCATGCGCTGGACTGGGTCGACGTGGTGTCGGCGCTCAAGGCCGATCCGAAGCGCACCAGCGAGCTGCAGCACCTGGTCTCGCCCAGCCACCCGCTGAGCTCGCCCGGCTACTTCCGCGACATCCAGAACCGGCTGAAGAAGTTCGTCGAGAGCGGCCAGCTCGGCCCCTTCATGAACGGCTACTGGGGCTCCAAGGCCTATGTGCTGCCGCCCGAGGCCAACCTGATGGCCGTCACCCACTACCTGGAGGCCCTCGACCTGCAGAAGGAATGGGTGAAGGTGCACACCATCTTCGGTGGCAAGAACCCGCACCCGAACTACCTCGTCGGCGGCATGCCGTGCGCGATCAAGCTCGACGGCGACGGCGCCGTCGGCGCGCCCATCACGATGGAGCGGCTGAACTTCGTCGAGGCCCGCATCCGCGAGATGATCGAGTTCAACAACAACGTCTACGTGCCGGACGTGCTGGCCATCGGCACGCTCTACAAGCAGGCCGGCTGGCTCTACGGCGGCGGCCTGAGCGCGACCAACGTCGCCGACTACGGCACCTACGAGAAGGTGGCCTACGACCCCTCGACCCACCAGCTGCCCGGCGGCGTGATCCTGAACGGCGACTGGGACAAGATCCACCCGATCGACCCGCGCGACCCGGAGCAGGTGCAGGAGTTCGTCACCCACAGCTGGTACCAGTACGGCGACGAGACCCAGGGCCTGCACCCCTGGGACGGCGTGACCGAGCCCCACTACAAGCCCGAGGGGCCGAAGTTCAAGGGCACGCGTACCGCGATCGAGCAGGTCGACGAGAGCGCCAAGTACAGCTGGATCAAGAGCCCGCGCTGGCGCGGCCATGCGGTCGAGGTCGGTCCGCTGTCGCGCTACATCCTGGGTTATGCCCACGCGCTCAAGGGCAATGCCCACTGCCAGCGCGTGAAGGAACAGATCGAGTCCTCGGCCGCGGCCATCAACAGCGCGATCCCCAAGGCCCTCGGCCTGCCGGAGACCCAGTACACGGCCAAGCAGCTGCTGCCCACCACCATCGGCCGCACGCTGGCCCGCGCACTGGAGAGCCAGTACTGCGCCGAGATGATGCTGGACGACTACAAGGCGCTGATCGCCAACATCAAGGCCGGCGACACCGCCACCGCCAACGTCGAGAAGTGGGATCCGTCGACCTGGCCGAAGGAGGCCAAGGGCGTGGGCACGGTGGCCGCGCCGCGCGGCATGCTGGGCCACTGGATCAGGATCAAGGACGGCAGGATCGAGAACTACCAGTGCGTGGTGCCGACCACCTGGAACGGCAGCCCGCGCGACCACAAGGGCCAGATCGGCGCCTTCGAGGCCTCGCTGCTGAACACGCCGATGGTCAACCCCGAGCAGCCGGTCGAGATCCTGCGCACGCTGCATTCCTTCGACCCCTGCCTGGCCTGCTCCACCCACGTGATGAGCGAGGACGGCCGGGAGCTCACGACGGTCAAGGTACGCTGATTCGCGCATGGCGCGACCGTGCGGCTTCGGGCACGCTCCTGGCGCGCCCGCGACCGCCGCGCGACCGCCGGCGCCCCCCCTTCCAACGCACCTGAAGAGCCCACCCATGCGCCTCACCACCACCGCCCTGACCCGCACCGCCACCGGCCTGATCGCCGCCCTGGCCGCGACCGCCGCCAGCGCCCACCCCGGCCACGGCGCCGAGGCCCTGCACCCCCACGCCGACTGGATCGTGCCCACCCTGCTGGTGGCCGCCGTGGCGGCCGTCTGGCTGATCAAGCGCCGCTGAAAGCCGGCGCCGACGGCGCGCGGGGTGAGCGGCCACGCCGCCCCCTGCCGCCACCCCCATGAGGAGACGAGGATGTCCGAAGCCACCCCGCAGGACCTGGCCGCCGCCACCGGCATCGACCAGTCCGCCATCGCGCACGGCCGCAGCACGCGCTCGGTCTATGTCTACGAAGCCCCGGTGCGCCTGTGGCACTGGGTCAACGCCCTGGCCATCACGGTGCTGGCCGTCACCGGCTACTTCATCGGCGCGCCGCTGCCGACGATGCCCGGCGAGGCCAGTGCGCATTTCCTGATGGGCTACATCCGCTTCGCCCATTTCGCCGCCGGCTACGTGCTGGCGGTCGGACTGATGGGCCGCATCTACTGGGCCTTCGTCGGCAACCACCATGCGCGCGAGCTGTTCACGCTGCCGCTGTTCACCGCCGCCTACTGGCGCGAGGTGATCACGATGCTGAAGTGGTATGCCTTCCTGATCCCGCAGCCCAGCCAGTACGTCGGCCACAACCCGATGGCCCGGCTGGCGATGTTCTGTGGCTTCTTCCTGTTCTCGATCTTCATGGTCTGCACCGGCTTCGCGCTGTACGGCGAGGGGCTGGGCGCCGGCTCCTGGGCCGATCACCTGTTCGGCTGGGTGATCCCGCTGTTCGGCCAGAGCCAGGACGTGCACACCTGGCACCGCCTGGGCATGTGGGGCATGGTGATCTTCGTCACCCTGCACGTCTATGCCGCGATCCGCGAGGACATCATGGGCCGCCAGAGCATCATCAGCACGATGGTCAGCGGCTACCGCACCTTCAAGCAGTGAGCGGCCGGCCATGCCTGCCCACGCCCACGCCCGCACCCTGCCGCTGACGCCCGCCGGCGTGCCGCACCGTCTGCCCCCGCATCCGGGCCGCTTCCTGGAGCGGCACTACCTGCGGCCGCTGGCGCTGACGCAGAGCGAGGCCGCCCGCCGGCTGGGCATCAGCCGCCGCCGCATGCACGAGCTGGTCAGCGGCCAGCGCGCGATGTCGGCCGACACCGCCATCCGCTGCGCGCTGGCCTTCGGCCTGCCGGCGGTGCAGTGGCTGGCCTTGCAGGCCGACTGGGACGTCTACCAGACCTGGCGTGACTGGCGACGCCGCCGTGCCACGCCGCGCGCCACCGCCGACGGCCGGCTGCCGCCGACACCGGCCAGCCGTCCCCAACGCCAGAACCCGGGCGACAGCGCGGTGGCCTGAGCGCCCCGCAGATCCACGGTCAGGCCCCGGCCCGCAGCGCCTCGCGGCGACCTGCCGCCGCGCCTGACGCATCCCCCCGGTGACGCCGTCGCCACCGGGCCCCCTCGTCCTCCCGCAGCTTGCGCTCGACCACCCCACCATGACACCGAGCACGCCCGTCACCTCCTGTCACCCCAACGGTGACACCCCGTCCAGCGGCGACGGCCCCAGCCCGGCCGAGCAGGCGCTGCTGGCCGCACGCAGCGCCGAGGCCGATGCCGGCCGCGGCGAAACGATCATCGTGCTGGGCATCGGCAACCTGCTGTGGGCCGACGAGGGCTTCGGCGTGCGCTGCGTCGAGGCCCTGGACGCCGGCTGGCGCTTCCCGCCCCAGGTCAGGCTGGTCGACGGCGGCACCCAGGGCCTGTACCTGATCCAGCATGTGCAGGCCGCACGCCGGCTGCTGATCCTCGACGCCATCGACTACGGCCTGGCACCCGGCACGCTGAAGCTGGTGCGCGACGAGGAGGTGCCGCGCTTTCTCGGCGCCAAGAAGATGAGCCTGCACCAGACCGGCTTCCAGGAGGTGCTGTCGCTGGCGCAGTTGACCGGCCGTTATCCGCAGCAGGTGCTGCTGATCGGCTGCCAGCCCGAGCAACTGGAGGACTACGGCGGCAGCCTGCGCCCGGTGGTGCGCGCGGCGATGGACCGCGCGCTGGCGCTGGCCCTCGACGAGCTGCGCGCCTGGGGCGCCGCACCCGTGCCGCGCGAGCAGGCCCCGCAGGAGGCGGACGCCGTCGGCCAGCCCACGCTGGCCATCGAGGTCTACGAGCGGGGCCGTCCGACGGCCGAGGCGGCCTGCCGCATCGGCGACGCCCGCTTCATGCCGACGGCGGGGTGATCCTCATGTGCATCGGCATTCCCATGCAGGTCCTGCGCACCCGGCCCGGCCATGCCCTGGTGCTCGGCCGCGGCCAGCAGCGCGAGGTCGACACCGCCCTCGTCGGCGAGGTCGCCCCCGGCGACTGGCTGCTGGTGTTCCTGGAAGGCGCACGTGAGCGCCTGAGCGCCACCCGCGCGGCCGAGGTCGACGCCACGCTGGACCTGATCGAGCAGGCGATGGGGCTCGGCGGCCCACCGGCCGGCAACCCGGCCTCCGACGCCACCGATCCCCGCGCCCCGGCCGACCCCGGCTTCGCCCTGCCCTCGGCCTGGAGCGCCGAGGACCTGGCCCGCCTGACCGGCGGCCGGACCTGACCCTGCCCTGACCCTGCCCTGCCCCTGCCCCTGCCCTTCATCCTGCTGCGCCTGAAGCCCATCCACCCGGCCACCTGACCGCACCGACATGACCCTGCCCACCCTGCCGCCCTTCCCCGACGACATCGACCCCGCCGCCGGCGCCGCCCCTCTGGTCGCCCGCCTGGTCAGCCACCACGGTGCGCGCTGGATCGGCCGCGGCCAGATCGACGCGCTGTGCGCCGAGTCCGGCGACCAGGTGCTGTTCTTCCACGGCGATCCGGTGCGCTTTCCCGAGGTGCTGGACGTGGCCGTGGTGCTGCCCGAGCTGCAGAAGGCCTATCCGGGCCGGCTGCGCGTGGGCGTCGTCACCCGCGCCGACGAGGACGCGCTGGCCACGCGCTTCGCCGCCAACCGCTGGCCCTCGCTGCTGTTCCTGCGTGACGGCGGCTATGTGACCCTCATTCCCGGCATGCTGGACTGGGACGACTACGTCGTGCGCGTCGGCCAGGCCCTGGCCCTGCCGGCCCGCCGCACGCCGGGCGTGGGCATCGCCGTCGTCGCGGAAGGCGCCAGCGGCGCCGCTGCACCGTCCTGCCACTGAACCGATCCGCCGATCCGCCCTGTTCGCGCCTGGAGCCGAAACCGATGATCCCGCTCAAGCCCTTTCCGATCCCCGTCGTCGCCGCCGGCCCCGGCAGCCAGACCGAGGACGAGCAGCTGGACTACCTGAGCCTGCCCCAGGGCATGGACACCTACCGTGCGCCGCTGCTGCCCGAGCCCGAGGAGCTGCACGGCCATGACGGCGCCGTGGCGGCACTGCATGCGGTGCGCGCGGCGCTGGCCCGTGTCGTCGCCGGCGAGCCGGCCGCACCGGTGGCGCTCGACGGCCTGGCCGCCGCCGATCTGGCCCTGATCCACCAGGTGCTGGGCGAGGGCGAGGTCAGTGCCCAGGTGCTGCCGCGCGAGGACCATGGCCAGGCCCAGGCGCAGATCCAGGAGTCGGTGTTCGCCGGCATCTGGCGCGTGATCGAGGTGCTGGCCGACGGCCGCGTGCGTGACCGCATCGAGGTCGGTGCCGCGCCCGAGGTGCTGGGCCGCGCCGCCCGCGAGGACGCCGGCCGCCCGCGCCCCGACCTGCTGGCCGCCCCTGCCGGCGTGATGAACGCGCTGCCGGTGCTCACCGAGCTGGAGGACCACCGCCAGCAGTGGCGTGCCGGCCAGCCGGCCCAGGTCGTCAACCTGTCGCTGCTGCCGCTGACGCCGATCGACATCGGCTTTCTCGACCATGTGCTGGGCACCGGCCGCGTGCTGATCCTGTCGCGCGGCTACGGCAACTGCCGCATCACCAATGCCGAGGTCGCCCACACCTGGCGCGTCGTCTACTACAACTCGCAGGACACGGTGATCCTGAACTCGGTCGAGGTCTGCGCGCTGCCCGAGGTGGCGCTGGCCGCGGCCGAGGACCTGGCCGACACGCTCGAACGCTTCGACGAAGTGCTGGCCTGGGTCGCCCAGGGCTGAACCACACGCCCCGCCCTGCGCCGTCCCCTCATCCTCCCCGACAGGACACCCCTGATGTTCGAAGGCAGCTATCTCGGTGACCGTGCACGCCTGCCGGCCACCGCCCGGCTCGAATGCAAGATCTGCTGGTGGGTCTATGACCCGGCCATGGGCGATGCCCAGTGGCAGATCCCGCCGGGCACCGCCTTCACCGACCTGCCCGCCCACTGGCGCTGCCCGCAGTGCGACGGCGATGCCGAGCAGTTCATGGTGCTGCCGGAGCCCGGCGCGGCCTGAGCCGGAACGCCGTGCCGGTGCCGACCGCCCCATCCGCCCTTGCCCCGTCCCACCGAGCCGGAGACCGCGATGACCCTGTGCCTGCCGATGCCCGACGCTGCACGGATCGCGCTGTGCGCCGCACGCGCCCAGGCGCTGCAGCAGCAGATGCGCCGCATCGCCCGTGAGCGGATGCGGGACCTGCCGCTGCTGAATCCGGCGCTGCAGGTGCAGGCCATCGGCTGGCAGCCGCTGCGCGTGCCCGCCAACGGCGGACCTGAACGGACGCAGGGTACGGCGGATGGCGCTGCAGGCCACGGCTGGATGGCCGTCGGCGTGCTGCTGACGCCCTGGTCGATGAACCTGGTGCAGCTGCCGCTGGACGGCACCGCCGCGGCCCTGCTGCCCGCGCCGGGCGCCAAGGCCGTGCTGGACTGCGGCGGCCTGCAGGCCGAGTTCATCGGCGCGGTCGAGCCCTTGCCGTGGACCGGCATCGACATCGGTGACAGGGACGGCGAGGGCGACGACTTCGGCGCGGCGGGCGGCCGGGACGCGATGCCGGACGCCCGTGGCGACACCGGCCGTCGGGCGGCGGACGCCGGCACCCACGGCGCGCAGTGCTCGCTGTTCAGCCCGGTGCTGCAGTTCACCGACCAGGGCCAGGCCTGTGCGGTCGCCCACGAGGTGCTGCGCCTGATGCGGCAGGCACCGCAGGATGCAGGGATGGTCGGCACGCCTGACGGACGACCTGCGGTGCCGGCCGAGGCGGTCCGCCGCCCCCCCACCGAGGCCGGCCGGCCGACGGCACCACCATCCCCGATGCCGAAGCGCCAGCCGGCGCCGCCGCTGCCGCTGCACGGGTCGCAGGTCCCCGGCGCAGCCATTCCAGCGACGGCGCACTCCCGGCGCGGCTTCCTGTTCGGCCGCGGGACGACCGATGCGCGGCCATCACGGCACCGCTCGGACGGCCGGTCGGAATGACGGACTGAAGCCCGCCCACCGCCCCCGCGGACCCGATCTCCGACGCCCCCCTCCCCCCGACGAACCATCCCGCGGCATCCCGTGACCCCTGAGCTCTCGCCCCTGCGCCCGCCCGCTGCGGCACGACAACCGTCTGCCACGCTGCAGTCGCTGATCGGCGCCCTGCACCTGCGGCCGGGCACCACGCTGGCACCACACGGGGCGGCCGCCCTCGACGCCGAGGGGCCGATCCACGGCGGCCGGCCCGCGCTGGCCAGCCGGCTCGCGGCCGGCCGCCCTGCCGATGACTGGCCCGCGCTGGTCGGCCGCCTGCACAGCCTGTGCAGCGGTGCTCACACACTGGCTGCGACACTGGCGTTGCAGGCGGCCCGCGCGGGCATCCACCACCGGCTGCAGGACGACGTGAATGGCCTGGACGCCATGGGCAGCATGGACGGCACGGACGGCACGGACGACGGGGACCGGCCGGCAGGCCATGCGATCGCGCGCCTCCCCGCCGGCCTGCCAGCGGTGGACCCACGCCGCCACGTCTGGCGCCCCGACGCCCTGGCCCGTCAGCACCTGACCTGGAGCACCGCCCGCGAGCAGGCACTGCGCCTGGCCCATGACGGCCCCGCCCGGCTCGGCGGCGGCCCGGCGGCCGCCGAGCTGACGCGCAGTCTGCACGGCAGCCCCTGGCTGCATCCGCTGGCCGAAGGGGCCGATGTCGGCAGCTGCCAGGCGCGCCGGGCCGAAGCCGCCGCCTGGGTCGACGCCCATTGGTGCGGCGGCCGCAGTGCCGACTGGCTGGCCGCCTGGGATGACGGGGGCGGGCCGGCGCTGGCCGCGCAGTTGTCGTGTGCGGACACGCCGCTGGCGCGCTGGCTGACAGCGCTGTGGCCCGCGCTCTCGCGCCTGGCCACGCCTCACCGCCCGCTGGACCTGCTGGACCACGGCCGCCTGGCCTTCGAACGCCTGGGCCGCGATCTGGCCACCCCGGGCTGGACCCGCAGGCCCCAGTGGCAGCAGACCGTGCCCGACACCGGCCCCTGGAGCCGCCACCACGCACCGCGCCGCCACCGCATGGCCGAGGCCGGCAGCCGGCTGCTGGCGCGTCTGGTCGATCTGCTGCAGCTGCTGCAGCCCGACATCCACCTGGGCAGCGCCCCCTCCGCGCCCCCGGTGGCCCACACCGGAGCAAACTCTGGACATGAGGACCCCATCGGCAGTGCGCCTGCCGCCTTCGGCGCCGCACGGCTGGCCTGTGGCGCCGTGCAGCTCGACGACGGCGCCGGCCTGGCCTGGGTCGAGACCGCCCGCGGTCTGCTGCTGCACCGGCTGCGGCTGGCGGCCGGCAGCGGCGGCCGGCATCTGGCCGAAGCCCAGGTGCTGGCGCCGACCGAATGGAACTTCCACCCGCGGGGCACGCTGGCCCAGGCCCTGTGTGAGCTGCCCGCCTCGGCCGAAGGCGCACGTGGCGCGCAGGGGCTCGCCTTTGCCTACGATCCCTGCATGCCCTGCACCATCGACCCCGCGGCCGGCCCCCCCACCGCTGACCCGACATCCGAGGAGATCCGCCATGCATGAGCTCAGCCTGGCCGGCGGCGTGCTGCAGCTGGTCGAGGACACCGCCCGCCGCGAGGGCTTCGTGCGCGTGCAGCGGCTGCGGCTGGAGGCCGGCGCACTGTCCAATGTCGAGGTGCGCGCGCTGCGCTTCGCGCTCGACAGCCTGATGCCCGGCACCTGCCTGGACGGCGCCGAGATCGTCATCGACGAGCCGCCCGCGCCGGCCTGGTGCCTGCGTTGCAGCCATGCCATCACCATCACCGACCGCATCGCCGCCTGTCCGGACTGCGGCGGCCACCAGATCCAGCCCACCGGCGGCACCGAACTGCGTGTCGTCGAGCTGCTGGTCCATGACGACTGAAACGAGGAGCACGACATGTGTGTCGTCTGCGGCTGCGCCGGCACCGGCGCGACGATCGAGGGCCACGGGCACGGGCATGCCCATCCCCATCCCCATCCCCATCCCCAAGCCCATGCGCATGGCCATGACGCCGAGCACCCTCACGGGCACCATCATCACGACCACCACGCCCACCACCACGAGCCTCACCGGCACGTGCCTGCCGCAGGGCACGACCCGGCCCCTGCGCACCCGCAGCGTACGGCCAGCGCACCGTCCGCGGTGAGCGTGGACGAAGCGGCCGTCGCCATCGACCCACGCACCGGCGATCTGCACTACGGCGCCGGCAGCGCCCGCGTCTCGGTGCCCGGCATGAGCCAGGCGCGCGCGATCCGCCTGGAAGCCGACGTGCTGGGCGCCAACAACGCGCTGGCCGCCGCCAACCGTGCGCACTTCGCCCAGCACGGCGTGCAGGCCTGGAACCTGGTCTCCAGCCCCGGCTCGGGCAAGACCACGCTGCTGTGCGCGACCATCCACGCCCTGCGTGCGCGGGACCCCGGACGCACCGTCGGCGTGATCGAGGGCGACCAGCAGACCAGCCACGACGCCGACCGCATCCGCGCCACCGGCGCCCCGGCGATCCAGGTCAACACCGGCAAGGGCTGCCACCTCGACGCCCGCATGGTCGCCGACGCCTTCGCCCACCTGCCGTGGCACACGCACGGGCACGGCCACGGCCACACCCCCGACGCAGCCCGGACGGCCGACGCCGACGCCACCGCCGACACCGACGCCGACGCCGAAGCACCGCCCACCGCCGGCCCGCTGCTGTTCATCGAGAACGTCGGCAACCTGGTCTGCCCGGCGATGTGGGATCTGGGCGAGCGGGCCAAGATCGCCATCCTCTCGGTGACCGAAGGCGAGGACAAGCCCCTGAAGTACCCGGACATGTTCGCGGCCGCCCGGCTGATGGTGCTCAACAAGGTCGACCTGCTGCCGCACCTGGACTTCGACGTGGCCGCCTGCATCGCGTATGCACAGCGCGTGAACCCGTCGATCGAGGTGCTGCTGGTGTCGGCACGCACCGGCACCGGCATGGACGCCTGGCTGGACTGGCTGCTGCAGGACGCCGCAGCCTGAGGCCCAGGCCCTGTCCCGTCCCGCCACGCCACACGCCCCATCCGCCCGCACGCCGGTCCGCACGGCTCCCTTCCACCCCGCCCACCGCCCATGCCCACGACACCTGAGACCGAACGTTGGCACCTGCGCCTGCACGGCGCGGTGCAGGGCGTGGGCATGCGTCCATGGCTGGCGCGCCAGGCCGCACGGCTGGGCCTGGACGGCTGGGCGCGCAACGACGGTGAGGGCCTGGAGGCCGAGCTGCAGGGCCCGCCGGCCGCGCTGCAGGCGCTGTGGCAGGCCCTGCGGGACGCCCCGCCCCCGCTGGCCCGCATCCGCAGCCAGGAGCGGCGGACCTGCCCGCCCGACGAGGAGCTGACAGCCACGGGCTTCGTGCTGCGCACCAGCCAGGCGGACGGCGACATCCACACCACGCTGCCGCCCGACACCGCCCCTTGCGACGACTGCCTGGACGAGCTGTTCGACCCCGCTGCCCGCCGCTGGCGCCATCCCTTCATCAACTGCACCCAGTGCGGCCCGCGCTGGAGCGTGACCGCACGCCTGCCCTACGACCGCGCCCACACCAGCCTGGCCGGCTACGCGCTGTGCGCCGACTGCGCCCGCGAGTACGCCGATCCGGCCGACCGCCGCCACCATGCCCAGCCGCTGGCCTGTCCGCACTGCGGCCCACGGCTGGCCTTGCGCGATCCCGACGGCCGGCCGCTGCCCGCCGACGATGTGCTGGTCGAGGCCGCACGCCGCCTGCGCGCCGGTCAGGTGCTGGCGGTCAAGGGCGCGGGCGGCTACCAGCTGGTCTGCGATGCCCGCCAGGCCGCGCCGCTGCAGCGCCTGCGTCTGGCCAAGCAGCGCGCCGGCAAGCCCTTCGCGCTGATGGCGGCCAACGTCGAGAGTGCGCGGCAGTGGCTGCAGGTCGATGACGCCACAGCGGCCCTGCTGGCGAGCCCGGCGCGGCCCATCCTGCTGCTGCCCTGCCGCCCCGATGTCGCGCGTGCGCTGCCCGACAGCCACGGCCTGATCGCGCCCGGTCTCGACGAATGGGGCCTGATGCTGCCGGCCACGCCACTGCACGGGCTGCTGCTGCACGCGCTCGACGGCAGCCCCGCCGATGCCGGCTGGCGCGCGGCCGCCTCGCCCGCGCTGCTGGTGGTCACCAGCGCGAACCCGGGCGGCGAGCCGCTGGTCATCGACGAGGACGAGGCCGTCAGCCGCCTGGGCCGCGGCCTGGCCGACGCGCTGCTGGTGCACGACCGCGCCATCCTCGGCCGACTCGACGACAGCGTGCGCCGGCCGATGCCGGGCGAGCCGGCGACCGCAAGCCCCGGCACCACGGAAGGCACCACGGAAGGCAACGCGGAAGGCACCACGGAGGGCACCGCGGGAGGCACCGCGAACAGCGCCCCGCTGTTCGCCCCCTTCATCCGCCGCGCCCGTGGCCACGTGCCCGAGCCGATCCCGCTGCCCGCCGCCTGGGCCGGCCTGCCGCCGGTGCTCGCCGCTGGCGCGCACCTCAAGAGCACCGTCTGCATCACCCGCGGCGCCGAGGCATTCGTGTCGCCTCATCTGGGTGATCTGGACAGCCCGGCCGCACGCCAGGCGCACCGCGAGGCTGCCGCCCGGCTGGCCGATTTCCTCGGCGTGCGGCCGCGCCACATCGCGCACGACCTGCATCCGGACGCTGCCGCCAGCCGCCAGGCCGCGCACTGGGCGGCCGAGGACGATCTGCCGCTGCACCCGGTGCAGCACCACCATGCCCATGCGGCCGCCGTGCTGGCCGAGCACGGATGGTGCGGACCCGCCCTGGCCCTGGTGCTGGACGGCCACGGCCTGGGCGACGGCCAGACCGCGGCCGCGCTGGAGACAAGCGGGCACCTTGGCCCGGAGACTGACCACAACGGCAAGACTCAGGCGCCTGCCGAAGCCCGTACCCCACGTCCGACGTCCAAGGTCCGGTACGACACCCGGCGCGACACCCGGCATGACGCCTGGGGCGGCGAACTGCTGGCCCTCGACGCCTGCGGCGGCTTCCGCCGCATCGATCATCTGCCGCCGCTGCCGCTGCCCGGCGGCGACCGTGCCGCGCGCGAACCCTGGCGCCTGGGTGCCGCATTGCTGCAGGCCAGCAGCCAGGGCGCGCAGATCGCCCGACTGTGGCCGGACCAGCCCCAGGCCACCGCCCTGGCCGGCCTGCTGGCGCGCGGCGCCGACCACCTGGCCCACAGCAGCAGCGCCGGGCGCCTGTTCGATGCGGCCGCCGCCCTGCTCGGCATCTGCGACGTGCAGCAGCACGAGGCCGATGCCGCGATGCGGCTGGAGGCCTGCGCGGCGCGTGCCTCACCCGCGACCTGCGGTGCACGACCGGCCGGGCCGCCATCATCGGACACCGGCCTGGCGCTGCAGGCTGCCGACTGGCTCGATGCGCAGGGCCGCCTGCGGCCGCAGGCGCTGTGGGCGCCACTGGTCGAGGCCGCGCTGGCGCGCATCGGGGACCGGGGTGCGCTGCGACCGGCGAGCCCGCCCGTGACGCGGCCCGTCCCGTCGTCAGCGCCCGCGCGATCTGGCGCGGGCGCGGCCGCGGGGCTGACCACCGAACTGAACGCCCGCGCCGAGCCGAGCACGGACCTGGGTGCCGACCTGACCGCCGACATGAGCATCCAGGCCGCCCGCTTCCACGCCGACCTCGGCCACGCGCTGGCCGCCTGGGTCGACCACCATGCCCGCGCCCGCGGCCTGCACACCGTCGTGCTGGGCGGCGGCTGCCTGATCAACCGCCTGCTGCGGCGCCATCTGCTGCAGGGCCTGCAGGCCCTCGGCCCGGACCGCGGCCGCCCCGCCCTGCGCCTGCTGGAGGCCCGTGCCCTGCCCTGCGGCGACGGTGGCCTGAGCCTCGGCCAGGCCGCGGTCGCCCTCGCCCGGCTGGCCGCCGGCCGCGCGGACCCGTCCGCCGCCTCGCCGGTCGCCCCGGTCCATCCAGACGGCGCCACCCTCTCGGCCCCCTCTGCCCCCTCGCCCACCTCGGCAGCACCGCGCTGGATGCCCGGCGCAAGGCCTGTCTGAACGCCCACCGGAACACCCGTCCGAGCGCAGGCCCGAGCACCCGCCCGCCACCGTCACCTCGCCCCTTCCGTCCTTCTTCCGATCGAAAGTCCGCCCCATGTGCCTCGCCCTTCCCGCCCGCATCGTGCAGCTGCTGCCCGAGGCCCAGGCCGTCGTCGAGCTCGGCGGCGTGCGCAAGACCATCAGCGTCGCACTGACGCCGCAGGCCGCGGTCGACAGCTACGTCATCGTCCACGTCGGCCATGCCATCGGCGAGATCGACGCCGAAGAGGCCGCCCGCACGCTGGCGCTGTTCGCCGAGCTGGGCGCGGGCGAGTCGCCGGCCGAGGCCGGGCCGGTCACGGCGGCCTCCGCGGCCACGTCGACCGCCACGGCCACCGACACCGCGGCACGCTGATCCGCCCGCCGCAGACCCCACCCAGGAGACCCCGCCGATGAAGTACGTCGACGAATTCCGCGACGGCGCGCTCGCCCGCCAGATCGCCGATCGCATCCAGGCCGAGGCCGACCCGCAGCGCGACTACCGTTTCATGGAGTTCTGCGGCGGCCACACCCATGCGATCGCCCGTTATGGCGTGATCGAGCTGCTGCCGCCCAACGTGAGGATGATCCACGGCCCGGGCTGTCCGGTCTGCGTGCTGCCGATCGGCCGCATCGACCAGGCCATCGGTCTGGCGCTCGACCGCGGCGCCATCGTCGCCACCTATGGCGACACGATGCGCGTGCCGGCCTCGCCTGCGCCGGGCTCGCCCGAGCGCCTGAGCCTGATGAAGGCCAAGGCCCGCGGCGCCGACATCCGCATGGTCTGGTCGGCCGCCGACGCGGTGGCGCTGGCGCGCGACAACCCGCAGCGCGAGGTGGTGTTCTTCGCCATCGGCTTCGAGACCACCACGCCGCCGACGGCGCTCGCCATCCGCCAGGCCGAGGCGCTCGGCCTGCGCAACTTCAGCGTGCTGTGCTGCCATGTGCTGACGCCGGCCGCGGTCGACCACATCCTGTCGGCCCCTGAGGCCGCGCGTCTGGCGGGCGAGGCCGGCCTGGCCACCGTGCCGCTGGACGGCTTCGTCGGCCCGGCCCATGTCTCGATCGTCATCGGCTCGGCGCCCTACGAGCCCTTCGCCATCGAGCGCCACAAGCCGGTGGTGATCGCCGGCTTCGAGCCGCTGGACGTGATGCAGGCCATCCTGATGCTGGTGCGCCAGGTCAACAGCGGCCGCGCCGTGGTCGAGAACGAGTTCACCCGCGCCGTCACGCGCGAGGGCAATGCCGCCGCGCAGGCGGTGGTGGCCGAGGTCTTCGAGCACCGCGAACACTTCGAATGGCGCGGCCTGGGTGAGGTGGCCAACAGCGCACTGCGCATCCGCGAGCGCTACGCCGCCTTCGATGCCGAGCGCCGTTTCGAGCTGCACTACCGCCCGGTGGCCGACCACCCCAAGTGCGAGTGCGGTGCCATCCTGCGCGGCGTGCGCCAGCCCACCGACTGCACGCTGTTCGGCAACGTCTGCACGCCCGACAGCCCGATGGGCAGCTGCATGGTCTCCAGCGAGGGCGCCTGCGCCGCCCACTACACCTACGGCCGTTTCCGCGACATCCCGATCCGCGCCGAGCCGACGCGGCCGGCGCCCACCACGGGCGCCACGGCCACCACGGCCACCACGGCCACCAACGCCCGCCCCTCCGTCACCTGAAGTCGACCGTCATGCCCGTCAAGCCCGACTACATCCGCCCGCTGGACCTCAAGCACGGCCGCATCGACATGAACCACGGCGCCGGCGGCCGCGCCGGCCTGCAGCTGATCGAGGAGGTCTTCGCCCGCGCCTTCGACAACCCCGCCCTGCGCGAAGGCAACGACGGTGCCGTGCTGGCTCTGCCCGCGCCGGCCGCCGGCCACCGCCTGGTGATGGCCACCGATGCGCACGTGATCTCGCCACTGTTCTTTCCCGGCGGCGACATCGGCAGCCTGGCCGTGCACGGCACGGTCAACGACGTGGCGGTGATGGGGGCGGTGCCCCTGTGGTTGTCGGCCAGCTTCATCCTGGAGGAAGGCTTCCCGCTGGCCGATCTGCAGCGCATCGTGCAGTCGATGGCGGCCGCCGCACGGGCGGCCGGCGTGGCCATCGTCACCGGCGACACCAAGGTCGTCGAGCAGGGCCACGGCGACGGCGTCTACATCAGCACCACCGGCATCGGCGCGCTGCCACCGGGCCGCGAGATCGGTGGTGCCCGGGCGCGGCCGGGCGACGTGGTGCTGGTCTCGGGCACGCTGGGCGACCACGGCGTGGCCGTGCTGTCGCAGCGCGAATCCCTGGGCTTCGACACCGAGGTGCGCAGCGACAGCGCGGCGCTGCACGGCCTGGTCGCGCGGCTGCTGGCCGCCGTGCCCGAGGGTGCGGTGCGCACGCTGCGCGACCCCACGCGTGGCGGCCTGGGCACCACGCTCAACGAGATCGCACGCCAGTCGCGCGTGGGCATCGCGCTCGACGAGGCGGCGCTGCCGATCGCGCCCCAGGTCGAGGCCGCCTGCGAGCTGCTCGGACTGGACCCGCTCTACATCGCCAACGAGGGCAAGCTGGTCGCCATCGTCGCGGCCGAGCACGCCGACGCGGCGCTGGCCGCGCTGCGCGCCGACCCGCTGGGCACGGCCGCCGCGCGCATCGGCCGCGTGCGCGCCGACGAGCACCACTTCGTCACGATGACCACGCGCTTCGGTGGTCAGCGCGTGGTCGACTGGCTCAGCGGCGAACCGCTGCCGCGGATCTGCTGAGCCGCGCGGACCCTGCGGCAGCGCGGCCCCGCCGCTCGCTCAGCGCAGCGTGTCCTTGAAGAAGGCCACCGCACGCACGCGTGCCGCTGCCGCGGCCGCCGGGTCCGGCCGGATGCGCACCATCGGCATGCCGCTCAGGCCCTTGAGGTAGCTGCCCTCGTTGCCATAGGGATCGGGCACATCGACCGGGATCATCAGGCGGTCCCAGCCGTGGTAGGCGCCGGCATGGGTCTGCACCTGCATCAGCGGGCCGTAGGCGGCGTTGATCTGGGCCGCCAGGTTCTGGCAATGGGCCGCGCCGTTGTCGTAGTCGTCCAGCGTGCCGATCTGGATCAGCACCGGCGCGCCGGTGGGCACGCGGTACTGGGTGCCGGTGCGCACATTGGGCTGGAAGGCCGGAATGCCGGTGTTGTTGGCGCCATAACACACGGGGTAATGCGCCACGTGCGCCGCGAAGCGCCGGCCACCGCCGAACATCGCCGCATAGGTCGCCTCCGAGGTGCCCAGGCTGACGACGCCGCCCCAGGAGAAGCCGATGACGCCGATGCGCTGCGCATCGACCTCGGGCCGGGCCGCCAGCAGGGCCAGGGCGGAGAAGGCATCCGGATAGGTCAGGATCGGCGCGGCCGGGCGCGAGACCAGACCGCCGACGCCACGCGCCTCCCACATGTCGATCTGCAGCGTGACGAAACCGGCGGCGTTCAACGCCTGCTGGTAGTAGTCACCGCGGCTGTCGACGCCCGACGAGCCGTGCAGGATCAGCACCGCCGGCAGCTTGCGCGTGCCCGCGCAGCGGCTGACGCCATCGGTCGAACCGGGCCAGGACAGCTTGCCCTGGATCGTCAGCAGCGCGGGCGGCGTGCTGGCCAGGTCGGGCGAGCTGAAACGGACGAACTCGGTGGCCGGCACCGTCTGGCCCGGACAGGCGGCCCGGGCCGTGCCCGCGGACAGGCACAGGCCCAGCCCGAGGCACAGTCCCAGGGCCAGGCCCAGGTCCAGGTCCGGAAGGCTCCTCGGTCCCGGCGTCAGGCCCGGGGCACGGTCGGAGCGGTGCTCCCCATCGACCGGCCGGCACGTTCCGCCAGATCCGACCGGCACCGCACGCACCCGGCGCCTCCGATGCAGGCGGCCACCCCACAGCAGGACCAGCGCCAGGCCGGCCAGTGCCAGGCCGTCGGGCGCGGGCACGGCCCAGGCGGTCGGGCCGAGCACCAGTTGCGCGCTCGGGTCCTCGGGCAGGCCCAGGCCGCTGTCGCCAGACCACTGCGTCAGGCTCTGCGTCAGCTGCACGCCGTCGGCGGTGCTGACGCCCGCGGGCAGCAGCCAGGTCGGCCCCTGGTCGGTGACGACCTGTCCGAGCCGATAGTCGCCCGGGGCCAGCCACAGTGCCGCGATCGAGGCCAGCAGCCAGGAGCCGCCCGCTTCGGCCGACGCCGCACGCCAGGCGCTGGCGTCATCGACGCCGACCGACGCCAGCAGCGTGCCGGCCGCATCCCACAGACCGACCTCGACCGCCCGGCCCAGGCCATCGCTGTCGCTGTCCCAGGCGCCCAGCGCCGTCAGCGTCAGCGCACGGTCGGTGTGCAGCGCATAACCCCAGGTCGTGCCGGTGCTGCCGCAGGCCACGCAGACATCGCTCCAGCCACCCGGCCGGGCATCGACGAGCAGCGCGGCCTGGGCCGGAGCACCGCCTGCCAATGCCACCGTGGCCCCCAGCGTCGCCGCGGCCAGCGCCGTGCGCAGCCAGCCTCCTGCACGGCCGATCGAGGTGCCGATCGGGCTGCCGCACCGCCAGCCGCCCGGCCGGACGCCCAGCCGTGGAAAGTCACCGTCACCTTGGCCGAACGCGTGCAGCCGGCCTGCGCATGGATCCCGATCCGTCACCTGTGTGCTCCCCGAGCGCAGCCGCGGGACGGCCACCGTGCCGCCCGGCCTGCAGGCCGCGATGGCGGCCAGTATCGGACTGGACGCTCATCCTGCGCATCAGGTTTTCCGCAGTCTTGAGGAGCACCTCCGCCGCCGGTCCGGACCGGCGGCAAGCGCGCCTGGCCAGACCCGTGGCTCAGGCCCGCGGCGCGGCCATCGGCTCACCGAGCGCGCGCAGCACGTCGTGGCAGGCTCCCATCGTGTGGTAATCGGTCTTGCCGGCCGGGCTCTTCTCGTCGCCGTAGGCGCGGTTGTCGGGCGTGCGGATGCGGTACCAGGCGCCGTGGCGGTGGTCGATCATGTGCTGCCAGGCATAGGCCCAGATGCGGCGGTACCAGGTCCAGCTGCGCTCGGCGGCGGCGGCCATGCCGGGTCCGGCGCAGCCCTGCTGGGTGACGGCCAGCCAGGCCGCGGCGGCCAGGCTTTCGGCCTGGACCCAGAAGTACTTGTCGGCGTCGCACACCGCGCCGTCGGGGCCGAAGCCGTAGACCAGGCCGCCGTGCACCTCGTCCCAGCCCCGCTGCATCGCGGTGTCGAAGAAGCGGGTGGCCGTGGGCAGCAGCCAGTCGGGCACGTCCTGCTGCGCCTGCTGCAGGCGCCGGCGCAGCTGCAGCAGCAGCTTGGCCCATTCGGTCAGATGGCCGGTCTGGAAGCCCCAGGGGCGGAAGATGTTCGTCCGGTCGTGGCGGTTGTAGTCGAGGTCGACCCGCCAGTGGCTGTCGTAGTGCTCCCAGACCAGGCCGTCGCTCTGGCCGGCCAGACCCTGGGTGACGGCCTCGGCCAGTTGCAGCGAGCGCCTCAGGTAACGTTCATCCTGCGTTGCCTCATGGGCGGCGAGGAAGGCCTCGCAGGCATGCATGTTGGCGTTCTGGCCGCGGTAGGCGCCGATGCGCCAGTCGGCCGTGGCCTCGTCGGCGTACAGCGTGTGGGCCGGCTCCCAGAAGCGGCGGTCGAGCAGGCCGACGGCGGCATCGAGGCCGGCGCGCGCCTCCTCGATGCCGGCCATCAGCGCGTGCGCGTGGGCCAGCAGCACGAAGGCCTGACCGTAGGCCTGATGGCTGTCGTCGAGCAGGTGGGCGCGGGTGCCGTCCCAGTCGATCATCCAGGCATGGCCGCCCTGCGGATGGGCATGGGCCTGCTGCACGAAGGCCAGGCCGTGGCGCGCGGCCGCGCGATCGGACTCGTCGCCGAAGGCACGGAAGGCGGTCGCATGGTTGAAGACGAAGCGCGTGCTGCTGACGAGATGGCGCACCCGGCGCTCGTAGACGGTGCCATCGTCCTTGAAGAAATGGAAGAAGCCGCCAGCGGGATCGAGCGCACGTCCGGCATAGAAGCCGAGCGTCTGGCGGACATGGCCGCGCAGGAAGGCGGGATCGCGGAAATCGGGCCAGGGCGGGACCGCAGCGCCGTGGGAGGCAGAAGGCATGGCAGGCATCATGAGGAGCAGTCGTACGACCGGAAGGTCGCGATGAGCATAGCCGCGGGCCCGGGGCCGGCAGCCGCCGCGGCCGGGCATTCCCGCCCCGTGCTTTCCCCGGGGAACCCGCGCAGCCGGCGGCGATCGGCCGCGCAGGCACGTGGCGGCCAGTCCTGCACCACGGCCCTCACGGCGCGCCGGCACGGCGATGCACAATGGCGCGCCGTCGCACCGCCCGCTGTCCGTCACCGCATGAGCCTCACCGCCCCTGATCCGTACGACACCGCCACGGACTGGCCCGCCGGCGGCGAGGATCTGCCGCTGGTGCTGCTGGTCGACGACGAGGTGCGCTCGCAGGAGGCGATGCGGCGCACGCTGGACGAGGACTTCCGCATCCTGTGCGCCAGCGACACCACGGCCGCGCGCGCCCTGCTCGAACGCCACGACGTGGCCGTCATCCTGTGCGACCAGCGCATGCCCGGCCAGTCCGGCGTGGCCTTCCTCAAGGAGGTGCGCGAGCAGTGGCCGCAGGTGGTGCGCATCGTCATCAGCGGCTATGCCGACAGCGAGGACATCATCGCCGGCGTCAACGAGGCCGGCATCTTCCAGTACGTGCTCAAGCCCTGGGTGCCCGACCACCTGCTGGGCACCGTGCGCCACGCCGTCGAGGCGCGGCGGCTGCAGCACGGCCTGCAGCGCATCGAGCTCGACCTGCGTGCCGGCACGCCCGCGCTGCGCGAGCGCCGCAGCGAGAAGCTGCGCGAGGCGCGCCAGGTCTTCGGCTTCGAGCGCATCGTGCGTGCGGCCGGCTCACCGCTGGATGCGGTGTGCACGATGGCCGAGCGCATCGCCCGCTACGACCTGTCGCTGCTGGTGCTGGGCGAATCGGGCACCGGCAAGGAGCTGCTGGCGCGCGCCGTGCACTACGCGTCACCGCGCGCGGCCGGGCCCTTCGTGGTCGAGAACTGCGCGGCGATTCCCGACACGCTGCTGGAGTCCGAGCTGTTCGGCCACAAGCGCGGTGCCTTCACCGGCGCGGTCGACGACCACACCGGCCTGTTCCAGCGCGCGCACGGCGGCACCATCTTCCTCGACGAGATCGGCGAGACCTCGCCGATGTTCCAGGTCAAGCTGCTGCGCGTGCTGCAGGAGGGCGAACTGCGGCCGGTGGGCTCGACGCGCGCCGTGCCGGTCGACGTGCGGGTGATCGCCGCCACGCACCGCCCGATCGAGGAGGAGGTGCGCGCCGGCCGCTTCCGCGAGGACCTGTACTACCGGCTGGCCGGCGTCACGCTGCAGATGCCGCCGCTGCGCGAGCGCCCGGGCGACATCGTGCCGATCGCCGAGCACCTGCTGCAGCTGTCGATGGCCGAGCTCGGCCGCCCCGGCGCCCGCTTCGCCGACGATGCGCGTGCGGTGCTGCTGGGCTATCCCTGGCCCGGCAACATCCGCGAGCTGCGCAACGAGATCGCACGGGCCCTGGCGCTGGCCGAGGATGTGCATGCCGCAGCCGACGGCGCCCTGTGCATCGGCGTGCAGGCGCGGGACTTCTCACGCCGCCTGCTGGCCGGCCAGACCGGTGCGGCCGCGGCCACGGCCGGCAGCGGCAGTGCCCTGCCCCAGGGCGTGCCGGCCAAGGGCACGCTGGCCGAGCGGCTGGACGCCATCGAGGCCATGGTGCTGCGCGAGGTGCTGCTGCGCCACCGCTGGAACAAGACCCAGGCCGCCAAGGAGCTGGGCCTGTCACGCGTCGGCCTGCGCGCCAAGCTGCAGCGCTTCGGGCTCGAGAACTGAGCACCTGACCGCCAGACCGCCAGACCGAAGAGCCTGCCATGTCGCCGTCGATGCCCTCTCCCGCAGCGCAGAGCCCGTCCCGGCTGACGGTGCTGTGGCTGCAGTCCGGCGGCTGCGGCGGCTGCACGATGTCGCTGCTGTGCGCCGACACGCCCGACTTCGGCGCCCTGCTGGCCGACGCGGGCCTGGACCTGCTGTGGCACCCGTCGCTGAGCCTGGCCAGCGGTGACGAGGTGCGGGCCCTGCTGGAGGACTGCCGCAGCGGTCGCCAGCGGCTGGACGTGCTGTGCGTCGAGGGCGCCATCCTGCGCGGGCCCGGCGGCAGCGGCCGCTTCCACCTGCTGGCCGGCACCGGCCGGCCGATGATGGACTGGGTGCGCGAGCTGGCCGGCGTCGCCCGCCATGTGGTGGCGGTGGGCAGCTGCGCGGCCTGGGGCGGCATGTCGGCGGTCGCGCCGCTGGCGCCCGGCGGCGTGGCCGCGGGCCTGGCCAGCTCGCTGGCCGGCGGCCTGGGTCTGACGGGCGCGGCCGGCACCGGCCACCCGCTCGCCGATCCGACCGAGGCCTGCGGCCTGCAGTACGAGGACGAACGACCCGGCGGCCTGCTGGGGGCGGATTTCCGCGCCGGCGGCGGCCTGCCGGTGGTCAACGTGGCCGGCTGCCCGACCCATCCGGGCTGGGTGATCGAGACGCTGATGGCGCTGGCCGAGGACACGCTGACGGCCGACGCGCTCGACGCCCTGGCCCGCCCGCGCTTCTATGCCGACCACCTGGTGCACCACGGCTGCACCCGCAACGAGTTCTACGAGTTCAAGGCCAGTGCCGAGAAGCCCGGCGACCTGGGCTGCATGATGGAACACCAGGGCTGCAAGGGCACCCAGGCCCATGCCGACTGCAACAGCCGGCCCTGGAATGGCGAGGGCAGTTGCACCCGCGGCGGCTACGGCTGCATCAGCTGCACCGAACCCGGCTTCCAGAACCCGGGCCATGCCTTCGACAGCACGCCCAAGCTGGCCGGCATCCCGATCGGCCTGCCCACCGACATGCCCAAGGCCTGGTTCGTCGCCCTCGCCTCGCTGAGCAAGAGCGCGACGCCGAAGCGGGTCAAGACCAATGCGACGGCCGACCACCGGGTGGTGCCACCGACGCCGCGCAAGACGCGCCTGGGCTGATCCGGCTCAGGGCCGCATCAGCCCCTCGGGCAGGGGCAGGCCGCCGGCCAGGGCCAGCTGCCAGCGGGCGCGCAGCCATTCGGCCTGCGCACCGGCCCGCTGCAGCCGGGCGGCGGCCAGCGCGTCCTGCGTCGCCAGCAGCTCGGTGTAGCTGCTGACGCCCAGGCGGAAGCGTTCCTGCACCACGTCCCAGGCCTGCTCGGCCGCGGCCAGCAGGCGGGCCGACTCCTGCAGCGCCTCGCGTTCGCCGTCCAGTGCCGTCTGCTGCAGCAGCCGCTGCTGGCGCAGGCCGCGCGCCGCCTGCTCGGCATCCAGCCGGGCGGCCTCCACCTGGGCCTCGGCTTCGCGCTGGCGGCTGGCCCCCAGGCCGCCGTCGAGCAGCGGCAGACTCCAGCTCAGGCCCACGGTGCGGCTGCTGTAGCCCCCGGCACTGTCCTTGACCCGGGACAGACTGCCGTCGATCTGCACCGCGCCCCAACGCTCGGCCCGGGCGGCCGCCAGACGGTCCTGGGCCTGCATCTGACGGGCCTCGGCGGCGCGGCGCTGGGGATGCTCCGCCAAGGGCAGGCCCGCCGGGGTGGCCGGGGTGGCCGGGGTGGTCGGGGTGGTCGGGGTGGCCGTGCCGGGCCCGGACGGCGGCATCGCCTCGTCCAGCGCCGCCGCGGCATCCAGCTGCAGGGCCGCGGACGCGGGCAGGCCCAGCGCCAGGGCCAGCGCGTGCAGCGCCCGTTCCCGCGCGGCCCCGGCCCGCGTCAGCTCCAGCGCCGCCTGGCTGCGCGCGCGCTGGGCCTGCAGCGTCTCGCCCAGCGAGGCGGCACCGCCGCGCTGGCGCTGGGCGGCCACCCGCTCGGCGGTGCGCGCACTGTCGACGTTGGCACGGGCCGCGGTCAGCCGGCCATCGGCGGCCAGGGCGTCGGCGTACAGGTCCACCGTCGAGGCCAGCGCCTGCAGCCAGCGCGCCTGACGCTCGGCCTCGGCGGCCTGGATGCCCTGCTCGCCGGCCCGCACGGCCGCGGCCCGGGCGCCGAAGTCCAGCACCGTCCAGCGGCCGCTCACCGAGCGCTCCTGGCTGCCGGCATCGACCCCCGCGATGCGGGTGCGCGAGGTGGCGACCGACCACTGTGGCCAGTAGGCGGCCCGCGCCTGGTCACGCTGGGCCTGCGCGGCCTGCAGCTCCACACCGGCACGCCGCCAGGCCACGGCCCGGCACGCCGCCAGACGCAGCACGGGCTCCAGCGCCAGCGGCAGCGGCCGCGCCACCTCGCCCGGCCGCGCGGCCGCCAGCGGCCAGGGCGCACAGCCGCTCACCGGATCGGCGGCGGGCTCGTCCGCCGGCACCACCCCGACGGAGCCGATCGACTCCACCGTACCCATTGTCCCGATCGCGACCGGACGCACCACCTGCGGCTGGGCCTGCACGGACGACAGCACGCCCACCGACGCGAGCAGGACCCGGCCCGACGCCGCACCCACCCGCCGCGCCCAGGTACGGGCGCGGCTGCCGCGCTCGCCAAGACCGTCACGGCCGTCACGACCGTCACAGCCGCCACGGCCCTCGTCACCACCGCCCACCCCGTCCACGGCATCCCCGCCCGGACCGTCATGCCCTGCCCGCATCCCCACGCCCGTCTCCTTGTCCATCCCCTGCGCGCCGCGGCGCCCCTGCGGACCGCCGCTCATCGCGGGGCCACCCAATGCCGCTGCAGACGGGCCAGATGCTCGGCCGAGGACTCGTCGTGCACGATGCGGCCATCGCGCAGTTCGATCACCCGGTCGACCAGGGCCAGGGTCTGCGGCCGGTGCGCGACGACGATGCGCGTCAGCGACATCGCCGCGATGGCCTGGCCGATGCGGGCCTCGCGGGCCACGTCGAGCTGGCTGGTGGCCTCGTCGAGCACCAGCACCCGCGGCCGTCCATAGAGCGCGCGCGCCAGCAGCACGCGCTGCTTCTGCCCACCCGACAACGCGGCACCCATGTCGCCGACCAGCGTGTGGTAGCCCATGGGCAGGGCCGTGACGTCCTCGTGCACCTCGGCCAGACGGGCGCAGGACTCGATGCGCGCGGTGTCGGGCCGGGGATCGAAGAACGCGATGTTCTCGGCGATCGTGCCGGCGAACAGCACGTCGTCCTGCATCACCGTGCCGACCTGCCGCCGCCAGGCCTGGACGGCCGAGGACTCCAGCGCCCGGCCGTCGATCAGGACCTGGCCCTGGGTCGGCGTGAAGATGCCCAGCAGCAGTTGCACCAGCGTGGACTTGCCGCAGCCCGAGGGCCCGGCGATGGCCACCGACTGGCCCGCCGGAATGTGCAGGTCGATGTCCGCCAGCACGTCCGGCCCGGTGCCGGCATAGCGGAAGCCCAGCGCCTGCAGCGTGATGGCCGGCGGCGCCGTGGCGCCCGCGGCGGGCTCGCGCCGGGGCCGGCGCTGCTCGGGCTCGGTCGGGGTCAGCACGATGTCGCCCAGGCGCTGGGCGTCCAGGCCCAGCATGCGCAGCTCGAACCAGCGGTTGATCAGCTCGGTGGCCCGGGTGTCGAACTGGGTGCGGTAGGCGACGAAGGCCAGCAGCATGCCCACCGTCAGCTCGCCCGCCATCACGCTGCGGGCGCCCAGCCACATCAGCCCCAGCGCCGCCGCGCCCGACAGCGTGCGCCGGGCGGCCTGGTAGATCACGTCCAGACGCTGGGCGCGGACATCGGCGTTGACGTCGGCCACCATCAGCGACTGCCAGCTCGCCAGCCGCTCGTGCTGGCGCGCGAACAGGCGGATCGCCCGCATGCCGCGCAGGGACTCCAGCAGATGGCTCTGCTCGAGCGCGGCGCGGATCAGCCGGTCGGAAGCGGCCGCGCGCGACGGCCCGTACAGCGCCTGGCGCAGCACCGCGTACAACACCACCGACAGCGCCGCGAAGCCGGCCAGCACGGGGCTGTAGGCCAGCATCAGGCCGAAGGTCAGCAGCACCATCAGGCCGTCGATGCCGGCCTCGACGAAGGTGCTGGTCAGCACGCGCTGGATGTTGCCGACCGACTCGAAGCGCGACATCAGGTCACCGAGGTGACGGCGCGCGAAGTAGTCCAGCGGCAGGCGCATCAGGTGCGACAGCACGTTGCTGCGCCACTGCACGCGCAGCTGGGTGCCCACGCGCAGCAGCACCCAGCTGCGCATCAGCTGCAGGCCCTGCTGGATCAGCAGCACCAGCACGAAGCCCAGGCCGAGCGTGGTCAGCAGCGAGGCGTCGCGGGCGACGATCACATGGTCGACCACCCATTGCGCGAACAGCGGACTGAGCAGGGCCAGGGCCTCGACCGCCAGCGACAGCGCCAGCACCCGCCACAGCGTGGCGCCCAGGCCGCTGACCCGGCCCACCAGCTGCCGCAGCGAGACCGCGCGGGCCTCGTCACGGCGGGCGAAGCCGCCGGCCGGCCAGGCCTCGACGGCCACGCCGGTGAAGTGCTCGCCGAACTCGTCGAGGCCGAGCGTGCGCTCGCCGATGGCCGGGTCGTGGATCACCGCCTGGCGGCCGCGCAAGGCCACCAGCACGACGAAATGGGCCATGTCCCAGTGCAGCATGGCCGGCAGCCGCAGCTGCGGCAGGTCCGACATCTCCAGCTGCACGGCCCGCGTGACCAGCTGCTCGCGCTCGGCCATGTCGACGAAGTCGGCCACGCTCATGCCGTGCGGCACCGGGCCGTGCCGGCCCCGCAGCGTGGGCAGATCGGTGCTCACGCCATGGGCGCCCAGCAGCATGCCCAGGCAGGCCAGGCCGCACTCGCTGGCCTCGGTCTGCAGCAGCACCGGCACGCGGCGGCCACCGCCCCATTGCAGGCGGGCGTTCAAGGCGGGGCCGTGGACCGGGCCCTCGTCGCCGCGGGGCGCCGATCCGGCGCCGTCGCGGTGGCGCCCACCGGCAGTGGTGGCGCTCATGGCCGGCCTCCGGCGGCGGCGGCCGGCGGCGTGGGTGGCACCGGCGGCAGTGTCACGCCCGGCGGCGCCAGCCGGCTGCGCAGGGCGAACACGGGCTCCAGCACCCATTCGTACAAGGGACGACTCTCGTGCATCAGGACGGCCTCGACCCGCATGCCCGGGCTCAGCGGCAGCGGACCGGACGTGCCGGCCACGCTCTGCGCGGGCAGGCGGACGGTGATGGGAAACATGGCCTCGGCCGCGGCCTGCGGATCGGTGGCCGGTGGCACCTCGTCGGCCGGTGCCGGCGTGCGACCGACCGTCAGCACCTGGCCGGTGGCCTGACCGAACTTCTGCCAGGGATAGGCGTCGTAGCGCAGCTGCACCGCGGTGCCCGCCTGGGTGAAGCCGGCCGCGCGGCTGGGCGCATACAGCCGCGCCTGCAGGTCCGCGCCCTGGGGCAGCAGCTGGGCGAGCACGGCCTGGGGCTCGACGCTCTGGCCGGGCTCGCCCCGCACCAGGCTGAGCACGCCGTCGGCCGGGGCGGTGACGACGATGCGCCGGCGCGCCTCCGTCTCGGTGAGCTCCTGCTGCAGCAGGGCCAGCGCGCGCTCGGTCTCGGCCCGTTGGGAGCCCTGGCGCAGGCGCTGGGCATCGAGCTCGCGGCGGCCCGACTCGGCATCGCGCCGCAGCGCCAGCCGTTCGCGCTGCAGCGCCTCGCCGCGGGCGCGCTGCTCGGTCAGATCGACCTCGCGCAGCTGCAGCTCGTCGCGCGAGACATAGCCCTGGGCGGCCAGGGACCGGTAGCGGGTGACCGCGTCCTGCGCCGCCTCCACACGGGAGGCCTGCAGCTGCAGCTGGCGCTCCAGCCGGGCCTGCTCGGCCTCCAGCACGCTCTCGCGCTGGCGCTGGCGCTCGGCCTCGCGGGACTGGCCGTCATCGAGCCGCCGCAGCTCGTCTTCGAGCGAGGTGCGGCGCAGCGCGATCTGCTGCGCGATGTCGCGCTGTACCTCCTGCAGACCCGGCCCCAGCCGTTCGCCCGACAGCACGAACAGCAGCTGGCCGCGGCGCACCACCTGCTGTTCGCTGGCGTGGCGTTCGAGCAGCAACCCGCCCTGGGGCGCCGTGATGCGCAACAGGCCCTGGTCCGGCACCAGCCGGCCAACGACGGTCGAGCGGCGGGTGTAGCTGCCCAGCACCAGCAGGCCGGCGAGTGCGGCCAGCAGCAGCGCGGCCACCGCGGCCGTCCAGCCCGAGGCACGGCCCGGGCTCAGCAGGATGTCGCCATGGGCCCGCGGCGCCAGGGCCTGCAGCGCCTGCTCGCGAAAGCGCACGCGGCCTTCGCCGTCGTCGGCGGCTTCGTCGTCGTCGCGCGGGGCCTCCTGGCGGGCCCGCTGGCGCTGGCGCGGCTGGGCCGGCTGGACAGGCTCGGCCGGCTCGGCGAACGGATGGGGCTGCGGTCGGCGCGCCACCGGCTCTGCCGCGGCGGAAGGCCGGGCACGGCCGCCCCGCGCCTGCGCGCCGGCCTCGGTCCGTGGATCGATCTGCGTCGGCGCGAACGCGCGCTGACGGCGGCGCTCAGCCTCCGACACCGGCATGCCGCGCGTGGCGCGGTCCCAACGGCCTGCGGGACCCGGCCCGACCTTGCGACACGGAAAAAGAAAGTACGACTGACATCCCGAAACGACTGACGACGACGGTCAGGGTCGGCCGCCGATTCTGTGGCGCCGATTGGACGACGTCCGCCACCGCGGCCGACGCACGCGCGGGCCGCCGGCCGGAGGTTTCCGTGACGGATGGCCCGCGCCGGGCCCGGGCATCACACGCCGTCCGGCGGCGCCGCACCACGAGAACGCGAAAAGGGCCCTCGTGAGGGCCCGATCCGGCAGGCTGCCCGTGCGTCACCGCACGTCAGCTCTGTCTGTGAGCACGTGGCTCGGCGAGGCTCAGTGGCCGCAGCCGCAGTTGCTGCCGCCGCCTTGGTTGCCACCGTAGCTCTTGCGGCCCCAGCCGCCGAACAGCCAGCTCAGCAGCCACAGGGTGCCGCCGCCAACTTGCTTCATTTCCTTCTTGCTCAGAACCTTCATGGTGGACTCCAGATGTATCGCGGGTGGGGGTTTCGTCGCTGGGGTTGATCACCACCAGCAACGTAGGGAAATCTTAATTTCCCGCCCAGAAATAATCCCCGCCAAACTGTATGGAACCGTTGCCGGAATCCGGTCCCGCGCAACGTCTGGTTGCGCCCCCTTCCCCGGAGCGTGACGCCCGTCACGAACCCGGTGCGGGGTATTTGAGCGCGTTGCGGGCCAGTTTGTCGGTGACCGCGGCCTGCAGGTCCACGCCGCAGACATCGGCCAGCCGCAACAGGTACATCAGCACGTCAGCCACTTCCTCGCCGATGCGCTGGCGGCCGGCCGGATCGTCGGCCAGCGCGCGGGCCTGCTCGGGGGTCAGCCACTGGAACAGCTCGACCACCTCGGCCGCCTCGACGCTGAGCGCCATCGCCAGGTTCTTCGGGTTGTGGAAATCGAGCCAGCCGCGGGCGGCGCCGAAGGCCCGCAGTGCGGCCTGGAGTTCACGGGTGTCCATGGGCGCAGTATCCCGCCGGCGCCGGCGTTCAGTCGGCCGCCGGCAGCCAGACCTCGGCGCGCAGCCCGCCCGAGGGCGCGTCGCCCAGCGTCACCGTGCCGCCCAGGGTCTCGGCCACCCGCCGCACGATGGCCAGACCCAGGCCGGAGCCGGTCTGGCCGTTGCCGGCGGCCCCGCGCACGAAGCGCTCGAACACCCGCTCCCGCTCGGACGGCGCGATGCCCGGGCCGTCGTCATCGACCCGCAGCCGCCAGCCGGGGCGGCCCCGGTCATCGGCGACGGCGGCCAGATCCAGCTGCACATGGCCGCCGTCGGGCGTGTAGCGCAAGGCGTTGTCGACCAGGTTGCGCACCAGCGCACCCAGACCGGCGGCATCCCCGCGCACCGCCATCGGCAGGCCGCCCGCGTCCGCCGGCCCGCTCAGCTGCTGGGCGCGGGCGCAGGCCAGCGGCTGCGCATCGGCCAGCACCTGGGCGCTCAGGCTGGCCAGATCGACGCAGCTGGCCTGCGCCGCCTGCGCGCCGCCCGGCTCGCTGCGCGCCAGCGTCAACAGCTGGGCCACCAGGCGGCCGGCGCGGTCGACACCGGCCACCAACTGCGCGTGCACCGCGTCGCGGTCCGGCCCCGCGGGCACGCGCTGCAACAGCTGGGCCTGCAGCTTGAGCGCCGTCAGCGGGCTGCGCAGCTCGTGGGCCGCATCGGCGATGAAGGCACGCTGCGCGTCGAGCGCCTGATCGAGCCGGCCCAGCAGGCCGTTGAGCGCCTGCACCAACGGCGCCACCTCGTCGGGCAGATGGCGCAGCGGCAGCGGCTCCAGGCTGGCGGCATCCCGGGCGGCGATCTGCGCGGCCGTGCGCTGCAGCGGCGCCAGCGCGCGGCTGACCAGCCACCACAGCGCGGCGGCCAGCAGCGGCGCGCCCGCCAGCAGCGGCCAGACCGCACGCCAGGCCGATTCGGCCGCCAGCGCGCGGCGGATGCGCAGCGGCTGCGCGACCTGGATCACCCGCCCGGCCGCGGCCACGGCGAAGCTGCGCCAGCGCTCACCACCGGCCACGTCGACATCGGCATAGCCGAGCACCGCCCGCCCGGGCAGCGCGCGGTGGCGGCGCGAGGCATAGACGATGCGGCCGTCCAGATGCCAGATCTGGATCACGAAATCCAGGTCCTCGTCGTTGAGCGCGGCGGCCTCGTCGGGGCTGATCTCGCCCTGGTCGCGCAGGCCCAGCGCCATCTGGCGCAGCTGGTAGTCGAACAGCTGCTCGGCCTCGTGCAGCACGTTGCGGTAGGTGACCATGCCGACGCTGACGGCCACCGCCGCCAGGCCCAGCATCAGCGAGGCGATCAGGCGGGCGCGGATCGAGCGCCGGGTGCGCCGCAGCAGCGGGCCCAGGCGTTGCACCAGCGGCAGATCGGCCGGCCCGGGCAGGCGCGGCGGCCAGTGGCGGGCGGTGGGCGTGGGCGTGGCCTGGGCCTGAACCTGGGCCGGGGTGGGCAGGTCGGCCGCAGCGCGCGCCGGCGCCGCGCCCGGCGCGGGATCGGTCGTCGGCATCAGGCCGGACCGCCGGGGGCCGGCGTGCCTGCAGTCTCACCGCCGGCCGCCGGCGCGCCCAGGAAGTAACCGACGCCCCGCATGCTCTGGATCAGCTCGGCGCCCAGCTTCTTGCGCAGCTGGTGCACGTAGACGCTGACGGCATTGCTCTCGACCGCCTCGCCCCAGCCGTAGAGCCGGTCCTCCAGCTGGGCGCGGGTCAGCACCGCACCGGGGCGCTGCATCAGCGCCTCCAGCACCGCGTACTCGCGCGCCGACAGCAGCACCGGCCGGCCGTCCAGGCTGACCTGGCGGGTGGCGGTGTCCAGCCGCAGCGCGCCGTGGCGCAGCGCGCTGTCGGCATGGCCGGCATGGCGACGGCTGACGGCGCGCAGCCGCGCGGCCAGCTCGTCGAGCTCGAAGGGCTTGACCAGGTAGTCGTCGGCGCCGGCATCCAGGCCGCTGACGCGGTCGGCGGTGGCATCGCGCGCGGTCAGCACGATCACCGGCGTCGCGTCGCCGCGCGCGCGCAGGCCACGCAGCACGTCCAGCCCGGCCAGCGGCCGCGCGGCCTGGCCGGCGCGCTCGGGCAGGCCGAGGTCCAGCAGCACGAGGTCGAAGCGCTCGCCGCTCAGCGCGGCCTGGGCCGCATGGGTGTCGTAGACCCAGTCCACCGCATGGCCCTCCAGCTTCAGGGCCTGGCGCAGGGTCTCGCCGATCATGCGGTCATCCTCGACCAGCAGCAGTCGCATCGTTCGTCGTCGTCGTTGTCGTTGTCGGGAATCGGCCGGGGTGGCGGCGTGGCCAGCGTGGCGTGCACGCGGCAAGCAGCACGCGGCACGCGGCGGGGCAGCGCCGGCGGCGGGCGGCGCCCCTCGGCAAGACCCTGAGCATAGCGGGCCGACCGGAGGCGGCTCCTAGAATCGATCGCACGATGACGCACCCCGCCCTGCCCGCCACCGCCGTTCCGTCCCCCGATGACCGCGAGGCCGCGCCCGCGCAGGCCCATCCGGTGCCCGCCCGGCTGCTGCGGGTGCGCGCGGCGCTGGCGCGCTGCGGCGCCCAGGCGCTGCTGGTGCCGAGCGCCGATCCGCACCTGTCCGAGTACCTGCCGCTGCGCTGGCAGGGCCGGGCCTGGCTGTCGGGCTTCACCGGCTCGATGGGCACGCTGGTGGTCACCACCGACCGCGCCGTGCTGTTCGCCGACAGCCGCTACTGGGAGCAGGCCGAGACCCAGTTGGCCGGCAGCGGCATCGCACTCGAGAAGATCCCCACCGGCGCCGCCACCCACCACATCACCTGGCTGGCGCGCGAACTGCCGGCCGGCTCGACCGTCGCCGTCGACGGCCAGGTGCTGGGGCTGGCCGGTGGCCAGGCGCTGCGGCGCGCGCTGCAGGCGCGCGACATCACGCTGCGCACCGACCTCGACCTGTTCGACGCCACGGTCTGGCCCGACCGCCCGGACCTGCCGGCCGCCCCGGTCTACGAGCACACCGCCACCTGGACCGACCGCAGCCGCGCCGACCGCCTGGCCACCGTGCGCGCCGCGATGGCCGCCCACGGCGCCAGCCACCACCTGGTCTCGACGCTGGACGACGTGGCCTGGATCACCAATCTGCGCGGCGCCGACGTCACCTTCAACCCGGTCTTCCTCGCCCACCTGCTGCTGAGCGCCCGCGAGGCCACGCTGTTCGTCGGCGCCGGCAAGATCGACGCCGCGCTGGCGGCCGCACTGGCCGCCGACGGCCTGCGCCTGGCCGACTACGCGCAGGCCGGCGACGCGCTGGCCGCGCTGCCGGCCACCAGCACGCTGCTGGTCGATCCGCGCCGCATCACCTGGGGCCTGCGCGAGCGGGTGGCCGAGGGCGTGGCCGTGGTCGAGGCGATCAATCCCAGCACGCTGGAGAAGTCGCGCAAGACCGCGCACGAACAGGCCTGCCTGCGCGAGGCCATGGCCCACGACGGCGCGGCCATGTGCCGCTTCTACGCCCGCTTCGAGGCCGATCTGGCCGCCGGCGTGCGCCACAGCGAGCTCAGCGTCGACGAGCACCTGAGCGCCGAGCGCGCGAAGCTGCCCGGCTACCGCGACCTGAGCTTCGACACCATCGCCGGCTACCAGGCCAACGGCGCGCTGCCCCACTACCGGGCCGAGCCGCACGCCTTCCGCTGGCTCGACGGCGCGGGCCTGCTGCTGATCGACTCCGGCGGCCAGTACCTGGGCGGCACCACCGACATCACCCGCGTCTGGCCGATCGGCGGCGCCCCGACGGCCGCCCAGCGCCGCGACTACACCCGCGTGCTGCAGGGCATGATGAACCTGTCGCGCGCCGTCTTCCCCGAGGGCACGCCAGGGCCGATGCTCGACGCGCTGGCGCGCGCGCCGCTGTGGGCC
This sequence comes from Pseudaquabacterium rugosum, assembly GCF_038066575.1. Classification (NCBI taxonomy): domain Bacteria; kingdom Pseudomonadati; phylum Pseudomonadota; class Betaproteobacteria; order Burkholderiales; family Sphaerotilaceae; genus Pseudaquabacterium; species Pseudaquabacterium rugosum. The sequence goes on along the minus strand of NZ_JBBUTF010000007.1, from coordinate 90,142 downwards.
GACGGCCTGGACTACGGCCACGGCACCGGCCACGGCGTCGGCTACTTCCTCAACGTGCACGAGGGCCCGCAGTCGATCAGCAAGACCGTGCCCGAGCCGCAGATGGCCCTGCGCGCCGGCATGGTCACCTCCAACGAGCCCGGCCTCTACCGCCCGGGCCAGTGGGGCATCCGCATCGAGAACCTGCTGCTGACCGTGCCGCAGCCCACGCCCGAGGACGAGCGCTTCGGCGCCATGCTGGCCTTCGAGACGCTGACGCTGTGCCCGATCGACACCCGGCTGGTCGAGCCGACGCTGCTGCGGCCCGACGAGACCGCCTGGCTCGACGCCTACCACGCGACGGTGCGCGAGCGGCTGGCACCGCTGCTGCAGGCGCCGGCCGACGCGGCCGCGCTGGCCTGGCTGGACGCGCGCACGCAGCCGCTGGACCGGCCCTGAGGCGGCGGCCGGCAACGCTCCCCGCCCCCGGGAGCCGAGCCAGGAGCCGGACCGGGCCCTCCAGAGGCGCCCGGCCGCCGCCGCTCAGACCAGCACCCGCCGCGGCCGCTGCGCGCGCGCCTCGATCGCTTCCACGTAGAGCGCGAGGTAGGCCCGCGCCGGCCCTTCCCAGGACAGCGGACGGTCCATGCCGGCCGCCTGCATCGCGGCCCAGCGCGGGGCATCGGCCCGCAGCGCCGCGGCCCGCCGCACCGCCTGCTCGAATGCGGCCGGCGTGGCCGCGTCGAAGACGAAGCCGGTGACGCCATCGTCGACCGTGTCGGCCAGGCCGCCGCAGCGCCGCACCACCGGTGGCGTGCCGTAGCGCAGGCCGTACATCTGGGTCAGGCCGCAGGGCTCGAAGCGCGAGGGCACGGCGATCACGTCGGCACCGGCGATCAGCTGGTGGGCACGCGCCTCGTCATAGCCGATGTGCACGGCCACGCGGCCCGGATGGGCCTGCTGGGCCATGCGGAAGGCCGCCTCCAACGCCGGATCACCGGTGCCCTGGACGACGAACTGCACGCCCGCGGCCACCAGCGCCGGCAGCGCCGACAGCACCAGGTCCAGGCCCTTCTGTGCCGTCAGCCGGCTGACCACCGTCAGCACCAGCGCCCGGTCGTCGACGGCCAGGCCGGCCGTGCGCTGCAGCGCCTGGCGGCAGGCCGTCTTGCCGGCCATGCGGCCGAGGTCATAACGCGCGTCCAGAGCCGCATCGCGCGCCGGGCTCCAGACCGCCTCGTCGAGGCCGTTGAGGATGCCGACCACGTCGCCGCCACGGCCGCGGATCACGCCGTCCAGGCCGCAGCCATGCTCATGGCCGGCGATCTCGCGCGCATAGGTCGGGCTGACGGTGGTCACCTTGTCGGCGAACTTCAGCCCGGCCTTCATGAACGAGAACTGGCCATGGAACTCCAGGCCGGCCGGGCTGAAGCAGCGCGAGCCCAGCCCCGTCTGCCAGGCGTCGGGCAGCGGGAACAGGCCCTGGAAGGCCAGGTTGTGCACCGTGTAGACGCTGGCCGCGCGGGTGGGCACGTGCTCGGCCATGTGGGCGCAGGCCAGGGCCGCATGCCAGTCGTGGGCATGCACGACGTCGGGCACCCAGTCAGGGTCGACCTCACCCGAGGCCAGCCGCGCGCCGATCAGGCCCAGCAGGCTGAAGCGCTGCAGGTTGTCCGGCCATTCGCTGCCATCGCTGGCCTGGTAGGGGCTGCCGCCGCGCTGCCACAGCTGCGGCGCCTCGATCACGTAGACCGGCAGGCCGGCGCCCGGCAGCCGGCCGGCCAGCACCCGCACACGCAGCGCGCCGCAGCACGGGCCGATGTCGAGCACCGCCCGCAGCCCCTGCACCGCCTCGATGATGGACGGCAGGCCGGGCAGCAGCAGCCGCACGTCGGCACCGGCGGCCGCCAGCGCCGGCGGCAAGGCCGCCACCACGTCGGCCAGCCCGCCGGTCTTGACCAGCGGGTAGACCTCGGCGGCCACATGCAGCACGCGCAGCGCGGCGCGGCCACCGAGCGCCGGTCGCGGCAGGAGACGCGCGCTCACCGCACTCATGCGCCAGCGCCGATGGCCGCCAGCATCGTGCGCGTGACCAGCGTGATGCCGCGCTCGCTGCGGTAGAAACGCTGCTCGTCGTCCTCGGCGTTCTCGCCGATCACCATGCCGTCGGGGATCACGCAGCCGCGATCGACCACCACCCGGTTGAGGCGTGCGCCACGGCCCACCTGCACGCCCGGCAGCAGCACGCTCCAGTTGACGCTGGACTGCGAGTGCACGCGCACGCTGGAGAACAGCACGCTGCGGAACACCGCACCGGAGACGATGCAGCCGCCCGAGACCAGCGACTCGATGGCCAGCCCGCGCCGGTCCTCGGCGTTGTGCACGAACTTGGCGGGCGGCAGCTGCGCCTGGTAGGTCCAGATCGGCCAGCGGTTGTCGTAGAGGTTGAGCTCGGGATCGGTGGCCGTGAGATCGATGTTGGCATCCCAGTACGCGTCGATCGTGCCGACGTCGCGCCAGTAGGACGGCGCGCCGGACTTGGCGCCGACACAGCTCATGTCGAAGGGATGGGCCACCGCGGCGCCGTTGCGCACGGCCGCCGGGATGATGTCCTTGCCGAAGTCGTGGCTGGAGCCGGGGTCGTTCATGTCGCGCTCCAGCTCCTTGTAGAGGTAGCGCGCGTTGAAGATGTAGATGCCCATGCTGGCCAGCGAGCGGCCGGGCTTGCCGGGCATGGCGGGCGGATCGGCCGGCTTCTCGATGAAGTCGGTGATGCGGCGCTGCTCGTCGACGGCCATCACGCCGAAGGCGGTGGCCTCCTCGCGCGAGACCTCGATGCAGGCCACCGTGCAGTCGCGCCCGTGGGCGACATGGTCGGCCAGCATCAGCGCGTAGTTCATCTTGTAGATGTGGTCGCCGGCCAGCACCACGATGTAGTCGGCGCCATACGAGGCCAGGATGTCCTGGTTCTGGTAGACGGCGTCGGCGGTGCCGCGGTACCAGCTCTCCTCGTCGATGCGCTGCTGGGCCGGCATCAGGTCGACGAACTCGTTCATGTCGCTGCGCAGGAAGGCCCAGCCGCGCTGCAGGTGGCGCAGCAGGCTGTGGCTCTTGTACTGCGTGATCACGCCGATGCGGCGGATGCCGGAGTTCAGGCAGTTGCTGAGGGCGAAGTCGACGATGCGGAACTTGCCGCCGAAGTAGACGGCGGGCTTGGCACGGCGGTCGGTCAGTGCCTTCAGGCGGCTGCCGCGGCCTCCGGCCAGCACCAGCGCGACGGTGCGCTTGGGCAGGTCGAAACTCTGTGCGAGAGAAGCGTTGTGGCTCATGGTCTCCTCACTTTTGCAACCACTGTGCCACCGAATCCGGACGGTGGCAGTTACGACTCGGGTTCATTCTGCATGCTGCCATGCGGCCGCAGCCTTGCCCATGCGTGAAGGCATGAATAATGCAAAGCCTGACTTTCCGCTGACTCACCGGCCCGGTGACGGGTCCCGCACGCGATGAACGCTCCGCTGTCCGATTCCCTGGCCGCCCGTGTCGAACGCCATCTGCTGCACACCGTCGGGGTCGCCCCCGCGGACGCGGGACCGCTGGCGCTGATGACCGCCGTCTCGCAGGCCGCACGGGCCGAGCTCTCGCGCCGTTGGGTGGCCACCGACGCCAGCGACCGCGCGCTCAAGGCGCGCCGCGTCTGCTACCTGTCGATGGAGTTCCTGATCGGCCGCAGCCTGGGCAACGCGCTCGACGCGCTCGGCCTGAACGAGGCCGCCGAGGGCAGCGTGGGCTCGCACGCACGCCAGCTGGAGGACATCGAGAGCCGCGAGCCCGACGCCGCGCTCGGCAACGGCGGCCTGGGCCGGCTGGCGGCCTGCTTCCTCGACAGCATGGCCGCGCTGGGCCTGCCCAGCTACGGCTACGGCATCCGCTACGAGTTCGGCATGTTCGCGCAGCGCATCGTCGGCGGCCGCCAGGTCGAGCAGCCGGATCCCTGGCTGGAGGACGGCACGCCGTGGGAATTCCCACGGCCCGACGTGCACTACCCGGTGCGCTTCGGCGGTTGGGTCGAGCGGCCCGAGTCGCCCGATGCGCAGCCCGTCTGGCGCCATGCCGGCGAGGTCTCGGCCAAGGCCTACGACCACGTGATCCCCGGCCACGGCACCGAGCGCGTGAGCACGCTGCGGCTGTGGAAGGCCGCCGCCCCGGCCCACATCGACCTGGCCGCCTTCAACAGCGGCGACTACGCCCGCGCGGCCGAGTTCAAGAACCAGTTCGAGAACATCTCCTGGGTGCTCTACCCGAACGACTCCACGCCCGCCGGCCGCGAGCTGCGCCTGAAGCAGGAGTACTTCTTCACCAGCGCCAGCATCCAGGACATCGTCGCCCGCCACCGGGCCGAGCACGGCCGGCTGAGCAACCTGGCCGACAAGGTCGCCATCCACCTCAATGACACCCATCCGGCCATCGGCGTGGCCGAACTGATGCGGCTGCTGGTCGACGAGCACGGCGTGTCCTGGGCCGCGGCCTGGGACATCACCCGCCGCACCTTCAGCTACACCAACCACACGCTGATGCCCGAGGCGCTGGAGACCTGGCCGGTGAGCCTGATGCAGCAGGTGCTGCCGCGCCATCTGGAGATCATCTTCCGCATCAACGCCGAGCTGATGGCGCTGGCCCAGGCCACCCGGCCGGGCGACGTCGACTTCATGCGCCGGCTCTCGCTGATCGACGAGACCGGCGAGCGCCGCGTGCGCATGGCCAACCTGTCGATCGTCGGCAGCCACACGGTCAACGGCGTCTCGAAGCTGCACTCGGACCTGCTGGTGGAGACCATCTTCAAGGACTTCACCGTTCTGTGGCCGGACCGCTTCACCAACATGACCAACGGCATCACGCCGCGGCGCTGGCTGGCGCAGGCCAATCCAGGGCTGTCGGCGCTGCTGGACGCGCGCATCGGCACCGGCTGGCGGCGCGACCTGATGCAGCTGCAGCGCCTGAAGCCGCTGGCCGAGGACGCCGCCTTCCGCGCCGAGTTCCGCGCCATCAAGCGGGCCAACAAGCAGCGCCTGGCCGCGCTGATCGAGCGCACGACCGGCGTGGTCGTCAGCCCCGACAGCCTGTTCGACGTCCAGGTCAAGCGCATCCACGAGTACAAGCGCCAGCTGCTCAACGTGCTGCAGGTGGTGCACCGCTACCAGGCCATCCTGGCCAACCCGGACGCACCGGTGGTGCCGCGCGTGGTGGTCTTCGCCGGCAAGGCCGCCAGCAGCTACCACACGGCCAAGTCCATCATCCGCCTGATCCACGACGTGGGCGCCGTCATCAACCGCGACCCGCGCGTGGGCGACAGGCTCAAGCTGGTCTTCATCCCGAACTACGGCGTCTCGGTGGCCGAGACCATCATGCCGGCGGCCGATCTGTCCGAGCAGATCTCGACGGCCGGCACCGAGGCCTCGGGCACCGGCAACATGAAGCTGGCGCTCAACGGCGCGCTGACCATCGGCACCGACGACGGCGCCAACATCGAGATCCGCCAGGCCGTCGGCGACGACAACATCTTCATCTTCGGCCAGCTGACCCACGAGGTGACGGCCCTGCGCGCGGCCGGCTACCAGCCGATGCGCATCGCCGACGGCGATCCGGCGCTCCAGGCGGTGCTCGACAGCATCGCCGCCGGCGCCTTCAACCCCGACGAACCTGCGCGTTATCGCGGCCTGATCGACAGCCTGCTGTGGGGCGGCGACCACTACCTGCTGCTGGCCGACTTCGCCGCCTATGTCGCCGCCCAGGCGCGCGTCGATGCGCTCTACCGCGATGCCGAGGCCTGGTCGCACAAGGCGGTGCTCAACGTCGCCGGCATGGGCGGCTTCTCGTCCGACCGCACCATCCGTGAATACGCCGAGCGCATCTGGCGCGTGGCCGGTCAGGCCTGATCGCGACCGCCGGATACAGTCGGCCGCATGCTGTCGCCACACGAGATCGAGCTGATCCGCCAGGGCCGCCACGGCGACCCTTTCGCCGTCCTGGGCCTGCACCGCGACGCCGACGACCAGGCCTGGGTGCGGGCCTTCCTGCCCGGCGCACGGGCCGTGCAGGTGCTGGGCGCGCACGATGACCGTGGCCTGGGCGAGCTGCTGCGGGTGCATCCCGACGGCGTGTTCGACGGCCCGGTCGCCCTGCCCACCGGCGAACGCGGCTACCGGCTGCGCGTGCACCAGGCCGATGGCACGCAGCGCACGCTCGACGACCCGTATCGCCTGGGCCCGCTGCTGGGCGAGCTCGACATCTGGCTGCTGGCCGAAGGCACGCATCTGCGGCCCTGGAGCGTGCTGGGCGCCCACACCGGCGTGCACGAGGGCGTGGCCGGCACCGGCTTCGCCGTCTGGGCGCCGAACGCCTCGCGCGTGAGCGTGATCGGCGACTTCAACGGCTGGGACGGCCGCTGCCATCCGATGCGCCTGCGCCGCGACTGCGGCGTCTGGGAGCTGTTCGTGCCCGGCCTCGGCCTGGGCGAGCGCTACAAGTTCGAGCTGCTCGATGCGCAGGGCCAGCGGCTGCCGCACAAGGCCGATCCGATGGCCCGCGCCGCCGAGCTGCGCCCGGCCACCGCCAGCGTCACCGCGCCGCTGCCCGCGGCGGTGGCGCCCGACGCCGCACGCCGCGCCGCCAACGCGGTCGATGCACCGATCAGCATCTACGAGGTCCATGCCGCGTCCTGGCGCCGCATCCCCGAGGACGGCGACCGCTGGCTGAGCTGGGACGAGCTGGCCGCGCAGCTGCTGCCCTATTGCGCGGACATGGGCTTCACCCACGTCGAGCTGATGCCGGTCAGCGAGCACCCGTTCGACGGCTCCTGGGGCTACCAGACGCTCGGCCTGCACGCCCCCACCGCACGCCACAGCCGGCCGCAGGCCGACGGCCGCATCGTCGGTGATCCGCAGGGCCTGAAACGCTTCGTCGAGCGCGCCCATGCCCTCGGTCTGGGCGTCATCCTCGACTGGGTGCCGGCGCATTTCCCGCTCGACGACCACGGCCTGGCCCGCTTCGACGGCAGCCACCTCTACGAATACGCCGACCCGCGCGAGGGCTACCACCCCGACTGGCACACCGCCATCTACAACCTGGGCCGCACCGAGGTGCGCAACCTGCTGGTCGGCAACGCGCTGTACTGGCTGGAGCGCTACGGCATCGACGGCCTGCGCGTCGATGCCGTGGCCTCGATGCTCTACCGCGACTACAGCCGCGCGGACGGCCAGTGGATCCCCAACGTGCACGGCGGGCGCGAGAACCTGGAGGCCATCGCCTTCCTGCGCCGCATGAACGAGGTGGTGGGCGCCGAGCGGCCGCAGGCCATCACCGTGGCCGAGGAATCGACCGCGTTTCCCGATGTCTCGCGACCGACGAACGCCGGTGGCCTGGGCTTCCACTACAAGTGGAACATGGGCTGGATGCACGACACGCTGCACTACATGGCGCACGACCCGGTGCACCGGCGGCACCATCACGGGGCGTTGAGCTTCGGCCTGGTCTACGCGTTCAGCGAGCAGTTCGTGCTGCCGCTCTCGCACGACGAGGTGGTGCACGGCAAGGGCTCGCTGCTGGGCAAGATGCCGGGCGACCGCTGGCAGCAGTTCGCCAACCTGAGGAGCTACCTGGGCTTCATGTGGGGCCATCCGGGCAAGAAGCTGCTGTTCATGGGCGGCGAGTTCGCCCAACAACGGGAATGGTCGGAAGCGCGCAGCCTGGACTGGCATCTGCTCGACCACGGCCCCGACGCCCCGGCCCACCGCGGCATGCAGGCCCTGGTGCGCGACCTCAACCACCTGCTGCGCGCCGAGCCCGCCCTGCACCAACGCGACTGCAGCCCCGAGGGCTTCGAATGGATCAGCCACGACGACGACGCGCACAGCGTGCTCGCCTTCGTGCGCCACGGCCGGCCCGGCACGGCGCCGGTGCTGGTGGTCTGCAACTTCACGCCGGTGCCGCGCCAGGGCTGGCGCGTGGGCGTGCCGCGCGCCGGACGCTGGCGCGAGGCGCTGAACACCGATGCCGCGGCCTACGGCGGCAGTGACCTGGGCACGCCGCTGGGCGAGGCCCGCAGCCAGGACGTGCCGGCGCACGGCCGCGCACAGTCGCTGCTGATCGATCTGCCGCCCTTGGCCACCGTGTTCTGGACATGGACGGCCTGAGCCCCGGCACACTGCCCCTGCAGCCCGGCCGGCCCTGGCCGCTGGGCGTGCACTGGGACGGCCAGCACCTGAACATCGCCGTCCATGCCCGCCATGCGCAGGCCATCGAGCTGTGCCTGTTCGAGCGCGCCGATGCGCGCGAGGCTTGGCGCGCCCGCCTGCCCGCCCGCACCGAGGACGTCTGGCACGGCCGCCTGGCGGCGGACGCCCTCGCCGAACGCGGCCTGCCCGCCGGCCCCGGCCTGCTCTACGGCCTGCGCGCCCACGGCCCCTGGCGGCCCGAGCGCGGCCAGCGCCACAACCCGCGCAAGCTGCTGCTCGACCCCTGGGCGCGGCAGATCGTCGGCCGCTTCGACCACGGCCCCGAGCACATGGGCCACGACGTGGCGCACCCGCTGCAGCCCGATCCACGCGACAACGCCGCCACCGCGCTGAAGTGCCGCGTCGTCGCCGAGGGCGCAGGCGACGGCTTCGACTGGCAGGACGACACCCCGCCGGCCATCGACCCGCGCCAGCGCGTGATCTACGAGCTGCACGTGCGCGGCTTCAGCCGCCTGAACGAGGCCCTGCCGCCCGAACTGCGGGGCACCTACGCCGGCCTGGCCCATCCGGCCAGCATCGCCTGGCTCCAGCGCCTGGGCGTGACCACGCTGAGCCTGCTGCCGGTGCAGCACAAGCTCGACGAGGCCCGCCTGGCCGACCTGGGCCTGAGCAACTACTGGGGCTACAACACCCTCGGCTTCTTCTGCCCCGAGCCGACGCTGGCGGCCGATCCGGCGCACGCGCGCGACGAGTTCCGCGCGATGGTGCGCGCGCTGCACCGCGCCGGCCTGGAGGTGGTGCTGGACGTGGTCTACAACCACACGGCCGAGAGCGACGAGCACGGCCCCACGCTGTGCTGGCGCGGCCTGGACAACGCCGGCAGCTACCGCCTGCCGCCGGAGCGGCCGGCCAGCTACGAGAACCCGACGGGCACCGGCAACGCGCTCGACCTGCGGCGCGCCGGCCCGCTGCAGCTGGTGCTCGACAGCCTGCGCTTCTGGGTGCAGGAGATGCACGTCGACGGCTTCCGCTTCGACCTGGCGCCAGTGCTGGCCCGCGGCGACCAGGGCTTCGAGCGCGACGGCCCCTTCTTCCGCGCGCTGGCCCAGGACCCGGTGCTGCGGCCGGTCTGGCTGTCCGGTCTGATGATCGCCGAGCCCTGGGACATCGGCCCCGACGGCTGGCAGGTCGGCGCCTTCCCGCGCGGCTGGCGCGAGTGGAACGACGGCTGCCGCGACACGCTGCGCGCCTTCTGGCTCGGCGGGGCGACCGACCGCGGCGCCTTCGCCCATGTGCTGGCCGGCTCGGCCGGGCGCTTCCAGGCCCGCGGCCGCAGCCCGCTGGAATCGGTCAACTACGTGGTCTCGCACGACGGCTTCACGCTGCGCGATCTGGTCAGCTTCGACCAGCGCCACAACGCGGCCAACGGCGAGCACAACCGCGACGGCCACGGCCACAACCTGAGCTGGAACTGCGGCCACGAGGGCGCTACCGACGATCCCGAGGTGCTGGCCCTGCGCGCGCGGCTGCAGCGCGCGCTGCTGGCCACGCTGGCGCTGGCCCAGGGCACGCCGATGCTGGCCGCCGGCGACGAGCTCGGCCACAGCCAGGGCGGCAACAACAACCCCTATTGCCAGGACAACGCGACCACCTGGATCGACTGGGCGCAGGCCGACCACGCGCTGGCCGACTTCAGCGCCGCGCTGCTGCGCCTGCGCCGCGTCGTGCAGCCGCTGCGCGCCGACTGGTACACCGGCGTGGCCGATGCGCACGGCCGGCCCGACCTGGGCTGGCTGCGGCGCGGCGGCGGCAGCCTGGGCGACGGGGACTGGCGCCAGCCGGCCAGCCGGGTGCTGGGTGCGCTCGTCGGCGCGACCGGCGGCGCGGCCAGCCCGCTGCTGCTGCTGTTCAATGCCGAGCCACAGGACGCGGATTTCGCGCTGCCCGCCTCGGATGCCGCCGATCGCGCCTGGCAGCTGCTGCTCGACAGCAGCGCGGTGCAGCCCTCCGGCGGGCTGCATGCGGCCACGATCCGCCTGCCGGCACGCAGCGTGCTGGTGCTCGACGGTTCGGCCGGCCGCTGCCTGCGGGCCCTGTGCGATGGCACGGCCTGATGCCCGGCGCTCGCGACCGGAACAGGCCGATCCTGACGCGCGCTGACCTTCCCTGAGGCTCGCTGAGGCTCGCTGACCCATCTGCCGCCCCGCGCCACTCCGGTGGCCCGGCCCCGCCCCGCCATCCTCCTGCCCCGAACGGAACCCGCCCATGCGACTGCCCCGCGCCAGCGGCATCCTGCTGCACCCGACCTCGCTGCCCGGCCCGCACGGCAGCGGCGATCTCGGCCCCGAGGCCCGCCACTTCATCGACTGGCTGGGCGTGGCCGGCCAGCGCCTCTGGCAGATCCTGCCACTGGGGCCGATCGGCCCCGGCCACTCGCCCTACATGAGCGGCTCGGCCTGCGCCGGCAACCCGCTGCTGATCGATCTGGGCGAGCTGCAGCAGCGCGGCTGGCTGGACAGCGCCGAGCTGGCCGACGCGCCGCGTGGCGACCCGCACCGCGTCGACTGGGCCCGTGTCGTGCCCTGGCGCATGGCACGGCTGGAGCAGGCGGCCGCCCGCTTCGCGCGTCAGGCCGATGCCACGCAGCAGCAGGCGCTGGCCGACTGGGCCGCGGGCCAGGCCCATTGGCTGGACGATTACCTGCTGTTCATGGCGCTGGACGAGGCGCACCCGGGCCTGCGCTGGACGCAGTGGCCCGCCGCCCTCGCCGCGCGCGCGCCCGACGCCCTGGCCGCGGCGCGCCAGCGCCTGGCCCCGCGCATCGCCTTCTGGCGCTTCGTCCAGTGGTGCTTCGCCCGCCAGTGGCAGGCACTGCGCGCCCATGCGCGCAGCCGCGGCGTGCGCATCGTCGGCGACGCACCGATCTTCATCGCCCACCACAGTGCCGAGGTCTGGGCCGCGCCAGCGCTGTTCGAACTCGATGCCGCCGGCGAGCCGACGGTCATCGCCGGCGTGCCACCCGACTACTTCAGCGCCACCGGCCAGCGCTGGGGCAATCCGCTGTACCGCTGGAGCGCCCATGCGGCCGACGGCTACCGCTGGTGGATCGCCCGCCTGCGCCACATCTTCGAGCAGGTCGACATCGTGCGCATCGACCACTTCCGCGGCTTCTGCGACTACTGGGAAATCCCGGCCGACGAGCCCACCGCGATCCACGGCCGCTGGCGTCCGGGGCCCGGCCGCGCGCTGTTCGATGCCGCCCAGGCCGCACTCGGCGCGCTGCCGGTGATCGCCGAGGACCTCGGCATCCTGACGCCCGACGTGGTGGCCCTGCGTCAGGCGCTGGACTTCCCCGGCATGCGCATCCTGCAGTTCGCCTTCGACGGCGGCGCCGACAACGTCTACCTGCCGCACCACCACAGCCCCGACAGCGTGGTCTACACCGGCACCCACGACAACGACACGACCTTGGGCTGGTGGTCGCGGGCCGGCGATCACGAGCGCCATCATGTGCGCAGTTATCTGGCCACCGACGGCCACGACATCGCCTGGGCCATGCTGCGCGCGGCCAGCGCCAGCGTGGCCGACACCTGCATCCACCCGATGCAGGACGTGCTGACGCTCGACGGCTCGGCCCGCATGAACCTGCCCGGCCAGGGCGAAGGCTGGTGGGCCTGGCGTTTCGACTGGTCCCAGGTCCACGGCTGGCACGGCCAGCGCCTGGCCGAGATGACGCGGCTGTTCGGGCGCGACGCGGACTGACATCGCACCGCGCGGTCACGCACGACATAAAAAAGGGGCCCCGCGGGGCCCCTCGTGCATCGTGCCGGGCAAGTCCGGCTTGCGTGCCGGGCCCTGCCGCCTGACAGATCAGTTCAGCGGCGACTTCTTGCCGTCGCGGAAGACGATGAAGGTCATCGCCGGCACCTTCAGCTCGCCCGAGCCGTCGAACTGGACCTGGGTGGTCACGCCCTTGTAGTTCGACTTGGCGATCTCGGGACCGAAGACCTTCGGGTCGGTCGAGCCGGCGCGCTGCATGGCGTCGGCGATCACCATCGTGGCGTCGTACGAGTACGGGCTGTAGACCTGGAACTGGCCCGGGTACTTGGCGTCATAACGGGCCTTCCAGGCGGTGCCGCCCGGCATCTTTTGGATCGACGCGCCGCCTTCGGCGCAGGTCACGTTCTCGATGGTCTTGGCGCCGCCCGACAGCTTGACGATCTCGGTCGTGCAGATGCCGTCGCCGCCCAGGAACTTGACGTTGGACATGCCCAGCTGTTCCATCTGGCGCAGCATCGGGCCGGCCTGCGGGTCCATGCCGCCGTAGAAGATCACGTCGGGCTTCTTGGACTTGATGGAGGTCAGGATGGCGGTGAAGTCCGTGGCCTTGTCGTTGGTGTACTCGTGGGCGACGATCTTGATGCCCTTGGCCTCGGCGGTCTTCTTGAAGATCTCGGCCAGCGGCTGGCCGTAGCCGGTGCGGTCGTCGATCACGGCCGCGGTCTTGGCGCCCAGCGTGCCCGAGGCGTAGAAGGCCAGACCGGCACCCAGCGCGTTGTCGTTGGCCAGGATGCGGTAGATGTTCTTGTAGCCGTTCTGCGTCAGCTTGGGGTTGGTCGCCGACGGGGTGATCATCGGCAGGCCGCACTCGCTGTAGATCTTCGAGGCCGGGATGGTGACGCCCGAATTCAGGTGACCGACGACCGCGGCGACCTTCATGTCGCACAGCTTCTGGGCCACGGCCGTGCCTTGCTTGGCATCGGCGGCATCGTCTTCGGCGACCAGCTCGAACTTGACCTTCTTGCCGCCGACCGTCACGCCCTTGGCGTTCAGGTCCTCGACCGCCAGACGCGCGCCGTTCTCGTTGTCCTTGCCGTAGTGGGCCTGACCACCCGAGGTCGGGGCCACGTGGCCGATCTTGACGACGACTTCCTGGGCCATGCCGGCGCCAGCCCACAGCAGGGCTGCGGCACCGACGATGAGATTGAGCTTGGTCTTCATTCAGTGATCTCCGGGAGAGGGGGTTGAGAACAGGGGCCCGCCTAGACTGGCGGTGACTCAACGGCTGCGACGATACACCCGTTGACGCCCGACCCGAGGGCATGGCAGCTCGGGCGTTTCCCTGTGGGCGAGCGACCCGTTTGCAAAGCGCGTGCCGGTCATCCGGGGATCCTGCGCCGTCCGGCCGCGATGCACCGTGACGGGGATCAGGGTTGTCACGGAGGCGCCCCAGGACAGCCGACGGTCTCGGCCCGGTGCGTGCAGCCCCACCCTGGGGCATCCCCTGATGTCGAAGGCCGGGTCCGGCTGCGGCCCCGCCGGGCCCGGCGCCCCGTCACAGGGCGGAATTCCGTCGGACATCAGGCGCCGATCGACGGAGATCCGCCACCTTGCACGCACCGCATGCCGGCCGATCTCGCCGGATGCGAGCGGCCACCGGGCGTCGGCGGACCGTTGCGTGCCTGCCCGACGACCTCAGGCGTCAGCCGACGGGGTCGCCGGAGCGCCCTGGCCCGTGCCTGCGCCCGCGTCCCGACGCATGTCACGCGGTGCATGGCCGGCCTGGCGGTACAGGCGCCAGCGCTGGCGTGCGGCCTGCAGATCCGCCTCGTCATCGCCGACGAGCTCGACCACCCGCGCCCACTGCGCCAGGGTCTGCGGGTCGGCCGGCTGCGGACCGAGGTTGAGCAGCACGTCGGCCGGGCCGGCGACCGCCGCCTCGTCGGCCAGCCACAGCGGCGTGCGGACCAGCACCGGATCGATGGCCTGGCCGGCGCGCAGGCGCATGTGCGGCAGGAAGGACTGCGGATCGAAACTCCACAACTGCGCGTCCAGCCGCGTCAGTGCGCGGGCGTCACCGATGACCACGCAGCGCAACTGGCGCGCGTGGATCTTGCGCAGCAGGCGGCAGGCGTAGTCGAACTTGTCGGCCACGCCGAGGTGGAACTCGATCTCGCGACCGGTACCCGGCGCGCCTGCCCGCGGGTCCCGGCCGGCCACCGCGGTGGCGCCGGGCGTCGGCACCCGGCCGTCGGCCTCGCCCGACATGCTCACGCGCCGCGTTTCGCGGCCGAGGCCTTGCCCGTCGCACGCGCCGTGCGGGCGGCCGGCCGCGGCGCGGCCGCCTGCTCGGCCTGCTGACCGAGCAGCCACTGCACCAGCAGACCGACCGGACGGCCGGTGGACCCCTTGGCCGCGCCGCCCTTCCAGGCGGTGCCGGCGATGTCCAGATGGGCCCAGCGCAGATCGCGTGCGAAACGCTGCAGGAACTTCGCCGCCGTCACCGAGCCGGCAGCCCGGCCGGCCACGTTGGCCACGTCGGCGAAGTTGGACTTCAGCCCCTCGTCATAGTCGTCATCCAGCGGCATGCGCCAGGCCAGATCCTGCGCCGCCTCACCGGCGGCCAGCAGTTCGGCGGCCAGGCCATCGTCGGCACTGAACAGGCCCGAGCGCACCGCACCCAGCGCGATCACGCAGGCACCGGTCAGCGTCGCGATGTCGACCACCGCGCGCGGCTTGTAGCGCGCGGCGTAGGTCAGTGCGTCGCACAGGATCAGACGCCCCTCGGCATCGGTGTTGAGCACCTCGATGGTGGTGCCCGACAGGCTGGTGACCACGTCGCCCGGCTTGAGCGCGCGGCCGTCCGGCAGGTTCTCGCAGGCGGGAATCAGGCCGACGACGTTGAGGCGAGGCTTCAGGGCCAGCAGCGCGCGGAAGGTGCCCAGCACGCTGGCCGCCCCGCACATGTCGAACTTCATCTCGTCCATCTCGCCCGCGGGCTTGATCGAGATGCCGCCGGAGTCGAAGGTGATGCCCTTGCCGACCAGCACCAGCGGGGCCTCGCCACGCGCGCCGCCCTTGTAGTCCAGCACGATGAAGCGCGGCGGCTCCTCGGAGCCACGCGCCACCGCCAGGAAGCTGCCCATGCCGAGGGCCTCGATCTGCTTGCGTTCGAGCACGTCGACCTTCAGACCGGCCTTGGCACCCTGGCGACCCAGCGCGCGGGCCTCGTCGGCCAGATCGGATGGCGTGCAGTGGTTGCCGGGGCGGTTGCCCAGCTCGCGCGCCAGCGCGATGCCTTCGCCGATGCCGGCGCCCTCGTCGAGCGCGGCCTGCAGCGCCGCGGCCTCGGTCTTGTCGGCGGCCAGCAGGCTCAGGCGGGCCAGCTTGGCCGGTGCCGCGGCACTCGGCTTGGTCAGCCGGTACTGGTAGGTGGCCTCCAGCGCGCACAGCGCCAGCGTGCGGGCCAGCGCCGGCGTGGGCACGGTGCCCGCCACCTGCACGGCCAGCTCGGCGACGTCGAGCGCCTTGAGCGTCTGCAGCGCGGCCTGGGCGGCCTGGCGCTGGGCCTTGGCGGCGATGCGGCCGTCGGCCCCCGGCTCGCCCAGCATGACCACCAGCACGCGCGGCGCCTTGAAGCCGGCGACGCCGCGCAGCATCAGCTGACGGCCCGGCTTGCACTCCAGGTCGCCCAGCTTGAGCGCACCGGCCACGGCCGCCTGCAGCGCGGGGTCGAGCCCCTCGGGCAGAGACGGACCGGCCACGAGCAGCAGCAGGGCATCGGCGGCGACGCGGCCAGGACCGGCAGCGCCGGGCACGAGAGTACGGAAGTCCATAATCGGGCAGAAGGACAAGTGACGGTTCATGTTATTCGATTCATCCGTGCGCCGAGAGCTGGGTCGCAGCTTCGGCGCCACCCTGGTGGTCATCCTGACGATCGTGATCACGATGATGCTGATCCGCGTGATCGGCATGGCCGCCAGCGGCAACGTGGCACCTCAGGACGTGGCCCTGCTGCTGGCCTATTTCGCCCTCGGCTACCTGCCGACGATGCTGGCGCTGTCGCTGTTCGTGGCGATCATCGTCACGCTCGGGCGCATGTACCGCGACAGCGAGATGGCGGTCTGGTTCGCCGCCGGCCTGACGCTGCGGCGCTTCGTGCGGCCGGTGCTGTGGACGGCCTGGCCGGTGCTGCTGGCCGCCGGCGCGATGCTGCTGGTGGTCTGGCCCTGGGCCAAGCGCGCCGGTGACGAACTGCGCCAGCGCTACGAGCAGCGCTCGGACCTCTCGCGCGTCTCGCCCGGCGTGTTCCAGAGCTCGCGCGACGGCAGCCGCGTGTTCTTCGTCGATTCGGCCAGCGAGCAGGGCGTGCTCGGCCACCATGTGTTCGTGCTGGCCCGCGGCACGCACGGCGAATCGCTGACCACCGCGCTGCGCGGCCAGGTCGTGCCCGAAGGTGACGATCGCCTGCTGCGGCTGGAGCAGGGCCAACGCAACGCCACCGCCGACGACGGCGGGCGCACCGTGGCCAGCTTCGAACGCTACGAGGTGATCATCGGCGACCAGGCCGCCCGCCGCGCACAGGAGCGCGACGCCCGGGTGATGGACACGCTGGAGCTGCTGCGCAGCGACGACCGCCGCCACCGCGGCGAGCTGGCCTGGCGTTTCGGCATGCTGGCGGCCTCGGTCAACCTCGCGCTGCTGGGCATCGGCCTGGCGGCCACCACGCCGCGCCGGCCCAGCAACTGGAACCTGCTGTTCGCGCTGCTGGCCTTCATCGTCTACTTCAACCTGGTCAACCTGAGCCAGGCCTGGGTGGCCTCGGGCCGCTTCTCGCTGGCGGCCGCGCTGCTGGTGCTGCACGGGCTGGTGGCCGCCGGCGCGCTCGGCCTGATCCGCTGGCGGGACCAGGGCGGCCACGGCCTGCGCTGGCCATGGCGGCGCCAGCGGCCGACCACCACCGCCGCGACGGGGGCCGCATGAGAACCGTCCGCCGCCTGCTCTACCGCGACATCGGCTGGTCGGTGGCCTTCGTGGCCGTGGCCTTCCTGGCGCTGTTCTTCTTCATCGACGTGGTCGACGAGCTCGACCGCGCCAGCCGCGCCGGACGTGGCGTCGGCAGCGCCTTCGTCCAGGCGCTGCTGGAGCTGCCCGGCCACTTCTACGAGCTCAGTCCGATCGCGATGCTGATCGGCACCATCTATTCGATGGCCCGGCTGGCGCAGTCGTCCGAATTCACCATCCTGCGCACGGCCGGGCTCGGCCCGGGCCGCGCGCTGCGGCTGCTGGCGGTGCCGGGCCTGATCGGTGCGGCACTGACCTTCGTCGTCGGCGACTACGTGGCGCCGCTGGCCGAGCGCCTGGCGGTGCTGCAGGAGGCCGGCAGCCGCAACGCCACCGCGCGCGGCCCTGGCGCCTGGCTGCGCGAGCGCCGCCCCGCCACCGCCGACGAGCCCGAGCAGGTGGTCTCGGTCCACGTCGCCGCCGCCGACGACGACAGCCACCTCGACGGCATCCGCATCTACCAGACCGACGCCGACGGCCGGCTGCGGCGCAGCATCACCGCCGCCCGCGCCACCGTCGACGAGAGCGGCACCTGGCAGCTGGAGCAGGCGGTGGTCGTCGAATGGCCGCAGCCGCAGGCCGCGCGCGAAGGCGCCGGCATCCGCAGCGACAGCCTGCCGCAACTGGCCTGGCCCAGCGGCCTGGGCCGCGACGTGGTCGCGGGCGCGCTGCTGCCGCTCAAGACGATGGGCACCTTCGAGCTCTGGCGTTACGTGCGCCACCTGGCACGGCAGGACCAGGCCGTGCAGCGCCACGAGATCCAGTTCTGGAAGAAGGCGCTCTATCCGCTGGCCTGCATCGTGATGGTCGCCCTCGCCCTGCCCTTCGCCTATCTGCACGCGCGCGCTGGCGGCACCAGCTACAAGGTCTTCGGCGGCATCATGCTCGGCATCAGCTTCGTGCTGCTCAACAATGCCAGCGGCCATCTGGGCGTGCTCAACGGCTGGACACCGTGGATCGCTGCGGCCATGCCCGGCCTGATCTACCTGGGCCTGTCGATGGCCGCCTTCGCCTGGCTGGTGCGCTACCGCTGATCCGCGCGCCGGCACGGCCCGGGCCATCGCCGACTCCTGCTGCCTCCGGCCCCGTCAACCGCCCTCCGCCCACCCCATCGCCCACCGCCGATGACTCCCGTCCCGCACCCGTCCGCCCCGTCCGCTGCGTCTCCGGTTCCGGCTCCGGTCGGCGACGGCACGCAGGCCGCGACCACCGCCCGCGGTCTGCTGCTGTTCGCCCACGGCGCACGCGATCCCGCCTGGTCCGCCCCGTTCGAGGCGGTGGCCGCACGCTGCCGTGCGCAGCCCGATGCACCGGCCGTGGCACTCGGCTTCCTGGAATTCATGAGCCCGGACCTGCCCGGTGCCGGCGAGCAGCTGGCCGCCGCCGGCTGCCGCGAGGTCGACATCGTGCCGCTGTTCCTCGGGGCCGGCGGCCATGTGCGCAAGGACATCCCGCTGCTGATGGCCCGCCTGGCCGAGCAGCATCCGCAGGTCGTCTGGCGCCTGGCGCCGGCCATCGGCCAGGCCGAGGCGGTGGTCGCCGCGATGGCCGATGTCGCGCTGCAGGCCGGCCGCCGCTGAGCGTCCGCGCGCAGCCGCCGGATCTCGACACCCGACCACCCGACACCCAGCCCCCTTGCCCACCCCCGACCGGCCGGAGCCCCGCCCATGAACCTCCAGCAGCTGCGCTACGTGCAGGAGGCGGTGCGCCGCGACCTCAACCTGACCGAGACGGCCAAGGCCCTGCACACGTCGCAGCCCGGGGTCAGCAAGGCCATCCTCGAACTCGAGGAAGAGCTGGGCATCGACATCTTCGCCCGCCACGGCAAGCGCCTGCGGCGGGTCACCGAGCCTGGCGCGCTGGTGCTGCGCGCGGTCGACATCATCCTGCGCGAGGTGGGCAACCTGCGGCGCATCGGCGAGGACTACGGCAAGCAGGACGCCGGCCGGCTGTCGATCGCCACCACCCATTCCCAGGCCCGCTACTTCCTGCCGCAACCGGTGGCGCAGCTGCGCCGGCTGTTCCCCAAGGTGCAGGTGGTGCTGCACCAGGGCACGCCGGCCGACGTCGCCCGCATGCTGGCCGAGGACGTGGCCGACATCGGCGTGGCCACCGAGATGCTGGGCGAGGCCGAGGGCCTGGTCAGCCTGCCCTGTCACAGCTGGCAGCACGTGCTGGTGATGCCGGCCGAGCACCGGCTGGCCGCGGTCGAACGGCCGACGCTGGCGCAGCTGGCCGCCGAGCCGCTGGTCACCTACCACCCGACCTTCACCGGCCGCAGCCGGCTCGACGACGCCTTCGCCCGCGCCCGGCTGCAGCCGGACATCGCGCTCGAGGCCATCGACGCCGACGTGATCAAGACCTATGTGCGCCTGGGCATGGGCGTGGGCATCGTCAGCGAGCTGGCGGTGCGCGACGATCCACCGGCCGACGGCCTGGTCTGGCGGCCGGCCGGCCATCTGTTCGGCCACAACACCTCGCGCGTGGCCTTCAAGCGTGGCGCCTACCTGCGCCATTACGTCTACGCCTTCGCCGCGCTGCTCGATGCCGAGCGGCTGAGCCGACCGATGATCGAACGTGCGATGGCCGATCGCCCCGATCCCGCACCCGCGGCGTCGCCGTCGTCCTCGGCCTCGTCGGCGGCCTCGGGCGCCTTGGCCGCGCCACCCCTTGAACACGCCTCGGGCCGCGGCGGCGCGGACGACGCGCTGTAAGCTGACCGCCCCGACCGGAGGCCCGGGACAGGCCCGCACCGGCTCACCCGCCACGCACCGCTGCGCATCGCCCCCCGCCGTCACGACCCTTCACCCCGTGCCAGCCCACTTCCGCCGGCCCGCTCCACACCCATCCCGATGATGCGCCCCGAGCACACCCCCACCCTGACCAGTCGCCTGCCCGAGGTCGGCACCACCATCTTCACCGTGATGTCGGCCTTGGCCGCCGAGCACGGCGCCGTCAACCTCGGCCAGGGCTTTCCGGACTTCGACTGCGATCCGGCCCTGCCGGCCCAGGTCAGCCAGGCCATGGCCGACGGGCTGAACCAGTACCCGCCGATGGCCGGCATCCCGGCGCTGCGCCAGGCGGTGGCCGACAAGATCGCCGCGCTGTACGGTCGGCGCTACGACGCCGAGCGCGAGATCACCATCACCGCCGGCGCCACGCAGGCCATCCTCACGGCCATCCTGGCTGTCGTGCACCCGGGCGACGAGGTGATCGTGCTCGACCCCTGCTACGACAGCTACGTGCCCAACATCGCGCTGGCCGGCGGCGTGGCGGTGCGGGTGCCGCTGGCCATGCCCGACTTCCGGCCCGATCTGGCGGCCATCGCACGCGCGATCACGCCGCGCACCCGTGCCCTGATCATCAACAGCCCGCACAACCCGAGCGCCACGGTCTGGACCCGGGCGGAGCTCGACGGCCTGGCCGACCTGCTGGCCCCCACCGAGGTGCTGCTGATCAGCGACGAGGTCTACGAGCACATGGTCTACGACGGCCGGCCGCACCTGAGCGCCAGTGGCCATCCGGGCCTGGCCCCCCGTGCCTTCGTCGTCAGCAGCTTCGGCAAGACCTTCCATGTCACGGGCTGGAAGGTCGGCACCGTCGCGGCGCCGAGCGCGCTGACGGCCGAATTCCGCAAGGTCCACCAGTTCAACGTGTTCACCGTGAACACGCCGATGCAGCACGGCCTGGCCCGCCACCTGGCCGACCCGCGGCCGTACCGCGAACTGCCGGCCTTCTACCAGGCCAAGCGCGATCTGTTCCGCGCCGGCCTCGCCGACACGCGCCTGCGCCTGCTGCAGAGCGAAGGCAGCTACTTCCAGTGCGTGGACTACAGCGCGGTCAGCAGCCTGGGCGAGATTGATTTCTGCCGTTGGCTGACGACCGAGATCGGCGTCACGGCGATCCCCCTGTCGGCCTTCTACCGTGACGGGCGGGACCAGGGCCTGGCCCGCCTGTGCTACGCCAAACGCGACGAGACACTGCGACAGGCGCTCACCCGGCTGGCCAGGCTCTGAGGGGCCGCACGGCCGGCGGTCCGGCCGGCGATCGGCAGCCGGCCGGCATGTGGCAGCCAGGCAGCCAGCCAGGCCAGTTGGCTGGCTGGTCAGCCGGCGCCCAGGCTCAGCTGTCCGCGGGACGGACCGCCGGATCGTCCACCCGCGCCACACCGCCACCGACGACCTGCAACACCAGATCATCGGGCAGTTCGAGCGGATCCTCGGCATCGCCCAGGACCACGGCGGCCGCCGACGACGGCGCGTCGTCGGCCTCGGCCGGCAACAAGGCCGCGGACGGCGACAAGGTGCCGGCAGCGGCCGCGTGCAGCGCGTCAGCCAGCGGCGCGTCATCGCCCAGATCGAGCGTCGGCAAGGGCAGCAGCGCGCCCGAGTCCCCGGCAGAGCCGAAGACGTCATGGGACGCCCGGGCCGACGAGCGGCCCGGCGCGATCGGATCGACATCGAACGGCGCGGGGCGGCTCGCCGAATCGCCCAGATCGCCGCCCATGGCCAGATCCAGCGTCGCCTCCGGATCGATCGCCGCCAGATCACCCAACGCCACGCCAGCCCCCGCGCCGACCACGGCCGCCCGCCTGGCGGAAGCCGCCGCATGCGCGGCATCCGCCGGCCCTTCACCCGGCCGACGCGAGGCCGACAACTCGCCCTGACGGGAGCTCGGTGCGCCTGCGGCATCGCCATCGAAGGGCGCCAGACCGGACAGGCCCGCGGCGCGGCTCTCACGGAACAGATGCGGATGGGTGGTGAACGCCGCCGGCTGCGTGAAGGATGAGCTTTCGCTGAAATCGCGCGGCGCCGGCCCGAAATCGCTCAGGTCGAGGTCCAGCCGGGCCGCGGGGCCGAATCCCGACTCCGGCAAGGGCGTCGCGACGTGGGGCCGCGTGGCGTCGTGCTCCTCGCGGCGGGCGGCCGCCCGGCTTGTCCGCGGAGACTCGGTACCGCGCAACGCGGCCCAGACCCCGCCGGACGGCACGGCGGAGGTGGCGGCGCGCTCAGGCTCGCCGATGGGCAGCAGGATGTCGATGTCCTGCACCCGCTCGACCAGAGGGTGACCGATCAGGTCGGTGACGACACCGTGCAGCAGCACCAGCTCACGGAAAGCCGGCAGTTCGTACAGCGCGGTACCCGCACTCAACCGCAACATCCGCTCGAGCTCGCGCAAGGCCTCGACCGGACGCGGCCACAGCAGCTGGAGCCGGTCGAGCACGCCGGGGTGACCGTCCAGGGCACGCCCTTCATCCAGCGGCTGACCCCACTCCGGCACCTGGGCGGCGAAGCGCTTCGTGAAACGCGAACGGGTGCGCTCGTAGCCCTCGGCCTGACCGAGCGCGGAATAGATCTCCAGCAGCTTCAGGTAGGCCACCGGACTGGTTCCCCCGGTGTTGCGGATGTGCCCCACCAGCAGATCGACCGCCGCCTCCTGCTGACCAAGCACCATGAAGAAGTCGACCTGCTGTTCCAGGTCCATCAACTCCTCGACCGAGACCTCGCGCGGCGGCACGCCGGTGATCAGCGTCGAATCGCCACGGTCGGCGGCTTCGCGCAACGCACCACCACGCTCGACCAGCGCGACGGCGGGCGAGGTCGGCTCGGCGTCACGGGCATGGGCCGGCGCACCCGCTGGCTGCGGCCGCACACCGGGCACCAGACCCCGAGCGGTACCCGACAACGGCGACATGCCACCGAAACCGGACACCCGCTCGTCACTCAACCGGGCACCACCGACGGCTCGCAGGCCGATCGTGCCGGCCGCCGACGTGCTGCCCGGCCCGACCTGTTCACCGCCCGAGGCGGTGTTCCAGCCACCACCGGATGTCGAGGGCTCGCGCGTCAGCGTACCGGTGGTCGCCGGGATGCCGGCCTGGGCCGCCGTCAGCTCACGATGCAGAGCGCGTGCCCGCAGACCGAGCCAGATCGCCAGGGCCGCCGTACCCAGCAGACCCACCAGCAACACGGGGATCCAGGTCGAAGCCCGCTGCGCGGAACCCAGCTGGGCCTGCAACTGGCCCACCTCCTGGCGCTGGCGCTCAAGCGCCTGGCGCATCTCCTGCAACTGGACGTCACCGGATCCGGCGGCAGTCCGCAGACCGGTGGCCGCCGGATCGGGCACAGGCGCGGCAGCGCGCGAGACCTCGACCGCAGAAGCTGGGCCGAAGGCAAGCAGCAGGCACAAGAAAAGCCCGGCACTGGCGGGCTTCAGGCGGGACAACGGTCGGCGCACGGCGTCTGGAGGCAAGAACAGAAACGGAAAATCCGCAAAACTGCGCGGACTCTAGCACGCAGGATCCAGCGCCCAAGCCGCCGAAAGGCGACTTCGTCCGATCCCCCGCGACCTAGGGCCCGTGGACGACGCTCGAAGATGTCGGGCAGGCCCCCAAGACCATGACCTGCCGCCGCGCGGCACGCTGGGCAGCGTGCCTCGGCGACGCGGGGCGCAACCTGCGCCCTGAGCATCGGCAAACGCGTCCACACCGCTCTGAACCGCCACCGGATCACGGCGAAGCCTGCAGAAGACAGGGGACGGGATGCCGGCTCCACCCGCCCGGCATGAGCACCGTGAAAACGAAAAACCCCGGCCAGATGCAAGATCTGCCGGGGTTTGCGGGACAGCGGTGCTGTCCTGAGTGTGGAGCGGGAAACGAGGCTCGAACTCGCGACCTCAACCTTGGCAAGGTTGCGCTCTACCAACTGAGCTATTCCCGCATGGTTCTGCCGACCACCGAATGTCGACATCACTCTGCTTCAACGGTATCGGGTGCTGCATCCGACCTTGGTGGGAAGGATGGAGCGGGAAACGAGGCTCGAACTCGCGACCTCAACCTTGGCAAGGTTGCGCTCTACCAACTGAGCTATTCCCGCGGGGATACCGCTTGCGTGGGTGCGGTGGAGGCGCGATCCGGAGTCGAACCGGACTAGACGGATTTGCAATCCGTTGCATAACCGCTTTGCTATCGCGCCGGCGCGCCCTGGACAGCTTCCGCCGCCCTGATGACATTGCATCGACTTTCGTCCACACGACATCACCACGCTGAAAACCTGGAGCGGGAAACGAGGCTCGAACTCGCGACCTCAACCTTGGCAAGGTTGCGCTCTACCAACTGAGCTATTCCCGCTTGGGTGCCCTGATCGGTCTGGGTTGCCCCACCTGCTTCAGGCCTCGCTGACCGTTGCAACCGTTTGGTTTCGTTTGCCGTCCAGCGAAGCTCGAATTCTATACAGGCTTCAGCTGTTTGTGCAAGCGGGTGATCAAAATAATTTTCATCACCCGCCACACGCCCATCTGGAGACCGCGCCGTCAGTGCGGCAGCGTGTCACCGGCAGCAGCCGCGCCACCGACCCCGTCGGCCTTGGCCGCATCGGCGGCCACGGGCACCGGCACCGGCTCGTCATCAGGCAAGGCATCCGGCAGACGCTCCAGCGCGGTCTCGAGCACCTTCTCGATCCAGCGCACCGGCACGATCTCGAGGCTGTTCTTGACGTTCTCGGGGATGTCCTGCAGGTCCTTGACGTTCTCCTCCGGGATCAGCACCGTCTTGATGCCGCCCCGATGGGCCGCCAACAGCTTTTCCTTCAGGCCGCCGATGGCCGTCACCTCGCCGCGCAGCGTGATCTCGCCGGTCATCGCCACGTCGGCCTTGACCGGGATGCCGGTCAGGGCCGAGACGAAGGCCGTCGTCATCGCGATGCCGGCGCTCGGGCCGTCCTTGGGCGTGGCGCCGTCAGGCACGTGGATGTGCACGTCGCGCTTGTCGAACTGCTCGTCCTTGATGCCCAGGCTGCGGGCGCGGCTGCGCACCACCGTGCGGGCCGCCTCGACCGATTCCTTCATCACGTCACCGAGCGAACCGGTGCGGATGGTGCCGCCCTTGCCGGGCATCACCGCCGCCTCGATGGTCAGCAGATCGCCACCCACCTCGGTCCAGGCCAGACCGACCACCTGGCCGACCTGGTTCTTCTTCTCGGCGCGGCCGAAGTCGAACTTGCGCACGCCCAGGAAGTCGTTGAGGTTGTCCTCGGTGACGACGACCTGGCCCTCGACCTTCTTCAGCTGGATGCTCTTGACGGTCTTGCGGCAGATCTTGGAGATCTCGCGTTCGAGCGAGCGCACGCCGGCCTCGCGGGTGTAGTAGCGGATCACGCCACGGATCGCCGCCTCGGTCACCTCCAGCTCGGCATCCTCGACGCCGTTGTTCTTCTTCTGCTTGGGCAGCAGATAGCGCTGGGCGATGTTGACCTTCTCGTCCTCGGTGTAACCCGACAGACGGATGACCTCCATCCGGTCGAGCAGCGCCGGCGGGATGTTCATGCTGTTGGACGTGGCGATGAACATCACGTCCGACAGGTCGAAGTCGACCTCGACGTAGTGGTCGGCGAAGGTGTGGTTCTGCTCGGGATCGAGCACCTCCAGCAGCGCCGACGACGGGTCGCCGCGGAAGTCCATGCCCAGCTTGTCGATCTCGTCGAGCAGGAACAGCGGGTTGCGCGTGCCGACCTTGGTCAGCGACTGCAGCACCTTGCCCGGCATCGAGCCGATGTAGGTGCGGCGGTGGCCGCGGATCTCGGCCTCGTCACGCACGCCGCCGAGCGCCATGCGCACGAACTTGCGGCCGGTGGCGCGCGCCACGCTCTGGCCGAGCGAGGTCTTGCCGACGCCCGGAGGCCCGACCAGGCACAGGATCGGCGACTTCACCTTTTCCACGCGCTGCTGCACCGCGAGGTACTCGAGGATGCGTTCCTTGACCTTGTCGAGGCCGAAGTGGTCCTCGTTGAGCACGTCCTCGGCCAGCGGCAGGTCATGCTTGACCTTGGACTTCTTGGCCCAGGGCAGGTTGACCAGCGTGTCGATGTAGTTGCGCACGACCGTGGCCTCGGCCGACATCGGTGACATCAGCTTGAGCTTCTTCAGCTCGTTCTCGGCCTTCTTGCGCGCTTCCTTGCTCATGCGCGCCGCAGCGATCTTCTTCTCGAGTTCCTCGAGATCCGCGCCCTCCTCGCCGTCGCCGAGCTCCTTCTGGATGGCCTTGACCTGCTCGTTGAGGTAGTACTCGCGCTGGCTCTTCTCCATCTGCCGCTTGACGCGGCCACGGATGCGCTTTTCCACCTGCAGGATGTCGACCTCGTGCTCGAGCAGCTCGAGCAGCTTCTCCAGCCGCTTGGCCGTCTCGTAGAGGTCGAGCACGGCCTGCTTGGCTTCAAGCTTGAGCGGCAGGTGGGCGGCGATCGTGTCGGCCAGGCGGCCCGGATCGTCGATGCCGGCGATCGAGGTCAGGATCTCCGGCGGGATCTTCTTGTTGAGCTTGACGTACTGGTCGAACTGCTGGGTGACCGCACGACGCAGCGCCTCGACCTCGGGCGAGGCCTGGGCATCAGGCTGCACCGGCGACACCTCGGCGGTGAAATGTTCTTCGCCGTCGTGGATGGCGATGGTGTTGGCACGCTGCACGCCTTCGACCAGCACCTTGACCGTGCCGTCAGGCAGCTTGAGCATCTGCAGGATGCTGGAGACGCAGCCGACCTCGAACATGTCCTCGGGCTTGGGCTCGTCCTTGCCGGCGGCCTTCTGCGCGACCAGCATGATCTGGCGGCCGGCTTCCATCGCCGCCTCGAGCGCCTTGATCGACTTGGGCCGACCGACGAACAGCGGGATGACCATGTGCGGGAACACGACCACGTCACGCAGCGGCAGCAGAGGCAGCGTGATCGGATCCGGGGGCAGGATGGGGTGTCCAGACATGAAAACCTCTCTTTCTCAGGCCGACGTGAGGGCCGAGGCGGGGAATGCAAGGGCGACGAAAGTGCGGACGCCCGCCGGCAACCTCGACGGTCGCGGGCGGGCGTCGGCGGACTTCGGCACGCGGATCAGGCGGAGGCCTTCTGTTCGTGATAGACCAGCAGCGGCTTGGCGCCCTCCTCGACGATGTGCTCGTCGACGACGACCTTGTCCACGCCGTCGAGCGTGGGCAGGTCGAACATGGTGTCGATCAGCACATGCTCCATGATCGAGCGCAGGCCGCGGGCACCGGTCTTGCGCTTGAGGGCCTTGCGGGCGATGGCGCTCAGCGCCGAGGGCCGGATCTCCAGCTCGACACCGTCCATCGCGAACAGCTTCTGGTACTGCTTGAGCAGCGCGTTCTTGGGCTCGGTGAGGATCTGCACCAGCGCGCTCTCGGTCAGCTCGCCGAGGGTGGCGACCACCGGCAGGCGACCGACCAGCTCGGGAATCAGGCCGAACTTGACCAGGTCATCGGGCTCGACGTCACGGAACAGCTCGGCCGCGCGCTTCTCGGTCTTCGAGTGCACGCTGGCACCGAAGCCGATGCCCGACTTCTCGGTGCGGTTCTGGATGACCTTCTCCAGGCCGTCGAACGCACCGCCGCAGATGAACAGGATGTTGGTCGTGTCGATCTGCAGGAAGTCCTGGTTCGGGTGCTTGCGTCCGCCCTGCGGCGGCACGCTGGCCATCGTGCCTTCCACCAGCTTCAGCAGGGCCTGCTGCACGCCCTCGCCGCTCACGTCGCGGGTGATGCTGGGGTTGTCGGCCTTGCGACTGATCTTGTCGATCTCGTCGATGTAGACGATGCCGCGCTGCGCCCGCTCGACGTCGTAGTTGCAGTTCTGCAACAGCTTCTGGATGATGTTCTCGACGTCCTCACCGACATAGCCGGCCTCGGTCAGCGTGGTCGCATCGGCGATCACGAAGGGGACGTTGAGCAGACGGGCGAGGGTCTGGGCCAGCAGCGTCTTGCCCGAGCCGGTGGGCCCGATCAACAGGATGTTGCTCTTGGTCAGCTCGACCTCGTCCTTGCCACCGGCGCCCATGTGCTTCAGGCGCTTGTAGTGGTTGTAGACGGCCACCGACAGGGTGCGCTTGGCCGCGTCCTGTCCGATGACGTAGTTGTCCAGCGTGGACTTGATCTCCGTCGGCACCGGCAGGTCACTGCGTGAGGACTTGCCGCCCGCCGGCGCTTCAGCCGGGGTCTCGTCGCGGATGATGTCGTTGCACAGCTCGATGCACTCGTCGCAGATGAACACCGAGGGTCCGGCGATCAGCTTCTTGACCTCGTGCTGGCTCTTGCCGCAGAAGCTGCAGTAGAGGACCTTCTCGCCAGAGGCGCCCTTCTTGTCGGCCATGGGTGTGCGTGCGTTGCTAGGGCGGATGGATGTCGGGGCGATGATAGTTCAAGCGCCCCGGTGGGAAATCAGGCCGACCGCAGTGCGGAATCCTTGACGGATGCGCGCACCGGCAGGGGCAGCCCGCTTGACGGAACAGCGGCCGGATGTCCGTCCCGCGCGGCACTCAGCCGCGCTTGGCGATCACCTGGTCGATCAGGCCGTAGGCCTTGGCCTCGTCGGCCGACATGTAGTAGTCACGCTCCATGTCGGCAGCGATCTTCTCGTAGCTCTGGCCGGTGCGTTCCGCATAGATGCGGTTGAGTTGCTCGCGAGTCTTGAGGATCTCGCGCGCGGTGATCTCGATGTCGGTGGCCTGGCCCTGGGCGCCGCCGGAGGGCTGGTGGATCATGACCTTGCTGTTGGGCAGGGCGAAACGCTTGCCCGGCGCGCCGGCCATCATCAGGAAACTGCCCATGCTGGCGGCCATGCCCATGCACAGGGTGGAGACGTCCGGCTTGATGAAGTTCATCGTGTCGTAGATCGACAGGCCGGCCGAGACGCTGCCGCCCGGGCTGTTGATGTACAGGAAGATGTCCTTGTCCGGGTTCTCGCTCTCGAGGAACAGCAACTGGGCGACGACCAGGTTGGCCGTGGCGTCGTTGACCGGCCCGACGAGGAACACGATGCGTTCGCGCAGCAGACGGCTGTAGATGTCGTACGCGCGCTCGCCCCGGCCCGATTGCTCGATGACCATGGGCACCATGCCCAGGGCTTGCGTATCCAGTGCGCTCATGGAATCCCTCGTGTCAATGAACTGGTGGCGATTATGTCCCCAGCATCCAAGGCGTGCAGGCGATGAAAAACGGGGCGCCGACCACGCAGTCGGACGCCCCGTCGATGCACGCCCTGACCCAGGGCGTGGCGGTGATCAGGCCGCGGTCATCAGCTCGTCGAATGCCAGGGTCTTGTCCTGGGTCTTGGCCTGGCCGAGCACGTACTCGGTGACGTTGGCCTCGATCACGACGGCCTCGACCTCGGCCATGCGCGAGCGGTCGCTCATGTACCAGGCCACGACCTCGGCCGGGTTCTCGTAGCTCTGGGCCAGGTCCTGGACGTGGGCCTGCAGCTGCTCGGGCTTGGCCTGCAGGTTCTGACCCTTGACCAGCTCGGCCACGATCAGGCCCAGGCGCACGCGGCGCTCGGCCTGGGGCTGGAACACCTCGGCCGGGATCGGGGCCTTGTCGGCGTCCTTCATGCCGCGGGCCTTCAGGTCCTCGCGGGCGGACTGGGTCATGCGCTCGATCTCGTTGTCGACCAGCGCCTTGGGCACGTCGAGCTCGGCAGCCTTGATCAGCGCATCGAGGGCGGCCGACTTGTTGCGGGCCAGCACGCGGAACTTGACCTCGCGCTCGAGGTTCTTGCGCACGTCGGCGCGCAGGGCCTCCTCGGTGCCGGCCTCGATGCCCAGCGACTGGATGAACTCCGGCGTCACCTCGGGCAGCTGCTGCGCCTCGACCTTCTTCATCGTGACCAGGAAGTCGGCTTCCTTGCCCGCGACGTCCTTGCCGTGGTAGTCCTCGGGGAACTGCAGCGGGAAGGTCTTGCCCTGGCCGACCTTCATGCCGCGCACGGCCTTGTCGAACTGCTCCAGCATCTGGCCTTCGCCGATCAGGAACTGGAAGCCTTCGGCCTTGCCGCCCTGGAAGGGCTCGCCGTCGATCTTGCCTTCGAAGTCGATGGTCACGCGGTCGCCTTCGGCGGCGCCGTCATCGGCGGCACGCTCGACGAAGCTGCGGCGCTGCTTGCGCAGGATCTCGACGGTGCGGTCGATGGCCGCGTCATCGACGGCGGCGTTGACGCGGTCGACCTCGATCTCGCCGAGGGCGCCGATCGTCACTTCCGGGTAGACCTCGAAGGTCGCCAGGAAGGCCAGCTCGCCCTCGCCGGCCTCGTCCTTCTGCTCGATGCGGGGCATGCCGGCCACGCGCAGCTGGGCCTCGTTGGCGGCGCTGTTGAAGGCCTGGCCGACCTTGTCGTTGACGACTTCGTACTGCACCGAGTAGCCATAGCGCTGGGCGACGACCGACATCGGCACCTTGCCGGGGCGGAAGCCGTCGACCTTGACGGAACGCGACAGCTTGCGCAGACGGGCGTCGACTTCGCTGGCGATCTCCTGGGCCGGGAGGGTCAGCGTGATGCGGCGTTCGAGTTTTTCGAGGGTTTCAACAGTGACAGCCATGATGGACTCGCTGCAAAAGGAGGCCCTTGAGGGGCCGTGAAGCACGTGGTGCGCGGGGCCGGACTCGAACCGGCACGCCCGTGAAGGCGTCAGGACCTAAACCTGGTGCGTCTACCAATTTCGCCACCCGCGCGTGTCGTTCCTGTCTCGGGCCCGGGGTCGCGACGGACCGCCGTGCCTTCAAGCATCGCCCGACTGGACTGCGGCCCGGTGTGCTGCATCGGTGGCCGCCAAACAAGCTGCCCGCTCGATGCCGAAATCCCGGGCCGGGCGTTCGGTAAACCCTGGATTCTAGCCGGCTGTGACGGGCCCTCCGCCGTCCTCCGCGTCCAGGGCGCTGGCATCCACGCGCAGCAGGGCGGCGTACATCGCCGGCAGGGCCAGCAGCGTCAGCGCCGTGGCGACGATCAGCCCGCCCATGATGGCCACCGCCATCGGCCCCCAGAACACGCTGCGCGACAGCGGAATCATCGCCAGCACGGCGGCCGCGGCCGTCAGCACGATGGGCCGGAAGCGCCGCACGGTGGCCTCGACGATGGCCCGCGCGGCCGGCATGCCGCGCGCGCGGTCCTGCTCGATCTGGTCGATCAGGATCACCGAGTTGCGCATGATCATGCCCATCAGCGCGATCACGCCGAGCAGTGCGACGAAGCCGAACGGGCGGTCCAGCAAGAGCAGCGCGGCGGCCACGCCGGCCAGGCCGAGCGGGCCGGTGAGGAACACCAGCAGCGCCCGCGAGAAGCTCTGCAGCTGCAGCATCAGCAGCGTGAAGGTGATGAACAGCATGATCGGCAGGCCGGCGGCGATCGACCCCTGGCCCTTGCTGCTCTGCTCCTGCGCGCCGGCGATCTGGATGTCGTAGCCCTCGGGCATGCGGTCGCGCAGGGTCTGCAGCTGCGGCCACAGCGCGGCCGAGACCGTCGGCCCCTGCAGGCCTTCCACGACATCGCCCTGCACGGTGATGGCCCAGCGACGGCCCTCGCGCCACATCACACCCTCCTCCCAGCCCAGGCCGACCTGCACCAGCTGGCTCAGCGGCACCGCCCGGCCGCTGGCCGTCGGCAGCTGGCCGCCGAGCAGCGCATCGAGGGCCTGGCGCCCCTGCGCCGGCTCGCGCAGCACGATGTCGATCTGGCGATCGCCCTCACGGTAGACGCCGACGGTGCGGCCGCTCAGCAGCGTGCGCGCGGCCTGCGCGATCTGCTGGCTGCTGATGCCGAGCGCCCGCGCACGGTCCTGGTCCACGCTCAGGTGGACGGTCTTGACGCGCTCGTTCCAGTTGTCGTTGACGCCCAGCATGCGCGCGTCGGCCCGCAGCACGGCCTTGGCCTGCTCGGCCCAGTCGCGCAGCACGACCGGATCGTCGCCGACGACGCGGAACATCACCGGATAGGCGACCGGCGGGCCGTTGGGCAGCAGGCGCACGCGGGCCCGCACCTCGCCGAACTCGGCGGCCAGCAGCTCGGGCAGGCCGCGGCGCAGGCGCTCGCGTGCGGCCAGATCCTCGGGCAGCAGGATGACCTGGGCCACGTTGCTCTGCGGGAAGACCTGGTCGAGCGGCAGATAGAAGCGCGGCACACCGCTGCCGATCCAGGTGCTGACCGAGTGCACACCGGTCTCGCGCATCAGCCGCGCCTCGAAGCGCCCGGCCACGCGCGCGGTCTCGGCCTGGGTCGAGCCCTCGGGCAGCCAGAGCTCGACCAGGATCTCGGGCCGGCTCGAATCCGGGAAGAACTGCTGCTGCACCCGGCCCATCGCGGCCAGCCCGGCGACGAACAGGGCCAGCGTCAGCCCGATGGTCAGCCAGCGCCGGCGCACGCAGAAGGCCACGGCACGGCGCAGGCGATCGTAGAAGCCGCCGTCGAAGGATTCGTCGTCGGCATCGGAGGCGTCGTGGGCGGGCGAGGCGCTGCCGGCGACGCCTTCGGCCGGCACCGGCGCCGCCTTCGCATGCGGCCGCACCCGCAGCAGCGCCGCCCCGAGCCAGGGCACGAAGTACACCGACACCAGCCAGCTGATGATCAGCGCGGCCGAGGTGACGGCGAAGATGGCGAAGGTGTATTCGCCGGTCACGCTGCGCGCCAGACCGATCGGCAGGAAGCCGGCGGCGGTGATCAGCGTGCCGGTGAGCATCGGCATGCTGGTGACCTGATAGGCATGACTGGCGGCCGACCGCGTGTCCCAGCCCTGCTCCATCTTCCGCACCATCATCTCGACCGCGATGATCGCGTCGTCGACCAGCAGGCCCAGCGCGATGATCAGCGAGCCCAGCGAGATCTTGTGCAGGCCGACGCCGGCGTAGTACATGACGATGAAGGTGATGGCCAGCACCAGCGGGATGGTCAGCGCCACCACCAGGCCCGGGCGCACGTCCACCCGCAACGGACGGGTGTGCAGGCCCAGGCTGACGAAGCTGACGGCCAGCACCACCAGCACCGCCTCGGCCAGCACCTTGACGAACTCGCCGACCGAGCGGCTGACGGCCTGCGGCTGGTCCTGCACCTGGTCCAGCGTCAGGCCGGCGGGCAGCTCGGCGCGGATGCGCGCGGCCTCGGCCGTCAGCGCCTCACCCAGGGCGATGATGTCGCCGCCCTTGGCCATCGCCACGCCGATGGCCACCACCTCGCGGCCCTGGTGGCGCACCTGCACGGCGGCCGGATCGGGCGGCCCGCGGCGCACCTGGGCGATGTCACCCAGACGCAGCGTGGCGGCCTGGCCGGTGACCGGATCGACGCTGCGGATCGGCAGCTCGCGCAGCTGCTCGACGCTGCGCAGCGCGCCGTCGACGCGCACCTGCAGGTTCTGGCTGCCGCCGTCGACCAGACCGGAGGACTCGACCGCGTTCTGCGCCGACAGCTGGGCCAGCACCTGCGACAGATCGATGCCGAGCGCCGCCGCGCGGCGCGCCGGCAGGTCGATCCAGATCTTCTCGGGCTGGACGCCGAAGAGCTCGATCTTGGCCACGTCGGGCACGCGCAGCAGCCGGTCGCGCACCCGCTCGGCGGCACGGCGCAGCTCCTCGGGGCTGAAGCCGTCGGCAGACAGCGCGTAGATCGTGCCGTAGACATCGCCGAAGTCGTCGTTGACCACCGGCCCCAGCACGCCGGCCGGCAGGTTGCCGCGTGCATCGCCCAGCTTCTTGCGCGCCTGGTAGAAGACGTTGGCCACCTCCTTGGGCGGCGTGCTGTCCTTGACCTCCAGCAGCGTCAGCGACTCGCCCGGCTTGGTGTAGCTGCGCAGGATGTCGACGTGGGGCACGTCCTGCAGCGTGCGCTCGATGCGGTCGGTGACCTGCTCGGCCACCTCGCGCGCGGTGGCGCCGGGCCAGAAGGCCTGCACGACCATGATGCGGAAGGTGAACGGCGGATCCTCGTCCTGGCCGAGCTGGAACCAGGCAGCCAGACCCAGCGCCATCAGCACCACCATCAGGTAGCGTGTCAGCGCGGGGTGGTCGATCGCCCAGCGGGAAAGGTTGAAGCCGCCGGCCGAGCCGGGGGCCCTGGCGGCCACCGGCGGCCTGTCGGAGGGCGGCGGCGGGGGGGTGGTCGGCGCGGTCGAGGAATCGGAATGCGACACGGCGACCTCAGCGCGGCAGCGGGGTGATGGAGGCCGCGGCGGCGGCCGCGGCCGGGGGCTCCTGGTACAGGCGCACCTTCTGGCCCTCGGCCAGCACATGGGTGCCGGCGACGACCACCCGCTGACCGGGCTGCAGGCCGGCCGCGATCCGCACCTCGCGTTCGCTGGCCCCGCCGATCTCGACGCTCTGCGCGCGCAGCGTCAGCGCGGCCGGATCGACGACCCAGACCCGGGTCTTGCCCCCCTGTTCGAACAGGGCCGACGGCGGCAGCCGCAGCCCCCCGTCGGGCAATGGCAGCTGCAGCCGGACCTGGGCACTGGCGCCGGGCCGCAGCGCGGCATCGGTGCCGGCATCGGCCTTGACCTGGAAGGTGCGGCTGAGCGGATCGGCCGCCGCGGCGACCTCGCGCACGACGGCCGGCAGCGCGCGCTGCGGCTCGCTCCACAGCCGCACGCTGAGCACGTCGGTGCGGCCGCGCAGGGCGCGCCAGGACGCGATCTGGTCCTCCGGCACCTGGAAGACCACGTCGCGGGGACCATCCAGCGCCAGGCGCAGCACCGGCACACCGGCGGCCAGCACCGTGCCGGGCTCGGCCAGCGTGGCCGTCACCAGACCGGCCGCTTCGGCCTGCAGCCGGCTGTGGCCGGTCTGTCGCCCCTGCACCGCCAGCTGGGCCTCGGCCTGGGCCGTCTGGGCCTGGGCCGCACGCCAGGCCGACTCGCGCCGCTCCAGCTCGGCCGCGCTGATGAAGCCCTGCTGGCGCAGGCCACGCGTGCGCTCCAGATCGGACTCGGCCTGGCGCTGCGCGGTGCGCGCACCGTCGAGCGCGGCCTGCGCGGCCTGCTGCCCCAGCCGCAGATCGGCCGGATCCAGCTCGGCCAGCAGCTGGCCGGCCCGCACCGCATCACCGACGGCCACCGGCCGACTGCGCAACTGGCCGCCGACACGGAACCCCAGCGGCACCTCGCTGCGGGCGCGGATCTCGGCCGCGAAGTCGCGCCGCAGCGCATCGACCCCATGGCCCGCGCCGCCGACGACCACGGTGCGCACCGCGCGCACGGGCTCCGGGGCGGGCTCGGAGCGGGAGCAGGCCCCCAGCAAGGCCGCACCACCGAGCGCCAGGCCGAGCGTGATGCCGGCGCCCGAGCGCCGCAACCGCGCCGGGGCGGCCCACCGCGGCGACAAGGGCAGGCCCGGCGCCTCCCGTGGCCGGCCATCACGGACAGCCCCCTCCGGACAGACCTCGGAGGACGGGAACGGGACACGGCGACGGGCGGACAGAGGCATGGCGAGCGGGCGGCGGTGGCCACGCAGGCATCGGGCCGCGACGCCGATGGCGCCGGCCTCCCCCTGCACGACCCAGTTAATGACTGACTGGTCAGTAATGTAGTGAGCGGCAGCCCGCGCTGTCAACGCGCGACAATCGCCCCATCGTGAGCGTCGACCACTACGAGAACTTCCCCGTCGCCTCCTGGCTGTGCCCGCCGGCCCTGCGGCCGCCCATCCAGGCGATCTACCACTATGCGCGCACCGCCGACGACATCGCCGACGAGGGCAGCGCCACGCCGGCCGAACGCCTGGCGCAGCTGCGGCGCTACCGCGAGGCGCTGCACCGCTGCGCCGCCGGCGCGCCGCCCGACGCCGAGGCCTGGCCCGGTGTCTTCGGCCCGCTGGGCGGGCAGATCCGCGCCCATGGGCTGCCGCTCGGCCTGCTCGACGACCTGCTCGACGCCTTCATGCAGGACAGCGGCAACCCGATCCCGCCCGACCGTGCCGCGCTGATCGACTACTGCCGCCGCTCGGCCGCGCCGATCGGACGGCTGCTGCTGCACCTCTACCGGATCGACGACGCACCGGCCCTGGCCCGCTCGGACGCGGTCTGCCACGCGCTGCAGCTGATCAACTTCTGGCAGGACCTGAGCGTGGACCTGCCACGCGGCCGCCATTACGTGCCCGACAGCGACCTCGCCCGCCACGGCCTGAGCCGCGCCGAGCTGCGCGCCGGCGCTGACACCCCCCGCACCCAGGCCCTGGTGGCCGAGCTGTGCGGCTGGGCGCGGCAGATGATGCTCGACGGCGCCCCGCTGGCCATCGCGCTGCCCGGGCGCATCGGCTGGGAGCTGCGCCTGGTCGTGCAGGGCGGGCTCGCCATCCTCGACCGCCTGGCGCAGGCCGACCATCGCGCGCTCGGCCATCGGCCCACGGTGGCACGACGGGACGCGCCGCGTCTGCTGTGGCGCGCCCTGCGCATGGGCCGCGTGCCCGCGGCCACAGGCACGGCCGGCACCGGTCGCCCGGTCTGAGGACCCGAGCCCGCCCTACACCCCCACCGGGACCGAGCCAGCGCCGCGGCGCCGGCCACCGATCCGACCGTCCACAGCGCGACGTCCGCCACCACGCGGACCGGCGCCACCGCACCGATGACCGACCGATGACCGCCCTCAGCCCCGAGCAGTACGTCCAGCAACAGGCCGCCGCCAGCGGGTCCTCGTTCTACTACGCCTTCCTGTTCCTGCCGCCGCCACGCCGCGCGGCCATCACGGCGTTCTACGCCTACTGCCGCGCGATCGACGACGTGGTCGACGAGGTGCAGGACCCCAGCGTGGCCGCCGCCAAGCTCGGCTGGTGGGAGCAGCAGGTGCAGCTCGCCTTCAGCCAGGGCCGCGCCGACCATCCCGTGCTCCAGGCCCTGTTGCCCCACGCACCGATCTACGGCATCGAAGCCCGGCACCTGCTGCAGGTCGCCCAAGGCTGTCGCATGGACCTGGAGCAGTCGCGCTACCTCGACTACGGCAACCTGCAGCGCTACTGCCATCTGGTGGCCGGCGTCGTCGGCGAGGTCGCGGCGAGGATCTTCGGCCACACCGACCCGCGCACGGTGGAGTACGCCCACCGCCTGGGTCTGGCCCTGCAGCTGACCAACATCCTGCGCGACGTCGGCGACGACGCGCGACGCGGCCGCATCTATCTGCCGATCGACGAACTGCAGCGCTTTGATGTCAAGGCCCACGAGCTGCTCAAGCGCGAAGCGCCCTGGGGCTACAGCGAACGCTTCACCGCGCTGATGCGCTTCCAGGCCGAACGCGCCCACCAGAACTACGACGCGGCGCTGGCCTTGCTGCCCGAGGCGGATCGCCACGCCCAGAAGCCCGGGCTGATGATGGCCAACATCTACCGCACCTTGCTGCGCGAGATCGAGCGTGACGGCTTCCAGGTGCTGCATCAACGCACCTCACTGACCCCGTTGCGCAAACTGTGGATCGCGCTGTGCACCCATTGGCGCGGCCGCTGACCACCGGCGCCCGCGTACCGCGGGTGGCGATCGTCGGCGCGGGCTGGGCGGGGCTGAGCGCCGCGGTGCAGGCGGTGCAGCGCGGCTGGTCGGTGACGGTGCTGGAGATGGCCCCGCAGCCCGGTGGCCGCGCGCGCAGCCAGGCCGTCGACGACCGCACCGCCGCCGGGGCCGAGCGGGCGCCGGCCGACAACGGCCAGCACATCCTGATCGGCGCCTACGTGCGCACCTTGGCGCTGATGCGCACCGTCGGCGTCGACCCGCGGACGGTGCTGTGGCGCGGCCCGCTGGCCCTGGTGGGGCCCGACGGCCACGGGTTGCGCCTGGGCCGGGGCCCGACGGCGCTGGCCTTCGCCCGCGCGGTGGCCAGCCATCCGCAGTGGTCATGGCCGGCACGCATCAGCCTGCTGCGCCATGCGCTGTCCTGGCGGCTCCAGGGCTTCGACTGCGCGGACGATCTCCGCGTGGGCCAGTTGTGCGCCACGCTGCATCCGCAGGTGATGGCCTCGCTGATCGAGCCCCTGTGCGTCGCCGCGCTGAACACCTCGGCAGAACAGGCCAGCGCACGCGTGCTGCTGCGCGTGCTGGGCGACAGCCTGGCCGGAGGACCAGGCCATGCCGATCTGCTGCTGCCGGCCGCGGCGCTGCAGGCCCTGCTGCCGGGCCCGGCCTGGCGCTGGCTGCAGGCCCGGGGCGCCGGGCTGCATCTGCGGCAGCGGGTGCACCGCATCGACCGGACCGACGACGGCCGCCTGCGGCTGACACTGCCACCGGCCACGGCCGACACGCCGGACCTGCGATCCCTCGCCGCCCCCTGGGACGGCGTGGTTCTGGCCTGCGCTGCCACCGAGGCCGCCCGACTGGCCGAGCCGCTGGCACCGGACTGGGCCGCCTGCAACCGCGGGCTCGCCCATGAGCCGATCCTGACCGTCTGGCTGCGCGAGCCCGGGCTGCGTCTGGCGCACCCGATGGTCACCCTGCCCGCCCGGCCCGCAGGCCCGGCCCAGTTCGCCTTCGACCTCGCACAATGCCGCGGTGACGGATTGCACCAGCCACCGCTGCCGCACCCCGACAGCGGCCTGCAGGCCTGGGTCGCCAGCGCGCCGACGCCCTGGCTGGACGCCGGCATCGACGGCGCGGCACGCGCGACGCTGGAGCAGGCCCGCGCACTCTACCCCGGCCACTTCGTGGCCCCCGACGCGCAGGTCGAGGCCCGCTGCGAACGGCGTGCAACCTTCCGCTGCACGCCCGGCCTGCGTCGGCCGGGCACCGTCGTGGCCCCGGCCCTGGTGGCCGCCGGCGACCACATCGACGGCCCCTACCCGGCCACGCTCGAAGGCGCGGTGCGCTCGGGCGAGGCGGCCGTGCAGGCCTTGGCTCACGCGATCGGCGCCGATCAGGACATCCCTGGTTTCGTCATGCAAAATAAGGGGACATGAATCCGCCGAACGACACCCAGGCCCCGGCCATACAGGTCATCGAGCGCATGTTCGCCCTGCTCGATGTGCTGGCCGAGCAACCCGATCCCGTCCCGCTGAAGCTGCTGAGCGAGCGCACCGGCCTGCATCCGTCGACCGCCCACCGCATCCTCAACGATCTGACGCTGGGCCGCTACGTCGACCGCCCCGAACCCGGCTGCTACCGGCTCGGCATGCGGCTGCTGGAACTGGGCAACCTGGTGAAGGCCCGGCTGGACGTGCGGGAGGCCGCGCTGGCACCGATGCGCGAACTGCATCGCCTCACCCACCAACCGGTCAACCTGTCGATGCGCCAGGGCGACGAGATCGTCTACATCGAACGCGCCTACAGCGAGCGCTCGGGCATGCAGGTCGTGCGCGCGATCGGTGGTCGCGCGCCGTTGCACCTGACCTCCGTCGGCAAGCTCTTCCTGGCCCACGACGATCCGCAACGGGTGCGCGCCTACGCGACCCGCACCGGCCTGGCCGGCCACACCCGCAACAGCATCACCGACGTGCAGCGCCTGGAGCGCGAGCTCAACCAGATCCGCCACAGCGCGCTGTCGCGCGACGAGGAAGAGCTGGAGCTGGGTGTGCGCTGCATGGCCGCCGGCATCTTCGACGACCAGGGCAAGCTGGTGGCCGGGCTGTCGATCTCCGCACCGTCGGACCGGCTGGAAGAGAGCTGGGCCGAGCGCGTGCGCGACACCGCCTCGCAGATCTCCTCGTCGCTCGGCTATCGGCAGGGTGCCGTGCCGCGCCACGGCGCACGCTGAACCGGACGGCAGGCGGCACGCCAAGGTGCCGCCGCCACCGGCCAGGAGCATCAACCGCCGCGCGGTCGCGCAGCGGCGTTGAGGCTGGCGGAACTGCCGTCCAGCCAGCGGCGGATGCGCTCGGCGTCGCCCATGCGGGAGTACTTCCCGGCGGAATCCAGCAGCACCATGATCAGCTTGCGGCCGGCGAGCTGAGCCTGCATGACCAAGCAGCGACCCGCCTCGGAGATGTAGCCGGTCTTCTGCAGACCGATCTCCCAGTTCGGGCTGCGCACCAGGCCGTTGGTGTTGTGGAAGGCCATCGTGCGATGGCCGATCTCGACCTGGGCCTCGGGCGAGGTCGACAGCTCCCGCAGCAGCGGAAAGCGGTGCGCTTCCTTGACCAGCACCGCCAGATCGCGGGCGCTGGACTGGTTGCGGCTGGACAACCCCGTCGGCTCCACATAGTGCGTGTCGCGCATGCCCAGCTGCGCCGCCTTGCGGTTCATCGCCTGCACGAAGGCCGACAGGCCGCCAGGGTAGTGCCGGCCCAGCGCATTGGCGGCCCGGTTCTCCGACGACATCAGCGCCAGATGCAGCATCTCGCCACGCGACAGCTGCGTGCCGGGATTCAGGCGCGAGCGGCTGTTCTTCTCGGTGTCGATGTCGTCGCTGGTGATCGTCAGCACCTCGTCGAGCGACTGCCTCGCCTCGGTGACGACGAGCGCGGTCATCAGCTTGGTGATCGAGGCGATCGGCAGCACCGCGTTGGCGTTCTTGGCGAACAGCACCTCGTTGGTGTCCTGGTCGATGACGAGGGCCACGCTGCTGCGCAGGTCCAGCGGATCGGGATTGTTGTGCAGGCCCTGCTGCTGGCCGAAGGACAGCGTCGGGACGGCGACCGCCGCGGCAGCGACCACCGGTGCAGCCACCGCCGCGCGGCGCAAGGCCGTGGCCTGGCCGGCACGCGAGCGGCTGCCGGCACGGACCTGCGCGGCCTTGTCCAGCGCCTTGGCGGCCACGGCCTGGCGAGCCGGTCGTTCGGCGCGCGCCTGGCGGCCGGCACGGGGCTCGGGCTTGGCCGCCTGGGCGATCTTGGGGGCCCTGACGGTCTTGGCGGTCTTCACCACCTTGGCACGGCCGGCATCGGCGCGAGCCGCGTTGCGTTCGGCGGCCGGGCGGGCCTGGGCCGTGCCCAGGGCGGCCGCCAGCAGCAGCATGAGCAGTCCACTGCCGCAGGTCTTGAGGAGGCGTCGCTGGGTCACGATGGAGTCAATTCGAAAAAACCTGCAGCAAGTGTAGAAGATGAGAAAAAATGCCGCAAGATCAGAGACTTGCAGAAGCTTTCTCAAGTAGACGACGAGGACTGTCGGGAGTTCCCTCCAGTCCTGTCGCGATCACCCTTGAGCCGCCACCCGTTCCGGCGCTGCGTGCAGCTTGTTCAGCGCCGCCAGATAGGCCTTGGCCGAGGCGACGACGATGTCCGGATCGGCACCCACGCCGTTGACCACGCGGCCCCCGAGCTGCAGACGGACGGTGACCTCGCCCTGCGATTCTGTCGAACCGCTGGTGATCGCATTGACCGAATACAGCAGCAGTTCAGCCCCACTTCCGACCTTGGACTCGATGGCCTTCAAGCTCGCGTCGACCGGTCCGTTGCCATCGCTGTCGGCATGGTGCTCGACCGCGCCAGCGGCGAACACCACCCGGGCACGCGGCCGCTCGCCGGTCTCGGAGCTCTGGGCCAGCGACACCAGACGGTAGTGCTCCTGCTCCTTGGTGACGCTCTCGTCGGCCACCAGGGCGAGGATGTCCTCATCGAAGATCTCGGCCTTGCGGTCGGCCAGGTCCTTGAAGCGTGCGAAGGCGGCGTTGACCTCGGCCTCGCTGTCGAGCGCGATGCCGAGCTCCTGCAGGCGCTGCTTGAACGCGTTGCGCCCGCTGAGCTTGCCCAGCACGATCTTGTTGGCGCTCCAGCCCACGTCCTCGGCACGCATGATCTCGTAGGTGTCGCGCGCCTTGAGCACGCCGTCCTGGTGGATGCCGCTGGCGTGCGCGAAGGCGTTGGCGCCGACCACCGCCTTGTTCGGCTGGACGACGAAGCCGGTGGTCTGGCTGACCATGCGCGAGGCCGGCACGATCTGGCTGGCATCGACACCGAGCTCGAGTCCGAAATAGTCCCGCCGCGTCTTGACCGCCATGACGATCTCCTCGAGCGAGGTGTTGCCGGCGCGCTCGCCCAGGCCGTTGATCGTGCACTCGACCTGACGCGCGCCACCGATCGTCACACCGGCCAGCGAGTTGGCCACGGCCATGCCCAGATCGTTGTGGCAGTGCACGCTCCAGATGGCCTTGTCGCTGTTGGGCACCCGTTCGCGCAGCGTACGGATGAAGTTGCCGTAGAGCTCGGGCACCGCATAACCGACGGTGTCGGGGACATTGATGGTGGTCGCCCCCTCGGCGATCACGGCCTCGAGCACGCGGCACAGGAAATCGACGTCGGAGCGGTAGCCGTCCTCGGGCGAGAACTCGATGTCGCCGCACAGGTTGCGGGCGAAGCGCACGGACAGCCGGGCCTGCTCCAGCACCTGCTCACGCGTCATCCGCAGCTTCTTCTCCATGTGGAGCTCGCTGGTGGCGATGAAGGTGTGGATGCGGGCCCGCGCCGCGCCCTTGAGCGCCTCGGCCGCACGGCCGATGTCGCGGTCATTGGCACGCGCCAGTGAACAGACGGTGGCGTCCTGGATGACGTCGGCGATGGCCTTGACGGCCTCGAAGTCGCCGTTGCTGGAGGCGGCGAAGCCGGCCTCGATGACGTCGACCTTCAGACGTTCGAGCTGGCGCGCGATGCGCAGCTTCTCGTCCTTGGTCATCGACGCACCGGGCGACTGCTCACCGTCGCGCAAGGTGGTGTCGAAGATGATCAGCTTGTCGGTCATGGCGTTGGCTCCTCGGATGTCGGGTTCGCTGCCGGGTGCCCGCAGGCACCCTCAGGCTGGATTGTCTGCTGAAGCAGGGGGAGGTTCAGACGGTCGCCGCGTCCGCGCGACGCAAGGGCACCTCGCAGCGGCGCAGCCCGCTGAGCACCGCCAGCAAAGAGGCGGTGACGATGCTGGTGCTGATGCCGATGCCATAGAGGGTGCGGTCCCCCACGCGCAGCTCCAGATAGGCTGCCGCACGGGCCTGAGCGCCCTCGCCGATCGC
Organism: Pseudaquabacterium rugosum; assembly: GCF_038066575.1. Taxonomy (NCBI): domain Bacteria; kingdom Pseudomonadati; phylum Pseudomonadota; class Betaproteobacteria; order Burkholderiales; family Sphaerotilaceae; genus Pseudaquabacterium; species Pseudaquabacterium rugosum. The sequence continues at coordinate 47,435 of NZ_JBBUTF010000007.1, read as the reverse complement.
GTGCTCGTGGAAGTCCAGCACCTGCACCGGCACACCGACGGCACGCGCGAGCCCGTCGACGAAGGCCTCCAGCGGGCCCTGGCCGTGGCCGATGACGGCCATCGCACGGCCCTTCTCGTGCACCTGGGCCTGCACGCGCACGCGGCCGTCGTCGCCCTCGGTGATCACCTGATGCACGACCTGAGGAGCCTCGGCAATGCCGTAGGTCTGGTCGAAGATCTGCCACAGCGAGTCCGCCGAGAACTCGCCACCGCGCTCGTCCATCACCGCCTGCACGGCCTGGCTGAACTCGATCTGCGCCCGGCGCGGCAGCTCCAGCCCGTACTCGGCTTCGAGCAGGTAGCTGATGCCGCCCTTGCCCGACTGGCTGTTGACGCGGATCACCGCCTCGTAGCTGCGGCCGAGGTCCATCGGGTCGATCGGCAGATAGGGCATGTCCCAGAGGTCGGCCTCATTCCGGGCGGCGAAGGCCTTCTTGATCGCGTCCTGGTGCGAGCCGGAGAACGAGGTATAGACCAGATCGCCGACGTACGGATGGCGCGGGTGCACCGGCAACTGGTTGCAGTGCTCGACGGTGCGGCGGATGCCGTCGATGTCGGAGAAGTCCAGACCCGGATGCACGCCCTGGGTGTAGAGGTTGAGCGCGACGTTGACGATGTCGAGGTTGCCGGTGCGCTCGCCGTTGCCGAACAGGCAGCCTTCGAGGCGATCGGCACCGGCCATCAACGCGAACTCGCCGGCAGCCACGCCGGTGCCACGGTCGTTGTGCGGATGGATGGACAGCACGAGCCGCTCACGCCGCTCCAGGTGGCGATGCATCCACTCGACCATGTCGGCGAAGATGTTGGGCGTCGAGTGCTCGACCGTGGCCGGCAGATTGATGATGCACTTGCCGAGCTCGGGCAGGTCATCGCCCGGCATCCACAGCGCGGTCACCGCGTCGACCACCCGCTTGCTGAAGGCCAGTTCGGTGCCGGAGAACATCTCGGGCGAGTACTCGAAGGTCCAGCGCGTGGCCGGCTGCCGTGCGGCGAGCTCGCGCACCATGCGGGCATGGGTGCTGGCCAGCTCGACGATGCCGTCCTCGTCCAGGCCCAGCACCACGCGGCGCATCACCGGAGCGGTCGCGTTGTAGACGTGGACGATGGCGCGCGGCGCCCCCTGCAGCGCCTCGAAGGTGCGCGCGATCAGGTGCTCACGGGCCTGGGTCAGCACCTGGATCGTGACGTCATCGGGGATCAGACCCTCGTCGATGAGCTGGCGCACGAAGTCGAAGTCGGCCTGCGAGGCCGAGGGGAAGCCGACCTCGATCTCCTTGAAGCCGATGCGCACCAGGGCCTCGAACATGCGGCGCTTGCGCGCCGGATCCATCGGCTCGATCAGCGCCTGGTTGCCGTCGCGCAGGTCGACGCTGCACCACACTGGCGGACGCTCGATCACGGCGTCAGGCCAGGTCCGGTCACGCAGGCCGACAGGAGCGAAGCGACGGTACTTGGCAGCGGGGTTCGTGAGCATGGTCATCGGGGTTCTCCAGGGATTTCGGGGCGCCGCAGCGGTCGGGTGAACGATCGGGGGCCCGGAAATGACAACGGCCCGCTGCAGCAGAGCTGGCGGGCCGTTGGTCCGGTGTCGGGAGGATCCGCTCAGGGCGGTATCCGGCGATACGTGGTCGTGGACGTTCAGCGCGCCAGAGGCACGCCTAGTAGCTTGGGGGTCACACGAATCGACATGGGCTGGACTGTATCACGGCCGGCGGGAGCCGCCGGCGCGCGGTCGATCACGACCGTTCAGTGGTGCAGACCCGCCTCGTCAGGCTCGTCGGTCGAGGTGGCGATCACGCTGACCGGCTTGCCCTTGGCCTTGCGGTAGACGTACATCACGTAGCCCGACAGGCCGTAGAGCAGGAACAGCAGGAACAGCATGCCCGGCACGTGCTGGCTGATCAGCGCCATCAGCAGCGCGATGATGACCAGCGTGACGAAGGGCACCGACTTCTTCAGACCGAAGTCCTTGAAGCTGTAGAACGGCACGTTGGTCACCATGGTCAGGCCGGCGAACAGCGTCAGACCCCAGGCGGCCCACACCAGCACCGGCGTGGCCAGCAGGTCGGGACGGACACCCTGGTCGTCCATGATCCACAGGAAGCCGGTCACCATGGCCGCGGCCGCCGGACTCGGCAGGCCCTGGAAGAAGCGCCGATCGACCACGCCGATGTTGGTGTTGAAGCGCGCCAGCCGCAGCGCCGCGCAGGCGCAATAGATGAAGGCGGCCGCCCAGCCGGCCTTGCCCAGGCCCTTGAGCGCCCATTCGTAGATGATCAGGGCCGGCGCGGCGCCGAAGCTGACCATGTCCGACAGGCTGTCCATCTGCTCGCCGAAGGCGCTCTGCGTGTTCGTCATGCGCGCGACACGGCCGTCCAGGCTGTCGAGCACCATCGCGCAGAACACGCCGATGGCGGCCTGGTCGAAGCGCGCGTTCATCGCCATCACGATGGCGTAGAAACCACCGAACAGAGCGGCCAGGGTGAACAGATTGGGCAGCACATAGATGCCCTTGCGGCGGGGGCGCGCGGGCACCTCGGCCGGCTCCAGATCATCGTCCGGATCTTGCGTGTCATTCATGGTCGGAAGCATAACGCAGGGGTCAGGCCGAAAAGACGAAGGCCGCCCGATGGGCGGCCCTCTGCGTCTGGTGGAAAGGCGGCGCCCGGCGCCGCCAACCCATCAGTTGCGGCTCTTGTCGACCAGCTTGTTGGCCTTGATCCAGGGCATCATGTCGCGCAGCTTGGCGCCGACGACTTCGATCTGGTGCTCTTCGGTCAGGCGACGGCGGCTGATCAGGGTCGGGGCGCCGGCCTTGTTCTCCAGGATGAAGGACTTGGCGTATTCGCCGGTCTGGATGTCCTTCAGGCACTGGCGCATCGCGTTCTTGCTCTCCTCGGTGATCACGCGCGGGCCGGTGACGTACTCACCATACTCGGCGTTGTTCGAGATCGAGTAGTTCATGTTCGCGATGCCGCCTTCGTAGATCAGGTCGACGATCAGCTTGAGCTCGTGCAGGCACTCGAAATAGGCCATTTCGGGCGCATAACCGGCTTCCACCAGCGTCTCGAAGCCGGCCTTGATCAGCTCGACGGCACCGCCGCACAGCACGGCCTGCTCGCCGAACAGGTCGGTCTCGGTCTCTTCGCGGAACGAGGTCTCGATGATGCCGGCCTTGCCGCCGCCGTTGGCGGTGGCGTAGCTCAGGGCCAGATCACGGGCCTTGCCGGTCTTGTCCTGGTAGATGGCGATCAGGTGCGGCACGCCGCCACCCTGGCGGTAGGTGTTGCGCACGGTGTGGCCCGGGGCCTTCGGGGCGACCATCCACACGTCGATGTCGGCGCGCGGCTGGACCTGACCGTAGTGCACGTTGAAGCCGTGGGCGAAAGCCAGCGAGGCGCCGGCCTTCAGGTTCGGCGCGACTTCCTTGTTGTACACGTCGGCGATCTGCTCGTCCGGCAGCAGGATCATGACGACGTCGGCTTCCTTGACCGCGGCGGCGATCTCGGCGACCTTCAGGCCGGCGGCCTCGGCCTTGGCCCAGGAGGCGCCGCCCTTGCGCAGGCCGACGGTGACCTTGACGCCCGAATCGTTCAGGTTCTGCGCGTGGGCATGGCCCTGCGAACCGTAGCCGATGATGGTGACGTTCTTGCCCTTGATCAGGCTCAGGTCGGCGTCCTTGTCGTAGTAGACGTTCATGGTGCTTGCTCCAGAAAAGCGGCTGTTGGCAGTGTCAGGGGCGGGCTCGAACAGCCGTTCAAGCGGCCGTCCATGAACCGTCGGTCGACGGTGCGGACGGCGCCCCCTTGAGGGACGGAGCACCCTGAGGTGCCCCTGGGGGGATGGGAAATCAGACGCGCAGGATGCGCTCGCCGCGGCCGATGCCGCTGGTGCCGGTGCGCACCGTCTCGAGGATGGCGGTGCGGTCGACCGCCTGGATGAAGGCGTCGAGCTTGCCGGCATCACCGGTCAGCTCGATGGTGTAGCTCTTCTCGGTCACGTCGATGATGCGGCCACGGAAGATGTCGGCCATGCGCTTCATCTCCTCGCGCTCCTTGCCGACCGCACGGACCTTGATCAGCATGAGCTCGCGCTCGGTGAAGCTGCCTTCGGTCAGGTCGACCACCTTGACCACCTCGATCAGGCGGTTCAGGTGCTTGGTGATCTGCTCGATCACCTCGTCGGAGCCGGTGGTGACGATGGTCATGCGCGACAGCGAGGCATCCTCGGTCGGCGCGACGGTCAGGCTCTCGATGTTGTAGCCACGGGCGGAGAACAGCGCGACGACGCGCGACAGCGCACCCGGCTCGTTCTCGAGCAGCACGGCGATGATGTGTTTCATGGGACTGTCCTTGGGGACACGCGGCCAGCGATGACGACGGCGGTGACCATCGCACCCTGACGGCGAGGTTCAGGAGAGTGGCGCCCGCACGCGGCGGACGCCGGCAGCCGGTGGGCCGCCGGGTTGCGGGGACTGTCGGCGCGCGACGCGTGCAGCGCCCTCGCCGACCGGTACCGCCGGTGCCCACCCGTCGCTGCCGCGGTGGCGGCAGGCGGTGCGCACGGCGGCGCCGGGGTCACAGGTCCTCGGAGCCCAGCAGCATCTCGGTGATGCCCTTGCCGGCCTGGACCATCGGCCAGACGTTCTCGGTCGGATCGGTGCGGATGTCGAGGAAGACCGTGCGGTCCTTCAGGGCGATGGCCTCGCGCAGCGCACCCTCGACGTCCGACGGACGCTCGATCTTCAGGCCGACGTGGCCGTAGGCCTCGGCCAGCTTGACGAAGTCCGGCAGCGCGTCCATGTAGCTGTGCGAATAGCGGCCGCCGTAGTCCAGCTGCTGCCACTGGCGCACCATGCCCAGATAGCGGTTGTTCAGGGCCAGGACCTTGACCGGCGTGCGGTACTGCAGACAGGTCGACAGCTCCTGGATGCACATCTGGATCGAGCCTTCGCCGGTCACGCAGAACACGTCGGCGTCCGGCTTGGCCAGCTTGATGCCCATCGCGTACGGCAGGCCCACGCCCATCGTGCCCAGGCCGCCGGAGTTGATCCAGCGCCGCGGCTCCTCGAACGGGTAGAACTGCGCCGCCCACATCTGGTGCTGGCCGACGTCGGACGTGACGTAGGTGTCGGTGCCCTTGGTCAGGCGGGCCAGCGTCTCGATGACGAACTGCGGCTTGATGACCTCGTCGCTGCGCTTGTAGGTCAGGCACTCACGCTTGCGCCACTCGTTGATCTGGCGCCACCAGTTCGACAGCTCGGCCGTGTCCGGCCGCTGCGGGTTCTCGCGCAGGAAGGCCAGCATCTCCTGCAGCACGTCCTTGACGTCGCCGACGATGGGGATGTCGACCTTGACGCGCTTGGAGATCGACGAGGGGTCGATGTCGACGTGGATGATCTTGCGCTCGACCGAGGCGAAATGCTTCGGGTTGCCGATCACGCGGTCGTCGAAGCGGGCACCGACGGCCAGCACGACATCCGCGTTCTGCATCGTCATGTTGGCTTCGTAGGTCCCGTGCATGCCCAGCATGCCCAGGAACTTCGGGTCCGACGCCGGCGTGGCGCCCAGGCCCATCAGCGTGTTGGTGACCGGGAAGCCGAGGGCGTCGCAGAGCTCGCGCAGCTCGGCCGCCGCGTTGCCCAGGATCACGCCGCCACCGGTGTAGATGTAGGGGCGCTTGGCCGTCAGCAGCAGCTGCATGGCCTTGCGGATCTGGCCGCCGTGCCCCTTCTTGACCGGGTTGTACGAACGCATCTCGACCTTCTCGGGGTACGAGAAGGCGCAGGTCTTCAGCGAGACGTCCTTCGGGATGTCGACCACCACCGGGCCCGGACGGCCGGTGCGCGCGATGTGGAAGGCCTTCTTCAGCGTCGAGGCCAGGTCACGCACGTCCTTGACCAGGAAGTTGTGCTTGACGATCGGGCGGGTGATGCCGACGGTGTCGCACTCCTGGAAGGCATCCAGACCGATGGCGGCCGTGGGGACCTGACCCGTGATGATGACCATCGGGATCGAGTCCATGTAGGCGGTGGCGATGCCGGTGACGGCATTGGTCACACCCGGACCCGAGGTCACGAGGGCGACGCCGACCTCACCGGTGGCGCGCGCATAGCCGTCGGCCGCGTGCACCGCGGCCTGCTCATGGCGCACCAGCACGTGCTGGATCGTCTCCTGCTTGTACAGGGCGTCGTAGATGTAGAGGACCGACCCGCCAGGGTAGCCCCACATGTACTGGACGCCCTCGGCCTGCAGGCAGCGCACGAGGATGTCCGAGCCATTGAGCTCGGGCAGGGAATCGGAGGGGGATTGGGCTTGCGGTTGCGCCGTCGAGGCGCGCTTGACATCCGCGGCAGACATGTCCATGTGAGAACCTCTGTGAATTTCTCTGACGAAAATCCATCGGTGCCCCTCCTCGCGCCCTCGTGGGGTGGAATCGGGACCTGCGCGGTCAACAACAGAAAGGCCGCCAAGGGTGGACGAGCCGAACGTGAGACCAGAGTTCGCTTTGAGCGAGCCCGCGATTATCGCATCAACATCGGCCTGACCCGGGAGCACGCAACGGCGCTGACATAATGTGCGTTTTTCGTACATGGTCGACCCGCCGGGTCCGCACGGGCGGCCCGGCACGCGACCGGAGTCGCCGTTGGCCCACGAGAGCGCCCTGTCGGACTTCCTGCGCAGCGTCGAACGCCGCGCGTTCAAGCGCACGGCCTGGGCCGTGCGCGACGACGACGCGGCCCTCGACATCGTGCAGGACGCGATGATCCGTCTGGCCGAGCACTATGCCGACCGGCCGGCCGCCGAATGGCCGATGCTGTTCCAGCGCATCCTGTCGAACGCGACGATGGACTGGTTCCGGCGCCAGCGCACCCGCAAGGCGGTGATGCAGAACCTGCAGGATCTGCTGCCACCGGGCGATGGCGACGATGACGGCGATCCGCTGGAGCTGTTGCGGGCGGCCGAAGATCACCTGGGCAGCGAGAGCGCCGCCGACCATCTGCAGCGGGCACAGACCCTGCATGCCATCGAGTCCGAGATCGCGGCCCTGCCGACCCGTCAACGGGAGGCCTTCCTGCTGCGTTACTTCGAGGAATTTGACGTCGCGGAGACGGCCGAGGCCATGGGCTGCTCCGAAGGCAGCGTCAAGACCCACTGCTCGCGTGCCGTACATGCCCTGGCCAAGGCCCTGAGACTTCGAGGTTTTTCGTGATTGACCGACCCGCCACCCCCCGTCCGGCGCTGCGCGAGCCCGGCGACCGCCTGGGCCACGCGATCGGTGCGCACCTGCGCGTCGCCAGCGAGGACCTGCCTGCCGATGTCACTGAACGGCTGCGCTTCGCCCGCGAGCAGGCGCTGCGGCGGGTCCGCGATCAGCGCGTCGCCCGGGTGCGGCAGCGCCGTGTCGGCGCCTGGCTGCAGCGCTGGGGCTGGCAACTGGCCTCGGCACTGCCGCTGGTGATGCTGGTCAGCGGGTTCTGGCTGATCGACACGCTGCACCAGGAACAGCAGATCGCCACCGCCGCCGACATCGACAGCGCGCTGCTGGCCGACGAGCTGCCACCGGACGCCTACAGCGACGCCGGCTTCGCCGAGTTCCTGCACCAGGACGAGGTCCTGTGAGTCACCCGGCCTCAGGCACCCTTGCGAGACCTGCGTCCGGCGTGCGCGCCACGGCGGGCCGGCTCATGGCCTGGTGTCTGCTGGGCGCCGGCTGGATCGCTCAGGCACAGCCTGCCGATGCGGGAGCCACGGCCGCCAGCACGGCCCGCATCGCCGCGGCCCAGGCCGCGCCGCGGGCCACCGCCGCGGCCACCCGGGCGGCGGTGCACCCCTCGGCGCCCACCGGCATGTCGCCGTCGCAGACCGGCGCCGATCCGGGGCCGTCGTGGTCGGCACTGACGCCCCAGCAGCGCGCGGCGCTGGCGCCACTGCAGAAGGAATGGCCGTCGATCGAGGCGCGCCCCCGCTCCAAGTGGCTGGAGCTGGCCCGGCGGATGACCGCCATGTCGGCACCCGAGCGCGAGCGGATCCAGGCCCGGATGGCCGAATGGGCCCGGCTGACCCCCTCGCAGCGGCTGCAGGCCCGGCTGAATTTCCTGGATGCGCAGCAGCTGAGCCCATCGGAACGTCAGGCCCGCTGGGAGGCCTACCAAGCCTTGCCGAGCGAGCAGCGTGAAGCGCTGGAGGCACGCGGGCAACAGGCCAAGCAGGCGGCCGCCTCGGCAGCCCGCACGCCCGCACGCGGTGCCGCGAGCGGCGTGGCCCTGCGCCCGCCGGTGGCCAGCGCGTCGGCGGCGTCGGCGGCCCGCACGCGCCAGCTGGTCAGTGTCGAGCCGACCGCGCCGGCCGTGCTGCGCAGCCCCCAGGGCGCGACCACCCTACCCCTGAACGCCGCACCGAAGCCGCCGGCCCATCAGGCCGGCCCCGGTCGGCCGCCGCTGGTGCGCGATCCGCAGGCGGTCGACCCGAAGACGCTGCTGCCGCGCCGCGGCCCGCAGGCGCCACCGGCCCTGGCGAGCGCCGCCCTGCCGCCCGCCACCCAGACCGTGAGCAGCATGGCCGGCGTGGCGCCGCCCGTGCCCACCCCCAGCCCGGCCGCGGTCAGCGCCAGCGCGCCGCGGCCGTGATGCGTCGCGCTGTGCTGCATCGCCTCGCCGCGTCGGTGCCCGGCGCAGCGGACGGTGCCCGTACCAGCCGCCAGCGCCGCGCAAGGGCCTCGCGGTCCGCACCGGCCACGGGCCGCGGCACCGCCTGCGCATGACCCGGCCGGACGCCACGGCACCGCCGCACCGGCTGCCCGAGGCCCCGGCGGCACGGCAGGGCCGCGCAGCCGTCCGTCCGAACCCTCCGCCCACCGGATCCTGATCCATGACCGCTGTCCCGCCCGCGCCTGCGCAGGCCGCCCTGCCCCTGTCCGCCCCGACGCTGCGCCGCCGCATGGCGGCCTTCATCTACGAGGGCGTGCTGCTGTTCGGCGTGCTGATGGTGGCCGGCCTGATCTACAGCCCGTTGACCGGCCAGCACCATGCCCTGCAGGGCAAGACCGGGCTGCAGGTCTTCGTCTTCCTCGTGCTCGGCCTGTACTTCACCTGGCTCTGGAGCCATGGCGGCCAGACGGTGGCGATGAAAGCCTGGCATCTGCGCCTGGTCGACGCGGTCGGCCACCCGGTGCGACCGGCACGCGCTGCCGCGCGCTATCTGCTGGCCTGGATGTGGTTCGTGCCCGGTCTGGCCACGGTGGGCCTGGCCGGCCTGCACGGACCGGCAGCGATCTGGAGCGCGCTGCTGGCCAATGTGGCGGGCTTCGCGCTGCTCAGTCGCCTGCGGGCCGACCGGCAGTTCTGGCATGACGCCGTCTGCGGCACCCGCCTGGTGCACACGCCAGTGAAGCCCGGGCGGGCGACGGCACAATCCGCCGCATGAACAATCCCCACAAGGGCCGCACCGGGCTGGACCGCGTGCGACATGCGTTCGGCTACTCGATGCAGGGGCTGCACGCCGCCGTGCGCGGCGAGAGCGCCTTCCGACAGGAAGCGCTGCTGGCGCTGATCCTGCTGCCGCTGGCGCCGGTGCTCGGCCGCGACTGGGTGCAGACCACCCTGCTGGCCGGCACGGTGCTGCTGGTGCTGGTGGTCGAGCTGCTGAACTCGGCGATCGAGGCGGTGGTCGACCGCGTCTCCTTCGAACTGCACGATCTGTCGAAGAAGGCCAAGGACTACGGCAGCGCCGCCGTGCTGATCAGCCTGCTGCTGTGCGGCGGCACCTGGGCCGCCGCCCTGTGGTCCCGCCTGGCGCAGTCCACATGAACGGACGATCGATGCCCCTGACCGCCACCCCCTTCAGCGTCTGCGTCTACTGCGGCGCACGCCACGGCCACGATCCGGCCTACACCGCGGCGGCCCGTGCGCTGGGCACGGCCATCGGCCGGCGCGGCTGGCAGCTGGTCTACGGCGGTGGCCGGGTCGGCCTGATGGGCGAGGTGGCCGATGCGGCGCGCACGGCCGGCGCCCGGGTCATCGGCGTGATCCCCGACGCGCTGATGCAGATGGAGGTCGGCCACCAGGATCTGGACGACCTGCAGGTGGTGCGGACCATGCACGAGCGCAAGCGGCGCATGGCCGAACAGTCCGACGCGTTCATCGCGCTGCCCGGCGGCATCGGCACCTTCGAGGAGCTGTTCGAGACCTGGACCTGGCGCCACCTCGGCTACCACGACCGGCCGCTGGGCCTGCTCGAGGTGCAGGGCTACTGGGCGCCGATGCTGGCGTTCCTGCGGCAGTCCGTGGCCGCCGGATTCATGGACGAGAGCCAGATGGCGATGCTGCGGATCGAGACATCGGTCGACGCGATGCTCGATGCGCTGCAGGCGAGCGCCGGGCCACGGCGGATGCCGGACCTGTCGGGCAGCTGAGGCAGCACGCCGCCCGGATCGCCGCGGTCAGACCGCCGATTCGTCGGTCTCGCCGGTGCGGATGCGCACCACCTGCTCGACCGGCGTGACGAAGATCTTGCCGTCGCCGATCTTGCCGGTCTTGGCGGCCTTGACGATGGCCTCGACACAGCGGTCGACGTCGGCATCGCGCACGACGACCTCGACCTTGACCTTGGGCAGGAAGTCGACGACGTATTCGGCGCCGCGGTAGAGCTCGGTGTGGCCCTTCTGGCGGCCGAAGCCCTTGACCTCGGTGACGGTCAGGCCGGAAACGCCGACGTCGGCCAGGGCCTCGCGCACCTCCTCCAGCTTGAAGGGCTTGATGACGGCGGTGATCTGCTTCATGGTGGGCTCCGGAAATCGAGGGGTCGTGTGTCTGGGCTGGACAGCCCCGGTGGGCGCCGTCGCGGACCTTCCCACCGTGTCACGGCGGATTTAAGCACGGAACGCCGGCCTCACCGGCCGGCATGGACCGCCATCCGGACAGCCTCACCGGCGCAATACCTGGACGGCGCATCCGGCCTCCCGCGCTGAGGCACAGTCGGCCGCACAGACCCGCCGTCGGCGGCGTCGCCCCCCCCTGCACGGAGACTGCCCTTGACCCCTGCCGAGTCCGGCCCGAAGACGCACGGCGCCCCCGCCGGGCACGGATCGCCCCCGGTGATCGACACCGCCGCGACCGCCACCGTTCGGGTGCACCAGCACCTGGACACGATCCACGCCGCGGACTGGGACGCGCTGCTGGCGCGGCAGGCCCGGCCCACGCCGTTCATGGCGGCGGACTTCCTGCGCGCGCTGGTCGACAGCGGCAGCGCCACGCCCGACAGCGGCTGGCACGCGCGCTTCATCACCGTCGAGCACGAGGGCCGACTGCTGGCGGCCGCCCCGGTGTGGCTGAAGACCCACTCCTGGGGCGAGTACGTGTTCGACTGGGCCTGGGCCGACGCCTACCGTCGCCATGGCCTGCGCTACTACCCGAAGCTGGTCGTGGCCGTGCCCTTCATGCCGGTGGCCGGCAGCCGGCTGCTGGCCGTCGATGCCGCATCGCGCGCACGGCTGCTGGAGGGCCTGGTCGCGCTGGCGCAGGCCGAGCGGGCCTCGTCCATCCACCTGCTGTTCCACGACGAGGCCGACGATGCGCTGGGCAGCGCGCAGGCCGGCTGGCTGCGCCGCGACGGCGTGCAGTTCCACTGGTGCCAGCGCGAGGACCGGCCCTGGCCGGACTTCGACGCCTTCCTGGCCGATCTGCAGCACGACAAGCGCAAGAAGATCCGCCAGGAGCGGCGCAAGGTGGCCGAGGCCGGCATCACCTTCACCGTGCACCAGGGCACGCAGATCGACGAGCCGCTGTGGGACTTCTTCCACCACTGCTACACGCTGACCTACCAGGCCCACGGCGGGCACCCCTATCTGCAGCGCGCGTTCTGGCGCCAGTGGGCGCGGACGGCGCCCGGTCAGGCGCTGATGTTCGTCGCCCGACGCGATGGCCAGGCGATCGCCGCCTCGCTGCTGGCCATCGACACGGCCACGGGCCAGGCCTGGGGCCGGCACTGGGGTGCGGTCGAGACGGTGTCCTGCCTGCACTTCGAGGCCTGCTACTACCAGCCGCTGCAGTGGTGCATCGCGCACGGCTTCACCCGCTTCGAGGGCGGGGCGCAAGGCGAGCACAAGATGGCCCGCGGCCTGCTGCCGGCGCCCACCCGCTCGGCCCACTGGCTGGCTCATCCGCAGTTCAGCGCCGCCGTCGCCGACTTCCTGCAGCAGGAGGGCCGCGCGATGGCCGGCCATGTGGACGAGCTGCGCGAGCACAGCCCGTTCCGCGAGCTCGCGCCGCCGGACGACCCACCGGCTTGATCCAGGCCAACGACGCGGCACGCACTCCGTACTGCGCCCGATGGGCGGCCATGAAGCCTCTATGCTAGGCGCTTCGCCGTCACCGGCACGCCGCTCCTGCCCGATGGACAAGCATTACCTGACCCCGCTGTTCCACCCTGCATCGATCGTCGTCTTCGCCGGCGATCCGGCCCAGGATCCGCCGACCCACGCCTATGCCCGGGAGCTGCTGGCGGCCTTGCGCTCCGGCGGTTTCCAGGGACCGGTGACCGCGCTCGACATCCACACCACCGGCACGCTGGCCGATCTGGCGCAGTCGGGCGCCGATCTGGCGCTGATCGCCCTGCCCAAGGACGAGCTGGACGAGGCGCTCGAGGTCGCCGGCCGCATCCGCTGCCGCGCCGCGCTGGTGGTCGGCGCCAGCCTGCCGGGGCCGGACTGCCAGCGCCTGCACGCGATCGCCCGCCGCCACGGCATGCTGCTGCTGGGCCCCAACAGCCTGGGCTTCCAGCGGCCGGCGCTCAAGCTCAATGCCAGCGTGCTGGGCTCGCTCGCCGCGCCCGGGCCGCTGGGGTTGATCTCGCAGTCCGGCGCGCTCACCTCGTCCATCCTGGACTGGGCCTCGCGCAACGCGGTCGGCTTCTCCACGGTGATCTCGCTCGGCCCCAACACCGCCGTCGATCTGCCGCAGGCGCTCGACTTCCTGGCCAACGACGGCGCCACGCAGAGCATCCTGGTCTACATGGAGGGCATCCGCCATGCCCGGCGCTTCATGAGCGCGCTGCGGGCGGCCGCCTATGCCAAGCCGGTGGTGGTGATGAAGGCGGGGCGCAAGCCGGCGGGCTCGACCGCCGCGCTGACCCACTCGGCGGCCATCGTCGGTTCGGACGACGTGTTCGAGGCCGCGCTGCGCCGTGCCGGCGCGGTGCGGGTGCGGGCCTTCACCCAGTTGTTCTCGGCCGCCAAGTGCCTGGCCTCGCGCTACCGGCCGGTCGGCAAGCGGCTGGCCATCGTCACCAACGGCGGCGGCCCGGGCGTGCTGGCGGCCGACTGGACCAACGAGATCGGCCTGGAAGTGGCCGCGCTCGGCACCGAGAGCCGCCTCGCGCTGGCGCCGAAGCTGCCGTCCGCCGCCAGCCTGCAGGCGGTCATCGACCTGGGCGAGGACGCTGGCGCCGAGCATTACGCCGCCGCGCTGCAGGCCTGCGGCCGCGACACCGGCGTCGACGGCGTGCTGGCCATCTACTCACCCAAGCCCGACAGCGACCCGGCCGCCGTGGCCCAGGGCGTGATCGAAGGCCTGCGCAACCAGGGCAAGCCGCTGCTGACCTGCTGGATGGGCGACTCGCGCGTGCGCGATGCCCGCGTGGCGCTGAACGCCGCCACCATCCCGACCTTCCGCACGCCGGAGGCGGCGGTCGACGCCTTCGGCAACATCGCCAGCTTCTACCAGAACCAGCAGCTGCTGCAGCAGACGCCGCCGCCGCTGACCACGCTGCGCCAGCCCGACACCGAGGGCGCACGGCTGCTGATCGAGAGCGTGCTGGCCGAACGCCGCAAGGTGCTCACCGAGATGGAGTCCAAGGCGCTGCTGGCGGCCTTCCAGATCCCGGTCACGCGCACGATGCTGGCCCGCTCGGCCAACGAGGCGATGATGATCGCCAACCAGCTCGGCTACCCGGTCGCGCTGAAGATCGACTCGCCCGACATCAGCCACAAGTCCGACGTCAACGGCGTGGCGCTGAACATCGCCACCGCCACCCAGGTGCGCGACACGTGGCACGACATGCTGGCCGCGGTCAAGCGCGCCAGCCCCAAGGCGCGCATCAATGGCGTGACGATCCAGCCGATGGCCGCCAAGCGCCACGGCCGCGAGATCTACATCGGCATGAGCACCGACGACCCCTTCGGCCCGGTGATCACCTTCGGCGCCGGCGGCACGATGATCGAGCTGATCGCCGACCGTGCGATGGAGCTGCCGCCGCTCAACCAGTTCCTGGCCCGGCGCCTGATCGAGCGCGCCCGCGCGGCCGAATGCCTGGGCCCGTGGCGCGGCGCGGCGGCGGCCGACATCGAGGCGATCGAGCAGATCCTGCTGCGCGTCTCCGAGATGGTGTGCGAGCTGCCGCAACTGCGCGAGATGGACATCAACCCCATCATCGTCGACGAGGACGGCGCGGTGGCCGTCGATGCCCGCGTGGTGATCGACCACGCACCGCCGGCCGGCCGCGGCACCGGCGACTACCACCACCTGGCCATCCTGCCCTACCCCAGCACGCACGAGCGCGAGTGGCCGATGAAGGGCGGCGATCTCTACACCATCCGTCCGGTACGGCCCGACGACGCCGACATGCTGCAGGCCTTCGTGCGCAGCCTGTCCGACGAGAGCCGCTACTTCCGCTTCGTCAGCACCATCCACGAGCTGCCGGCGCGCATGCTGGCGCGCTACACGCTGATCGACTATGACCGCGAGATGGCGCTGGCCGCCGTCTACCGTCGGCGCGAGGCGGGCGAGGACGGCAGCGTGATCGAACACGAGGAGGTGATCGGCGTCTCACGCTACATCACCAACCCGGACCAGACGACCTGCGAGTTCTCGCTGGTGGTCAGCGATGCCTACAAGGGCCAGGGGCTGGGTTCGCGGCTGATGCTCAGCATCATGGAGTTCGCGCGCGCCAAGGGCCTGGCCGAGATCCAGGGCCTGGTGCTGGCGAACAACCCGAACATGCTGCGCCTGATGGGCAGCCTGGGTTTCGAGACCAAGCCGTTTCCGGAGGATCCGGACTTCAAGCTGGTGGTCAAGGCGCTCTGAGCACGAAAGGTCCGCCGGACGCCACGACGCACGGCGCCGTGGCCGCCCCGCTGCACGAGCGGGGCCGTCCGGCGCAGGCTCAGCCCTTCTTGGCCAGTTCGGCCTGGTAGCGGGCGACGCCTTCGGTGATCTCGGTCTTGGCCGATTCCGGGCCTTCCCAGCCCAGCACCTTGACCCACTTGCCCTTTTCGAGGTCCTTGTAGTGCTCGAAGAAGTGCTCGATGGTCTTCAGGCGCAGCGGGTTCAGGTCGTCCGGCTTCTGCCACTGGGTGTAGAGCGACAGGATCTTGTCGATCGGCACCGCCAGCAGCTTGTTGTCGCCGCCGGCCTCGTCGTCCATGCGCAGCATGCCGATCGGGCGGCAGGTGACGACCACGCCCGGCTGCAGCGGCACCGGGGTGATGACCAGCACGTCGACGGGATCGCCATCGTCGGCCAACGTGTTGGGCACGTAGCCGTAGTTGCACGGGTAGTGCATGGCGGTGCTCATGAAGCGGTCGACGAACAGCGCGCCGCTGTCATGGTCGACTTCGTACTTGATCGGATCGCCGTTCATCGCGATCTCGATGATCACGTTGAACTGTTCGGGCGCCTTGGCGCCGGTCGGAACGTTGTGCAGACTCATGATGCGGTGTCCGTCTGGGTGGGGTGAGTGAAGGCAAACCCGCGCATTCTACGAAGCGCTCTTGCCCCGGCCTGACGCGACCCGTGCAGCTGCGGGTGACGTCCACCACGTCACACCGCCGTCATCGCATCGATGCCGCCCCGCCGCCGCCGAACCCCGAGCACCCGACCGGATCGATAGCGTTATCGATAACTACCGCGCACACCTCATCCGCGCGGTACGTGGCACATCAGGCACGCCGCGGACGCCATGCCAGAGCGCCGACGGAGGATCCGGCGGCCGGGCGGATCGCGCAGGTCAAGGAGGAGGGCGGCCCGGGGCCGCCCGGGGGACACGGAGCGATCCGCCCGGCCGTCGGATCCTCCCGCCTCTGTCCCTCGCCAGGCCCGGACAAATCAGGCAAAACGGCCGGTGCGCCGGGTCGTCAACAGGAATTCACGCCCACAGGCGACGCTCACGTCACGACTCCGTAGGGCCGGATCAGGGCCTGTCCTCCATGTCCCCCGGGCCGCCTGCGCGGCCCTCCTCCTTCACTTGCGGACAGGCCCTGATCCAACCCTGCGGAGCGGGACGGCCCTGGCAGGGCGGACACGGAGGCCGGCCAGCCGGCAGTGCTCCGGCGCTCAAGCCCTGGCCCGGACCGCCGACCGCTGCCCCTTGTCACAGATCAAGCCACGATTGACGCAGCGCAGTTCCACTGCGGGACGCCCCTCGCCGCCGCCGCCCCAGCCGGGCAGAATCGTCGCCATGCCAGATACCCCCATCCCTATCCAGCCCGAACCGGCAGCCCAGCCCGACGCCAAGGCCGACGACAGCGTGGTGGCGGTGGTCTCGCTCTACCAGAAGCAACGCAAGATCTACCCGCGGGCCGTCACCGGCGTGTTCGCCCGCTGGCGCTGGGCGCTGGTCTGGCTCACCCAGCTCGTGTTCTACGGCCTGCCCTGGCTGGTGTGGAACGGCCGCCAGGCCGTGCTGTTCGACCTCGGCGCACGTCGCTTCTACATCTTCGGTCTGGTGCTGTACCCGCAGGACCTGATCTACCTGACGGCGCTGCTGATGATCTCGGCCTACGCGCTGTTCCTGTTCACCGCGGTGGCCGGACGGCTGTGGTGCGGCTACGCCTGCCCACAGACCGTCTACACCGAGATCTTCATGTGGATCGAGCACCGCATCGAAGGCGACCGTGCCCAGCGCATGAAGCTCGACGCGGCCCCCTGGAGCCTGGACAAGCTCTGGCGCAAGTCCGCCAAGCAGGCCGCCTGGATCGCGCTGGCGCTGTGGACCGGCTACACCTTCGTCGGCTATTTCACGCCGATCCGGGACCTGGGCGCCGCCGTCGCCAGCTTCGGCCTCGGTCCGTGGGAGACCTTCTGGATCCTGTTCTACGGCTTCGCCACCTGGGGCAATGCCGGCTACATGCGCGAGCAGGTCTGCAAGTACATGTGCCCGTACGCCCGCTTCCAGAGCGCGATGTTCGACAAGGACACGCTGGTCATCACCTATGACCAGGCACGCGGTGAGCCGCGCGGCAGCCGCAGCCGGAAGGCCGATCCGGCCAAGCTCGGCCTGGGCTCCTGCGTGGACTGCGGGCTGTGCGTGCAGGTCTGCCCGACCGGCATCGACATCCGCAAGGGCCTGCAGTACGACTGCATCGGCTGCGCCGCCTGCGTGGACGTGTGCGACGGCATCATGGACAAGATGGGCTATGCCAAGGGCCTCGTGCGCTACGCGACCGAGAACGGCGTCGACCAGCATCTGGACCGCCACCAGATGCTGCAGCGGGTGATGCGCCCGCGGGTGCTGATCTACACCGGCATCCTGATCGTCATCTGCGCGGCCTTCATCGCGAGCCTGATGCTGCGCGACCCGTTCCGCGTCGACGTCGTGCGCGACCGCGCCTCACTGGCCCGCATCGTCGACGATGGCCTGGTCGAGAACGTCTACCGGCTGCAGATCATGAACAACGCCGAACAGCCGCAACGCTACCGGCTGGCGGTCAGCGGCCTGCAGGGCCTCACCATCGCCGGCACGGCCGAGGCCGAGGTCGGCCCCGCCGATGCCCGCTGGCTGACGGTGGCCGTGCGCCTGCCACCCGAGATCGCGCAGCAGGCCGGCAGCGGCGCCCACACCATCCATTTCGAGGTGCTGCGCACGGCCCATGACGGCCTGGAGGAGGCCCGGGTCGACGAGAAATCCACGTTCCTGGTCCCGCGCTGAACGCACGCGCGGTCGCCCACCGCAGCGGGTAGGCCCGCATTGCCGGCGGCCGGGGCGGCGGCGCACAGTCCATCGCAGCGACAGCGCCGCACCCGGCGGCGCACGGGGCCTGCCGGATCGTGCGCACGGGCCGCACGGACATCAGGCGGCTTCCGGCATCCGTCGCCCTGCCCGTCCTGTACCCGCCACGGAGGTGACCGATGGACACGATGGACCCGCTGGACCTGCGCGCGCCGGACGCGCCGACGACCGCCAAGCCGCCCCCTCCGGCCTGGCTGACCCACGCGCTGTGCGTGCTCTGGCCGGCCTTCCTGATGGCCGCGGTCCTGGAGATGCTGGTCTTCGCCTGGATCGATCCCGCCGGCCTGCTCGGCCATCACGGTACCGGCCAGCCGGGCGAGGCGATCGCCGTCCACAGCCTGGCCTTCCTGCTGTTCTGGGCCACGATCGCGCTGGCGATCGGCCTGAGCCACTGGCTGTCGGACCGCACCGGCGACCGTGCACCGGCCGTCGGGACGCGCTCCGCGACCTGAACGCATCAGCGGACTGAACGCACCAGCGCGGCGGGCGTTCCCGGACATCGGGCCGCGGCTTATCCCACGTTCAGTGGACATGCGTCACCCCCTTGATCGGGTGGCAACCATTACAGTGGCGGTTGAGCTCGCGCAGTGCGGTACGCTGGATGTCGTCATGGAAGTCAACTGGTTTCTCGAATCCCGGGGACCGGACGGGGAGACCGTCCGGCGTCCGATCCACAGCCTGCCCTGCGCCATCGGCCGCGATCCATCCAACGATCTGGTGGTCAACGCCAGCGGGATGAGCCGCCGTCACGCGCTGCTGGACACCGACGAGGAAGGGCTGCTGCGCATCGTCGATCTCGGCAGCACCAACGGCACCTTCGTCAACCGCCGCCGCATCAGCGGTCCGCGCCGCCTGCGTGCGAACGACGTGCTGCACTTCGGCACGGCCGAGTTCCGCATCACCCGCGTGCAGGAAGGCGTCTGGGGCACACCGGCGGCCGCCCCGCGTCAGTCCGAGCTGCCGCGCTGGGCCGGTGACGCCGTGCCGGCCCAGGCCCGGCCGGACTTCGATCCGCAGGCCACCACGCCGCTGGCCGACGAGCCGCCACCGGTGTTTCCGATGCAGGAAATGGCGCTCGAGGACCTGCTGGGCGGCGTTGGCCTCGACGTCGCGGTGCAGCCGATCATCGCCGGCCTCGACGGCCGTCTGTTCGCCTGGGAGCTGCTCGGCCGCGCCCAGCATCCCGATCTGCCGCAGGAACCCGCCGCCCTGTTCGAGCTGGCCTCGCGCCTGGGTCGCGAATGCGATCTGAGCCAGGCCTTCCGGCGCCACGGGGTCAGCCGCATGGCCACTCAGCTGCAAGGCGCCCGCCTCTTCGTCAACACCCACCCCAAGGAGCTGCTGGACGACGGCTTCGCCGACCGGATCGCACGGCTGCGCGAGGAGGTCGGACTGACCACCCGCCTGGTGGTCGAACTGCCCGAGCCGCCGACGGTCGACCTGCCGCGCCTGCGCGAGCTGACCGCGCGCCTGCGCGCCCAGGACATCGGCGTGGCCTGCGACGAATGGGGCGGCCATGAGGACGCCGAGCGTCGGCTCTCGCTGTTGCGCCCGCAGTTCGTCAAGTTCGACAAGCGGCTGATGCGGGGGCTGCACCAGGCGGACAGCCTGCGCCAGGCCCGGGTGCGCGATCTGGTCAGCGAGGTGCTGGACGCCGGCGCCGTCGCACTGGCCGAAGGCATCGAGAACGAGGACGATGCCGAGCTCTGCCGCGACATGGGTTTCGCGCTGCTGCAGGGCTTCCACACCGGCCGGCCGCTGCCGCTGGAGCAGGCGGCCGCCCTGGGCTGAACGCCGTCCGGGCGCGGCCGGGCCGCTGCGTGATCACGGCCGGACCCGGACCCGGCCCCGGCCGGCCGGCCGGTCTGACCGATCAGACCAGCAGGTCGACCGCCGCGGCGGCCGGCAGCCGCAGCCCGCCGGCGGTGCCGTCGGGGCGGACCAGCCGGATGTGGCCATCGGGCTCGCGCACCGCGAGATCGCCGGTGCGCAGCCAGCCGCCAGCCAGGGCCGCACGCGTGGCCTGCGGGTCCTTGAGGTAGCCCTTCATCACCAGGTTGCCGCGGAACATCACCTCACCGACGCTGCGGCCATCACAGGCCACCGGCCGCAAGGTCAACGGATCGCAGACCGCCAGCCCCTCCTGCAGCGGCTGGCGCACCCCCTGACGGGCACACAGACGCACCTGTTCCGTGAGGCTCTCGGCGGCCCAGCCCGGCTGCGACACCGTGACGGCCGCGGGGCCCCCGGTCTCCGTCAGACCATAGACCTGGGTGACATCGAAGCCCGCCCGCACCAGCGCGTCGAGCAGGGCCGGCTCCACCGGCGCCCCGCCGATCCAGCTGCGCACCGGCCGGTCCAGGCCGATGCGCCAGTCCTGGGGCACGGCCAGCAAGGCCTCGTGCACGTCGGGCAAGGCGCAGAAATGGGTGACCTGGTGCTGACGCATCGCCTGCAGCACGCTGCGCGGATCGCGGCTGCGCAGGCAGACATGGGTGCCGGCCTGCAAGGCCAGCGTCCAGACGAAACCCCAGCCGTTGGCCTGGTGCAGCGGCAGCGTCCACAGGAAGACCGGGTGCAGTGGCAGGCTCCAGGTCAGCGCGTTGCACACCGCCTTCAAGCAGGCCCCGCGGTGGTGGGTGACGACACCGCGCAGCGGCCGTCGGTCTCCGCCCACGTGGTTGAGCGCGATCGCCGCGCGCTCGTCGACCGGCGGCGACAGGCTGGCCAGCGGCGCGTGGGCGGCCAGCCAGGCCTCGTAGTCGACAGCCGACAGGCGAGCGGCCACGGCATCGGCCGGCCACTCGCTGTCGTGGACGTCGACGACCAGCGGCACGCGCCCCTGCTGTGCCCGCAGCTGCGCCAGCACCTGGCGACCGATCGCGGCGTAGGCGCGGTCACACAGCAGCAGCGCGGTCTCGCCGTGGGCCATGCGCTCGGTCAGCGCGTCGACGCCGAGCGACGGATCGAGCGCGTGCACGACGGCACCGACGGCCGGTACCGCGTAGTGGGCCTCGATCGCCTCGGGGGTGTCGGCCAGCAGCAGGCTGACGGTGCGCCCCGGGCCGATGCCGGCGGCCTGCAGCGCGGCGGCCAGCCGGGCGACCCGTTCACGGGTGCTGCGCCAGTCCTGGCGTCGGCGGCCGTGGACGATCGCCGTCAGCCCGCCGTGGACCTCGGCCGCGCGTTCGACGAACGACACGGGCGACAGCGCGACCGCCGACGGCGGCGCGTCCTCGTCCATTGCATCGTAAGAGGTGGTCATGGCATCTCCCTGGGCCCGGCGACCGGCCCGGCGTGCGGACTGCGGCATGCGGGCGCATCTTGAGGCCGGCGCCGGCCCCGCCAAGGCCGGAACAAGCACGGCCCGGGCGGTCAGATCCGGGCCTGCGGAGGGCCCGCCGGGCCTGCGCTACACTGCGCGCCGGACCAGGAGAGCGTCCCGCCATGCCGGCGGGGCCGCCGAAGGCGCAGGCGCCGGCGCGAGCCGCATCGCCACCGAACGCTCAGGCAAAAGGACTGGCCACCACGGGATCGCGCAGGCGGCCCCGTGTTCCTCACTGGAGAGAGAGGCCGGCGCCCCAGGGCGCGGCGGCCTCCACCGAAGGGGCAAGCGGGCCGTCGGCCGGTGCGTGCAGCGCGCCGCGGACACCGTCAATCTCTCAGGTAAAGCGGACAGCGGGGGCAGCCCCGGGCCGGATCGACGGCCCGGCGACCGAACGCCCTCGCCAGGATTCCGCCATGACCGCGCCCGCCACCGCCGACACCCCGCTGCTGCAGACCCCGCTGCACGCCCTGCACCAGGAGCTCGGCGCCCGCATGGTGCCCTTCGCCGGCTACGCGATGCCGGTGCAGTACCCGGCCGGCATCCTGGCCGAGCACCGCCAGTGCCGCGCGGCCGCCGCGCTGTTCGATGTCTCGCACATGGGCCAGATCGTGCTGCGCGGTGACGGTGCCGCCGCGGCGCTGGAGCGCGTGCTGCCGCAGGACATCGCGGGCCTGGGCGATGGCCGCCAGCGCTACGCCTTCTTCACCGCCGAGGACGGCGGCCTGCTCGACGACCTGATGGTCACGCGCCGCGGCGAGGAGCTGTTCCTGGTCGTCAACGCCGGCTGCAAGCACCAGGATCTGGCGCTGCTGCAGCGCGAGATCGGCGCGGCCTGCACGATCGAGCCGCAGTTCGAGCGCGCGCTGCTGGCGCTGCAGGGCCCGCAGGCCGTCACCGCGCTTTCGCGCCTGAATGCCGACGTCGCCGCGCTGCGCTTCATGACCGGCGGCCACTTCACGTTGCAGACGGCCGGCGGCGCGATCGACGTCTTCCTGACCCGCTCGGGCTACACCGGCGAGGACGGCTTCGAGATCAGCGTGGCCGCCGACCAGGCCGAGGCGCTGGCCCGCGCGCTGCTGGCCCAGGCCGAGGTGGCACCGGCCGGCCTGGGCGCGCGCGACACGCTGCGCCTGGAAGCCGGCCTGTGCCTGTACGGCCACGACATCGACACCACCACCAGCCCGGTCGAGGCCGGCCTGGCCTGGGCGATCCAGAAGGTGCGCCGCCCGGGCGGTGAGCGCGCCGGCGGCTATCCCGGCGCCGCGCGCATCGGCGCCGAGCTGACCGATGGCCCGGCGCGCCGCCGCGTCGGCCTCAAGGGCCTGGACAAGGCCCCGGTGCGCGAGGGCACGACGCTGGTCGACGCCGACGGCACCGCCATCGGCCGCGTGACCAGCGGCACGCTCGGCCCGACGGTGCAGCAGCCGGTGGCGCTGGCCTACGTGCCGGCGGCCCTGGCCGAGGTCGGCACCGCGCTGCAGGCCGAGGTGCGCGGCCGCCGGCTGCCGATGGTCGTCGCCACGCTGCCCTTCGCCCCGCACCGCTACCATCGCTGACGTGTCGCGCCGGCCGCCACGGCCGGCGTGCGCGCGCCCGTCCGCCCCGGCGGCCGGGTGCACTCCCGGACGCGCGGCACCGCCGGCCCCAGCCGCCTGGCCGTGACCGCCCGTCATCCGACCCGACCCTCCAGCCGCGGCCTGCCGGCCGCCCCCGCCATGAGCATCAAGTACACCGCCGAACACGAGTGGATCAACACCGCCGACGCCGCCGCCGCCGTCGTGGGCATCACCCAGCACGCGCAGGACGCGCTCGGCGACGTGGTGTTCGTCGACCTGCCGGAAGTCGGCCGCACCTATGCCAAGGGCGAGGTCGCCGGTGTCGTCGAATCGGTCAAGGCCGCCGCCGACATCTACATGCCGGTCGACGGCGAGGTGGTCGAGGTCAACGAGGCCCTGCGCGACGAGCCCTCGCTGGCCAACACCGATCCGCTGGCCACCGGCTGGTTCTTCAAGGTCAAGCTGGCCGACGCCAGCCAGACCGACGCGCTGATGGACGCCACCGGCTACGACGCGCTGCTGAAGTCGCTGTGACCGTCCGCGCCGTGCGCACCTCGCCGCCACCGGCGGCCAGGCGCACGGTGCCCTGAGGCGACCGGCGAGCGCGCCGGTCGCCGTCCTCGCGCCCGAGCCGTCCGCGGCCAGGCTGCCGCCCGGCCGCTGCCGTGGCGGCCGCCGGAAGCCCACGACGCCTCGGGCGCGACGACCTGCTGCCGCACCCCCTTCCTTCTCCGCCCCCGATCCGCATGACCGCCTCTGCCCAGCCCCCGCTGTCCACGCTCGAGAACCCGACCGAGTTCATCGCCCGCCACATCGGCCCGACGGCCGAGGACCAGGCGCAGATGCTGTCGGCCGTGGGCATGGCCTCGCGCGCCGCGCTGATCGACGCCGTCGTGCCGCCGGCCATCCGCCGCGCCGCGCCGATGGACCTGCCCGCCCCGCTGGGCGAGGCCGCGGCCCTGGCCGAGCTGCGCGCGATCGCGCAGAAGAACCGCCGCATGAAGAGCTTCATCGGCTGCGGCTACCACCCGAACCACACGCCCGGCGTCATCCTGCGCAACATCCTGGAGAACCCGGCCTGGTACACCGCCTACACGCCCTACCAGGCCGAGATCTCGCAGGGCCGCATGGAGGCGCTGGTCAACTTCCAGACCCTGGTCTGCGAGCTGACCGGCATGGACATCGCCAACGCCAGCATGCTGGACGAGGCCACCGCCGCGGCCGAGGCGATGACGCTGGCCAAGCGCAGCGTCAAGGCCAAGGGCCAGGTGCTGGCCGTCTCCGGCGACGTGCATCCGCAAACCCTCGAAGTGCTGGCCACCCGCGCCGAGCCGCTGGGCCTGCAGCTGGTGGTGGCCGACTCGGCCGCGGCCTGGGACGCGGCGCTGGCGCGCGACGACCTGTTCGGCGCCCTGGCCCAGTACCCGGCCAGCAGCGGCTGGCTGCACGACTGGAGCGCCGACGCGGCGCGCGTGCAGGCCCAGGGCGGCGCCTTCATCCTGGTGGCCGACCTGCTGGCCCTGACGCTGCTGAAGTCGCCCGGCGAGATGGGTGCCGACATCGTCGCCGGCACCACCCAGCGCCTGGGCATGCCGATGGGCGCCGGCGGCCCGCACGCCGGCTTCCTGGCCTGCCGTGACGCGTTCAAGCGCGCCCTGCCCGGCCGTCTGGTCGGCGTCAGCGTCGATGCCCACGGCGCCACCGCCTACCGCCTGGCGCTGCAGACCCGCGAGCAGCACATCCGGCGCGAGAAGGCGACCTCCAACATCTGCACGGCGCAGGTGCTGCCGGCGGTGGTCGCCAGCATGTACGCCGTCTACCACGGCCCCGAGGGCCTGCGCCGCATCGCGCAGCGCGTGGCGCGCTGCACGGCCATCCTGGCGGCCGGCCTGAAGACCCTCGGTTTCGACGCCATGCACGGCAAGGGCACGGCCTTCGACACGTTGAGCCTGCACACCGGCGCGCGCACCGCCGAGCTGGCCGCACGCGCGCGCAGCCTGGGCGCCAACCTGCGCACGGCCTGGGGCGAGTACCTGTGCATCAGCCTGGACGAGACCACCACGCGGGAGGACCTCGCCCTGCTGTGGCGCATCTTCGGCGGTGACGCGGCCACGCTGCCCGACGTCGAGGCGCTCGATGCCGGCGCGCCGTCCCTGATCCCCGAGGCGCTGCTGCGCACCAGCGCCTACCTGACGCACCCGGTGTTCAACTCGCACCACAGCGAGACGCAGATGCTGCGTTACATCCGCAGCCTGTCGGACAAGGACCTGGCGCTGGACCGCAGCATGATCCCGCTGGGCTCGTGCACGATGAAGCTCAATGCCACGGCCGAGATGATCCCGATCACCTGGCCGGAATTCGCCGACATCCACCCGTTCGCGCCGGCCGACCAGATGCAGGGTTATGCCGAGCTGGACGCCCAGCTGCGCGCCTGGCTGGAGCAGGCCACCGGCTATGCCGGCATCAGCCTGCAGCCCAATGCCGGCTCGCAGGGCGAGTACGCCGGCCTGCTGGTGATCCGCGCCTGGCATGCCAGCCGCGGCGACACGCAGCGCGACGTCTGCCTGATCCCCGAATCGGCGCACGGCACCAACCCGGCCTCGGCCCAGATGGTGGGCATGCGCGTGGTGGTGGTGAAGTGCGACGCCGAGGGCAACGTCGACCTGGCCGATCTGCAGGCCAAGTGCGCGGCCCATGCCGACACGCTGGCGGCGATGATGATCACCTACCCGAGCACCTACGGCGTCTTCGACACCCAGGTCAAGGACCTGTGCGCGATCGTCCATGCCCATGGCGGCCGGGTCTACGTCGACGGCGCGAACATGAACGCGCTGGTCGGCGTGGCCGCACCGGGCCAGTTCGGCGGCGACGTCAGCCACCTGAACCTGCACAAGACCTTCTGCATCCCGCACGGCGGTGGCGGCCCGGGCGTGGGCCCGGTCTGCGTGGTCGAGGACCTGGTGCCCTTCCTGCCCGCGCACCGTGCGGCCGAGGGCCTGGGCGGCTACTGCAGCACCGCCGCCGGCGTGGCCGACGCGGCGGTCGATCCGCGCGTGGGCGCCGTCTCGGCAGCCCCGCTGGGCAATGCCGCCGTGCTGCCGATCAGCTGGATGTACGTGCGCATGATGGGCGCCGAGGGCCTGACCGCCGCCACCGAGGGCGCGATCCTGTCGGCCAACTACGTCGCCGCGCGTCTGGCACCGCACTATGACATCCACTTCAGCGGCAACATCGACGGCGTGGCCGGCGGTGGCGTGGCCCACGAGTGCATCCTGGACCTGCGCGGCTTCAAGGAGCGCTGCGGCGTCTCGGCCGAGGACGTGGCCAAGCGCCTGATCGACTACGGCTTCCATGCGCCGACGCTGAGCTTCCCGGTGGCCAACACGCTGATGGTCGAGCCCACCGAGAGCGAGCCCAAGGCCGAGCTCGACCGCTTCTGCGACGCGATGATCGCCATCCGCGCCGAGATCGCGCAGGTCGAAGCCGGCACCTGGCCGGCCGACGACCATCCGCTCAAGCACGCGCCGCACACCGCGGCCGTGGTCAGCGCGGACGACTGGAGCCATGCCTACAGCCGCAGCACGGCCGCCTGGCCGGTGGCCAGCCTGCGCGCCGGCAAGTACTGGTCGCCGGTGGGCCGCGTGGACAACGTCTGGGGTGACCGCAACCTGTTCTGCAGCTGCGTGCCGCTGTCGGAGCTGGCCGGTCCGGCGGACTGAGCACCGCCTGAACCCGGGCATGCCACGGCCATCGTGCCGCATGTGGCACGCCCGGGCCGGGCGCGGGACACGCAGCGCTCAAGCATCGCCGGCAGCAGCCGAAAGACCCGACGGGAAGCGCCGCCGGCCGTCAGCGGGGCGTGACCGCCCGATGGACTCCGCGCTGTTCGCCGATGACTGCCTCCCCGACTGCCGCCCGCCTCCTCGCCCCCGGACTGTGGCTCATGCGCCGCCTGCGCATGGCGCCCAAGCTCGCGCTGCTGGGTCTGATGCTGTTCGTGCCCCTGCTGCTGCTGGTGGCCTGGGCCTGGCGTGACGGCCAGGCCAGCCTGGACTACAGCCGCCAGGAGCTGCAAGGCGCCCGACAGGCGCACCGCCTGGGCGATCTGAGCCTGGCCCTGCAGCAGTTGCGCGCCGGCCAGATCCGGGCCAGCCTGCGCCAGCCCGCCGACGCGGCCGCGGCCCCCGCGGCGCGGGTCGCCGAGGTGCTCAAACCGTTGCAGACCGCCGGCGGCGTCGACCACGACCTGCTGCCGAAGGAGCCCCTGACGGTCATCGTGCAGGAGGCCACCGCGCTGGCCTCGCCACAGGCCGCGGGCCTGCGGCGCGACGAACTGCTGCAACGGCACGAGCACCTGCAGCACCGGCTGCAAGCCTCCCTGCTGCTGATCGGCGAGCGTTCGGGCCTGCTGCTGGACCCTGAGGCCGGCAGCTACTTCCTGATGGACCTGAACATCGAGCGCCTGCTGCCGTGGATGGATGCCATCGGCGGCGTGCGCGACCGCGCGGCCGGCGTGCTGGCCCGCGGTGAGGTCGGCACCCTCGACCGGGCCGCCATCCTCGGCGATGTCGAGACCCTCGAAGCCCGCCTGAACGACCTCGATTTCCGCTTCGGTGCGCTGGAGCGCGCCGGCGAATCCCGGCCCGAGGCCTGGGCCAAGTCGCGCACCGCCAGCCTGGAGCTGGCCCGCCACACGCGCACCCTGTTCGCGGCCGACACCCTCGACGATGTCGGCGCCGCCCACCTGCAGCAGGCCGATGCCGCCCATGCGGCCGTGACGGCGCTGCGCACCGACGTGGCGGCGCGGCTGGAGCGCGCGCTGGTCGAGCGCATCGCCCACCAGCGCCTGCGCCTGGGCCTGCAGCTGGGCGTGTCGGCACTGGGCATGGGCCTGCTGGTCTACCTGGCGGCCGCCTTCTTCTTCAGTTTCCACGGCGCCCTGCGTCAGCTGCACCAGGGCGTCAACGCGGTCGCCGATGGCGACCTGACGCCCAAGGTGGAGATCCCCGGCAGCGATGAGCTGGCCGACATCGGCGCGATGATCGAACGCATGAACGCGCGGCTGTCGGCGATGGTCGCCGAGATCCGCTCGAACGCGGTGCGGGTGGGTCTGTCAGGCAGCTCGGTGGCCGGCAGCTCGGAGGCCCTGTCACGCCGCACCGAGGAGCAAGGCGCCAGCCTGCGCCAGACGGTGGCCACCATCAGCCAGCTCAGCGAAGCCGTCTCGGCCAATGCCGCGGCAGCCGAGGCACTCGATCGCCTGACCGAGAATCTGCGGGCCCGCAGCGAGGAAGGCGGCACGGCGATGCAGGCCTCGATCCGCTCGATGGGCTCGCTGGAGGCAGGTTCACGCCGCGTGGGCGAGATCATCGGCGTGATCGACGGCATCGCCTTCCAGACCAACATCCTGGCCTTGAACGCGGCCGTGGAGGCCGCCCGGGCGGGCGAGGCCGGCCGCGGCTTCGCGGTGGTGGCCGCCGAGGTGCGCTCGCTGGCCCAGCGCAGCAGCTCGGCAGCCGGCGAGATCCGCCAGCTGATCGCCCAATCGACGGAACAGGTGGACGTGACGGTGCGCCAGACGCGCGAAGTCGGCGGCACGCTGGAAGCCGTGGTCGACGGCGTGCGTCGCGTCAGCGATGCGCTGCGCGGCATCGCCCAGGCCAGTGCGCGCCAGCGCGACGATCTGGCCCAGGTCTCGCACAGCGTCGAGCACCTGGACCAGCTCACGCGGCAGAACGCGGTGATGGTCGATGAATCGAGCGCGTCCTCGCACGAGCTGGTCAGCCGGGCGGGTTCGCTGTCGAAGGCCGTCGGCTCCATCCGTCTGCGTCAGGGCAGCGCCGACGAGGCGCGTGCGCTGGTGGACCGTGCGCTGCCGCTGCTGCAGCGTCAGGGCGTGCAGGCGGCGATGCCGACGCTGCAGTCCCGCGACCAGGGCTTCGTCGACCGTGACCTCTACGTCTTCGTGCTGGACCGCAAGGGTCAGTACCGACTGCATGGTGCCAAGCCGCAGATGCAGGGCAAGCGCGTGCACGAGGTCCCGGGCATCGACGGCGATCGCTTCGTCCGTGACGCCTGGGCTGCGGCCGAGCATCAGGATGGCGGTTGGGTCGAGTACGACATCGTCAATCCGGAGACGGGTCAGGTGCAGCCCAAGGCGTCCTACGTGATCGCGCTCGATGCCCAGCAGCTGGTGGGCTGCGGCGTGTACCGCCAGCTGCAGACGGCCTGAGCGACCGCGCTCACCAGGGGCGCGATCCGGTCCGACCGGTCCGCCCCTCGACTTGCCGTCGATCTGGACAGGCCCCTTCGGGGGCCTGTGGCTTTTGGGGCTCGTGCACCGCATCCGTATCGGTGCCGTTGACCCGGGCCCCGTGCGCGGGGCGGGCCGCCATCGTCAGGCCTCGGGCCGTGTCACGGCCGGCCTCCACGAGGCCCGAGAATGGGCGCCGCGGGCTGGCAGGGCGCTCGTCCGCGCTCCACGCCACCCACGCTGCGGCAAGATCCGGTGCGGGCGATCGGAGCAGGCCCGGGATGCCCCGGACAGGCTGGAACACGAGGGACGGGCCGGACAGGCAGGACCCGCGGCACGGCCACGGGATCGCCGCAGCGGCCAGGCACATCGCCGGAGCAGGTCTCGACATCGGTCGGCCAGGGTCAGCCGGGGTCGGACCGATCGGCCGAGGAAACCGCGAACCTCAGGGCCCTCATGCAAGGACGGGCCGTGTGGCACCGAGGCCGGCCCCGCCGAGCCGCGGTGGCACGGACCTCCAGGGTGCGCGGAGATCCGGACACACCATCCGCTCGGGATCGTGCGTGTCCGGGTGGGGCGCGCCGAGGCGCCCGCACGGGCCGGTCAGACCGGGCCCATCAAACCGTGTTCGTCAGACCGTGTTCGTCAGACCGGCTCGTCGAGCATCGCGCCCACATCGGCCTCGATCTCGGTACCGGTCTCGGTCGCGGCCTCGATGGCGGCCGACTCACGCACGCCGGCCCCCTCGTCATCCCGCCCGCCCTCATCGGCGAAGCCGGAGATGGCGCCGGCCAGCGCGACCGCGCCGGTCAGCGCCATGGCGCCGCCAGCCGGCAGAAGGCCGTCGCCCGACGGATAGGCCGCACCATCGGCCACACCATCGGCCGCACCGTGTCCACGGACGGCGAGACCCCCGTCATCGTCGGTGCCCCCGGCCGGGCCAGCCGACACCGCCAGCGGCACGGGCGCCACGGCCATGCCGTGCCGCACGACCCCGCAGGTCGCCAGATGCCGGTCATCCAGGCGGACGACGAAGGCGGTCTTGGCCACCGGCTGGCGGCGCGCCGCATCGACGCAGTGGAAATCGATCCAGCCGCCAGCGCCGTCGGCCGCCTCCCAGGCGCGGCGCAGGTACTGCTCGCCCTGCACGCTGCTCAGGCCGGCGCGCTCGAACAGGCTGCGTCCGACCCAGTCGGGCGAGCCACCACTGCCCACGCATCGGCCATCGCGGTCGATGACGTCGACGAACAGGCCCGGGCGCAGCAGGCCGCCATCGGGCTCGCCGGCCATCAGACCGACGCCCTCGGCGCCCAGGTCCGCCGCCAGGGCCAGGGCCTGTTCCGCCAGACCGCGGGCATCGCCGGCACGCCCGAAGGGCAAGGCCAGCGCGGCCGCAGCCTGGTGCAACTCGGCACCCTGGGTCTGCAGCCGGCGGGCCATGTCGCCGGCACGGCCGGCGGTCACGCCGATCTCGCGGCCCAGATCCTCCATGCCCTGCAGGCTCTCGGTGGCCTCGGCCAGACCGGCACTCTGGTCCTGGGCGCTCAGCACCACCTCACCCAGCCGGTGCGACAGCAGCTTCACGCTTTCGGCCAGGCCATCCAGGCTGTCGCGGCTGCTGCGGATGCAGTCGGCGGTCTCGCCGACCTCGCCGGTGATGCGGTCGATCAGCTGGCGGACCTCGCTGGCCGCCTCGGCGCAGCGACCGGCCAGCGCACGCACCTCGCCAGCCACCACCGAGAAACCCTTGCCGGCCTCGCCCGCGCGCGCCGCCTCGACGGCGGCATTGAGCGCCAGCAGATTGGTCTGGAACGCGATGTCGTCGATCACGTTGTTGACCTCGGCGATGCGGCGGGCGCTGACCTCCAGGGCCTCGATGCGCTCGACCGTCTGACCGACGGCCTGGCTGCCGGTGCTCGCCTGGGCCTGCACCGCGTCATTGAGCTGGGACAGACCCGCCGCCGCCTCGACCTGGGTGCTGGCCGAGCCACCCAGACGGCCGAGCACGGACGAGGCCGTCATCAAGCGCTGGGTCTGCTGGGCCGCGCACTGGGCCACGGTCTCGCCGTCGCGGGCGAGCAGCTGGCCGCCATCGGCGATCGCGCAGCTGACGGTGTCCAGGTCCGCCGCGCGCCGGGCCAGCGACAGCCGCATGCGGTCCAGCCGGTCGGCCAGGGCCGCCAGCTCGTCGTGGCCGCGGACATGCACCGGCGTGGACAGATCGCCCTGGGCCAGACGTGCGGCCCCTTCGTCGAGGCCCTGCAGACCTTCGGCCAGGCTCAGGCGCAGCGCCCGCTGGCTCCACAGCGTGACGCCGCCCACCAGCGCGCCGAGCGCCAGCAGCGCCAGCAGCTGCAGCGCATGGGCGCGCTGCAGGCCGTCCAGCCGCACGCCGACGGCCCGCCGGGTCTCGTCCTGCAGATCCGCCCAATGGCGCAGCAGCGCGCCGCCCTGGGCCTGGATGCGGGCCGTGGCCACCGCCGGGGTCTCGTCGGCCCGCAGGGGCGGGCTGGCCACCAGCAGGCTGGTCCCGTCGGCCAGCGCGCGCCAATGCACCGGCGCGCTGCGGCCGATGTCGACCAGGCTGTCGAGCTGCTCGCCGATGCGGCCGACCTGGGCCTGCAGGCGGGCGCTCAACCAGCGCGCACGCAGCGCCGCATCCGCGTCCTCGCGCACCAGGGCCTGGCGCAGGGCCAGGCCGCGCCACTGGCTGATGTCGGCGGCCAAGGGCTGGAACTGGCCCACGGACAGGGCGACCAGCTGCGTGAGCTGGGCATCGGGACGATGGGCCAGGCCGCTGCGTTCGACCGCCAGCAGCTCCAGCCCGGACACGCGCGACAGCATCCGGGTGTCGCGCAGCCAGGCCTGATCGGCCGGGCCCTGGGGCGCGGTCAGACGGACCTCGGTCTGGACCAGGCGCTGCAGCTCGGCCCACTGGGTCTGCCAGCGGGCGCCGGCGGCGGCGGGCACCGGCAGCGGGTCGACCCGCTGCAGCTCCTGCCCGAGCCGGACCGCGCTCTCGCGCCAGGCCGCCTGGGCCGAGGCATCACCGGCCAGCAGACGCTGGTTCAGATCGCGGCGGTCCATCATCGCCAGCACCAGGGGCTGCAGGCCATCGACCAGCTGCAGGCCGCGCACGGCCTCGCGATCGGCACGCCAGGCGTCCGCCGCCTGCAGGCACAACAGCAGCCAGGCCGCCAGCAAAGGCAGGGCCAGCATGCGCAGCGGCAGCCGCAACTGGGCGGCCAGCGGCCAGCCGGACAGGCGCTCCGCCAGGCTGGCGCAACCACGCATCCACAGGCGACCAGCGGCGGGCAGGGAGGCAGTCAGGTTCATGTCGTTCAACCGAAGACGAAGTGCTGGATCGAGCGCTTGAGCTGGTCGCCCTGGTCGCGCAGTTCGGCGGACGCGTCGGACAGCTGGTCGACGAGGCGGCTGTTGCCGCCGACGTTCTCGGCCACCGAGCGGCTGATGCCCATCACCTCACGCGACTGCTGCAGGCCTTCACGCACCAGGATGACGACCTCGCCGACGATGGCGTTGACGGCGTCGATCTGCTGCTCGGTGTGGCTCATGGCCTCCATCACGCGGGAGGTCATCGCCCCGCCCTCCTCGATGTCGCCGATCGAGGCGCTGACGATGGCGTGGATGCGCTTGGCCGCGGCATCGCTGCGCAGCGCCAGTGCGCTGACCTCCTGCGCGACGACGGCGAAGCCCTTGCCGGCGGTGCCCGCACGGGCCGCCTCGACCGAGGCATTGAGCGCCAGCAGGCGGGTCTGGTAGGCCACGCTCTCGACCAGGGCGACGACCTGGGCGATCTCCCGGCTCTTGCCCTGCAGCGCGCTCATGCGCTCGTGCAGGCCGGACATCGCCTTGCGGCTGCGCTGGGCCTCGATGCGCATGTCGCGCACGTGCTCGGCGCCGCGGTCGACCGCCTCGCCGCAGCGGTCCATCGCCGAGTTGACCACCCGCGCCCGCTCGGCCACCCCGTCGATCGCCTCGCGGATCTCGCTGGTGCGGCCGGACAGGCCGCTGTTGCCCACCGCCACCTCGCGGGAGGCATGGGAGACCGCCGAGACACCGTGCGTGACCGCCTCGAACAGCCCGGACATGTGATGCGCGGCCCGGGCCAGCGCGTTCAGCGCCTGGCCGATCTCGTCACCGCCGTGGCCGGTGGGCCGGATCGCCAGATTGCCGCGGCTGAGCTCGTCGACCTGGCGGCAGAGAAAGCGCAGCCCGCCCGACATCACCATGTACATGCAGGTCAGCAGGTAGGCGCCGAAGGCGACGATGGCCAGGGTGGCGGCCACCCGCCAGATCGCGTCGCGGCGCTGGGCGGCGTGCATGGCCTGGCTGCGGGCGACCAGCGCCTGCACGCCCTGGGTGCCGGCCAGCTGCAACGCGGCCCGGGCGCGGGCCGCCGCCACCGGTTCGGTGGCCCGCGGCACCTCGGCGGCCGAGGCCGTGCCGATCTCGCGTTCGATCCACTGCAACACCGTCTGGCGGGCCTGCACCAGCTCCGGCGTGCGCGCCGGCAGCAAGGCCTTGGCGGCCTCGAACTCCGGCTGCTGGTGGTGCAGCAGCGTGCCCGCGCCCATCCAGGCGCGCAAGGCCTCGATGCGCGGCGCCAGGCCATGGCCGCCGTGATGGCCGGCGGCCGACAGCTGGGCGTCGACCAGCAGCGGCAGCAGATCGATCTGCGCCTTGACCAGGCCGTTGTAGAGGTTCTGCCGCTCCGGATCGAGACTGGGCAGCGCGCGCCAGCGGTCACTGACCTGTTCGGTCAGACGCTGCACGCCGTCGGCCAGGGCGGCGACCGCGACCAGCCGGGGACCGTCGGTGGCCGGATCGGCCGCCGGGGCCGACTGCGTGGCCACCGTCTGCACGGTGCGGGCGCGCTGGCGCAGCTGGTCCAGCAGCGGCGCCAGCTGCGCATCGTCGGCCAGGT
Source organism: Pseudaquabacterium rugosum (assembly GCF_038066575.1). Taxonomy (NCBI): domain Bacteria; kingdom Pseudomonadati; phylum Pseudomonadota; class Betaproteobacteria; order Burkholderiales; family Sphaerotilaceae; genus Pseudaquabacterium; species Pseudaquabacterium rugosum. The sequence continues at coordinate 13,307 of NZ_JBBUTF010000007.1, read as the reverse complement.
CCGCCTCGACGGTCGGCCAGGCCGCCTGGGCGGCCTGGCGCTCGGCCGCGAGACCGCGGGCGAACGCGGCCTGGGCGCCGGCCTGGCCCGCCTGGGCAGCCGCGGCCAGCACGCGCAGCTCCTGCACCGCCGTCTGCCAGGGCAACACCCGCTCGATCAGGTGCGCCTCCTGCAGCGCCGCCGAGCTGGCCTGCCACTGGCCGCTGCGGTGCTGCAGCACATCGGCGACCAGACCGGTGCCCAGCAGCAGACACAGCGCGCCGACGATCAGCGTCTTGCGCTGCAGATTGAGCGAGCGCAGCGCCCGCACCCCGGGCCCCCACACACCGTGGTACTGCCCGAGCCGGGCCACCAGACCAGGCCAGCGGCGCAGCCGCATGACGAGGCCGGGCGCGGACGACGGCATCGACGGCGCAGCATCTGTGGGAGGGGTCGGGGGCATGGGCTTCCTTGTCGAATCCTGGTCCGTGGTCAAGGCGGGACGGTCGCGTGCAGACGGCACATCGGGCGACCCGCCCCCCTTCGGACGCCGGCCGCATCACCGGCCAGACGGCCTGCATATCGACCGCCGCAGCGGCAACTGAAATGAACCGCGGAACGGGCGCCGCCGCCATGCCGCGCCGGCGTGACCAAGGCCCTGAACGGCAGGCCCCTCCGGCAGGCCCGAATGGCCGCCGCTCAAGTTCGACGCAGGGTCGTCGAAAAGCGGGGCTGTCCCCTCGCCTTTCGTTCCTCCCCAGCCCGAACGAGACCGCATGTCCGTCACCGCTTCCACCTCCGCTGTGTCGCCCGACGACGCGCACGCCCCGTCCAAGGACGCGACGGCCCCGTCCGCCGGCCGCCTGCGCCTGCCCTGGCGCCTGTGGCTGACGGTGGTGGCCTGCGGCGCCGCCTGCGCCGCGGCCCAGGCCCACGGCGGCACGACCGGCGCGGCCGCCGCCCTGGCGGGCTGCCTGCCCCTGGTCTGGTGGCTGGATCACCGCGGCCAGCGGCGCGAGATCGCCACGACGGCGGCCGGTGCCGAGGCCGGTGCCCTGGGCGCCGGCGCCGACGCCCGGCTGTCGGCCCAGGTCATGCCGGTGTGGTGTCGCGGCATCGAGACCGCCCAGCAGCACGCCGACCGCAACAGCGCCTCGCTGCTGGAGGCCTTCGCCAGCGTCTCCTCGCATCTGGACCAGGCGCTCGCCGGCGGCCCGGGCGATGTCTCGCTGGAGGTCGGCGCGACCGACGAACTGCTGCAGCGCCACCATCCGCAGATCGAGGCGCTGCGCGCATCGAGCACCGAGGTGGTCGCCCTCAAGCAGCGCATGCAACTGGCGCTGGAGGCCACGGCCGCCCAGATCGACGCCATGAACCTCTACGCCCGCGAGGTCCAGAACATCGGCCGGGCGACCCACCTGCTGGCGCTCAACGCCTCGGTCGAGGCCATGCGCGCCGGCAGTGCCGGCGAAGGCTTCGCCGTCGTCGCCCGCGAGGTGCGCACGCTGGCCGCCCAGTCCCGCCAGGCGGGCACCCAGCTCAGCCGCACGATGGCCACGCTGCGCGAGCAGATCGACGCCACCCTGCTCGACGCCCGCCGCAACGACACCGACGACGACGAGATCGGCCGGCGCACCGACCAGGCCACCCGCGCGCTGGTGCTGTCGCTGGTGGGCAGCCTGTCGGAGGTCAGCCGCAACTCGCGCCAGCTGCGCCTGGCGTCGCAGGAAGTCCAGGGCGATCTGGAAAAGATCATGGTCAGCCTGCAGTCGCATGACCGCCTGAACCAGATGCTCACTTCAGTGACCGATGACATCGGCCGTTATGTGGGTTGGCTCCATGGCAGTCCCGACGAACTGGCCGACCGACCGCAGGACTGGCTGGCGCGTCTGGAGTCCAGCTACACGATGGAAGAGCTGCGCAGCGCCCATCACGGCAACAAGACGATCGAACAGGCCACCACGGTCGAGTTCTTCTGATTCCTCACCACCCTCATCCCCCGAACAAGGCTCCACGCCGCGCCCCCAGAGGACCCCATGAGCAAGACCATCCTGGTTGTCGATGATTCCGGAAGTTTCCGCACCGTCGTGAAACTGGCGCTGCAGAAGGCCGGCTACGGCGTGGTCGAGGCGTGCGACGGCAAGGACGCCATCGGCAAGCTGGGCGGGCAGAAGGTCAACCTGATCGTCTGCGACGTCAACATGCCCAACATGGACGGCCTGAGCTTCCTGCGCCACGTCAAGGACAGCCCGGCCCACCGCTTCACGCCGGTGATCATGCTGACCACCGAGAGCCAGGAAGCGAAGAAGGCCGAGGGCAAGGCCGCGGGTGCGCGCGCCTGGATCACCAAGCCCTTCCAGCCCTCGCAGCTGGTCGATGCGGTCAACCGCCTGTGCGTCTGAACGGAGCCACGCGATGAGCACCGCCGCCCTGCAGCTGGATGCGGATCTGGCCATCACCGGCGCCGCCGCGACGCGCACCCGACTGCTGGCCTGGCTGCAGTCGCTGCCGGCCGACGGCACGGTGCCGACGCTGGACCTGAGCGCGGTCGAGGTCTTCGACAGCGCGGGCGTCCAGCTGCTGCTGGCCACCCGCCACAGCCTGGCCGCCCGCGGCCTGGGTCTGAACCTGACGGGCCTGCCGGCCCATGTGCACGGCAGTCTGCAGACCCTGGGTCTGGCCACCTTGCTGGCCGACGACCCCGCGCACGCCACGGCCGCCTGAGGCGCCAGACGCCGGAAAAGGAACCCAGGACATGCACACCCAAGACGACGACGACGAGATCATCGCCGCCGCCCGTGCCGGCTTCCTCGACGAGGCGCTGGAGATGCTGGCGCAGTTCGAGCAGGCCCTGCTGGTGATGGAAAGCCAGCCCGAGGACCACGAGAACCTGAACGCCGCCTTCCGCGCCGCGCACACCATCAAGGGCAGCGCGGGCCTGTTCGGCTTCGATGCGGTGGTGGCCTTCACGCACGAGGCCGAGACCCTGCTGGAGGTGCTGCGCTCCGGCCAGCGCAAGGTCGACGAGCATGTCGCGGCCGCCCTGCTGGAGAGCCGCGACCTGATCGAGGCCCTGCTCGACGAGGTGCGCACCGGCCAGACCCAGACGGGCCTGGCCGAACGCAGCGCCAGCCTCGGCGCCCGCCTGCGCGCCCTGATGCCGGGCAGCACGTCGGCGACGACGGCCACGGGCAGCCCGACGGCAGCAGCGGTGGCGGTAGCCGAGGAGGTCACCGAAGGGCCACGGCCGTGGCAGGTCTCGCTGCGCTTCGGCGCCGACGCCCTGCGCAACGGCCTCGATCCGCTGGCCTTCCTGCGCTATCTGGCCACGCGCGGCACGGCGATGCAGTGCACGACGCTGGTCGACGGTGTCCCGGCCCTGGAGGCGCTGGATCCGGAAGGCTGCTGCCTGGGCTTCGAGGTGCGGCTGATGACCGAGGAAGGTCGGCGCACGATCGAGGACGTCTTCAGCTTCTGCCTCGACGACTGCGATCTGGTGATCGTCGGCCCCGATGACGGGCCGGCCGCCTGGCAGGAACTGCTGGAGCGCCGCCACGCCGACGCCGACGGCCAGGCCAGCCTGCTCGCGCTGTGGGCGGACCAGGGCGTGAGCCTGCCGCTGCGCCGCCTGGACGCCGAGGCCGCTGCCGCGCTGCAGCCGGCGTCCGGCGTCGACGGGAGCGGCTCCGACACCCCGGCCGGCGGCGCGCTGGCGGTCGAGCGACGGGCCGAGCCTGCCGGCGGCGATCGCCGCGCGCCCCCACGCGACCGCCGCTCCGGTGCCGCTGAAGAAACCCGTTTCATCCGTGTCCGCGCCGACAAGCTCGACCGCCTGATCGACCTGATCGGCGAGCTGGTGATCGCCAGCTCCGGTGCCCAGCTGGTGGCGCAGACCGAGCAGAGCCCACGCTTCGCCGAAGCCGCCTTGCGCATCCACGACCTGGTGCAGGAAGCGCGCGACGGCGCACTCGGCCTGCGCATGGTGCCCATCGGCGAGACCTTCGCCCGCTTCAACCGCGTGGTGCGTGACGTCAGCAAGCAGCTGGCCAAGGACGTCGAGCTGATCATCACCGGCGGCGACACCGAGCTCGACAAGAGCATGGTCGAGACCATCGCCGATCCGCTGATGCACCTGGTGCGCAACAGCCTGGACCACGGCATCGAATCGGCCGAGGACCGGGTGGCGGTGGGCAAGCCGGCGCAGGGCAAGCTGGCGCTGCATGCCTACCATGAGTCGGGTGCCATCAACATCGAGGTCAGCGACGACGGCCGTGGCCTGAACCGCGACAAGATCCTGGCCAAGGCGCTCGAGCGCGGGCTGATCGCGGCCGACGCGGCGCTCAGCGACGAGGAGATCTACGGCCTGATCTTCGCCCCCGGCTTCTCGACCGCCGACGCGGTGACCAACCTGTCGGGCCGCGGCGTCGGCATGGACGTGGTCAAGCGCAACATCGAGTCGCTGCGCGGCCAGATCCGCATCGCGTCGACGCCCGGCCACGGCGCGACGATGCAGATCCGCCTGCCGCTGACGCTGGCCATCATCGACGGCTTCCTGACCAGTGTCGGCGGCGTCAGCTACGTGATGCCGCTGGAGCTGGTGGCCGAGTGCCTCGAAGTGCCCCACGAGTGCATCGAGGACCCGGAACGCGTCAGCGGCCACTTCGATCTGCGCGGCGAGGTGCTGCCCTATCTGGACCTGTGCCGCTTCTACCGCCATCAGCCGGCGGCCACCGGTACCCGACGTTCGCTGGTGCTGGTGCGCGACGGTGCGAGCCGTGTCGGCCTGATCGTCGACCGTCTGCACGGTGAGCACCAGACCGTCATCAAACCGCTGGGTCAGGTGTTCCAGCACATCAAGGGCCTGGCCGGCTCCACGATCCTGGGCAGCGGTGAAGTCGCGCTGATCCTGGACGTGCCGGCCCTGCTCGATCTGGCGACAGGCCAACGGCGCGCAGCCCTGGCCGCATTGTCCCGTCACTCCTGAGCCGGCCGGACACGCCGCGCGCCCTCCTCATCCTCAGAAGGAACATCGCCATGTTCAACCTCGTCTCGCGTGACCGCATCGCCGCCGAACAGGCCCGCACCGAAGCGCTGCTCAACCAGCATCTGCACGCGGCCGTGACCGCGGCGGCCAGCGGCGATCTGGGTCGTCGCGCCGAGCCCGCGCAGCTGCCCGGCTGGCTGGCCCCGACGGCCGGCGCCTTCAACACCCTGCTGGAGCGGCTGCAGCAGCCGGGCGCGGGCGTCGTCGGCGAGCTCGACTCGCGCGTGATGATGGCCGATGCCGACCTGAACATCACCTACGTGAACGCGTCGCTGATGCGCATGCTGCAGAGCATCGAGGGCGAGCTGCGCAAGGAGCTGCCGGCCTTCGACACCCGGCACCTGGTCGGCCAGAACATCGACGTCTTCCACAAGAATCCCTCGCGCCAGCGCGGCATGCTGGCGCAGCTGCGCGGCCAGCACCGCGCGCAGATCAAGGTCGGCGTCAAGACGCTGTCCTTCGTCGCCACCGCGTTGACCGACCGCCAGGGCAAGACCACCGGCTTCGCCGTCGAGTGGCACGACCGGACCAAGGAGGTCCAGCTCGAACACCTGCAGGCCGAGGTGGCCCGGGTGATCACCGCGGCCGCCCAGGGCGACCTGGCCCAGCGGGTGGACCTGGCCGGCATCGATGCCGAGCTCGCCGGCGTCGGCCTGGCCACGAACACGCTGATGGAGACGCTCAACGGCCTGATCGGCCAGATGGACCACATGGCCGTCGAGCACGACAAGGGCGACATCGACGTGGTGGTCGACACCCAGCGCTTCCAGGGCGATTTCCGCCGCATCGCCGCTGGCGTCAATGACATGGTCGGCGCCCACATCGCGGTCAAGAAGACGGCCGTCGGGGTCTTCGCCGAGTTCGGCAAGGGCAACTTCGATGCGCCGATGCCGCAGCTGCCCGGCAAGAAGGCCTTCATCAACCAGACGGTCGAGACCGTGCGCGGCAACCTCAAGGGCCTGATCGCCGAGATGGCCCACATGGCCGCCGAGCACGACAAGGGCGACATCGACGTGGTCGTCGAGGTCAACAAGTTCCAGGGCGACTTCCGCACCATGGCCCAGGGCGTCAACGACATGGTCAACGCCCACATCGACGTCAAGAAGATGGCCATGGCCTGCATCAAGGCCTTCGGCGAGGGCGACTTCAACGCGCCGCTGCAGCAGCTGCCGGGCAAGAAGGCCTTCATCAACCGCACCATCGAGCAGGTGCGCGGCAACCTCAAGGCCCTGATCGAGGACGCCAGCATGCTGGCCGACGCGGCCATCGCCGGCGAGCTCGACACGCGTGCCGACACCGGACGCCACCAGGGCGACTTCCGCCGCATCATCGACGGCGTCAACCAGACGCTGGACGCCATCGTGACCCCGATCAAGGAGGTCCAGGGCGTGCTGCAGTCGATGGAGGCCGGTGACCTGACGCGCGGTGTGGACGGCCACTACCAGGGCGCCTTCGCCGAGCTCAAGGGCGCGCTCAACGCCTCGCTGCAGAAGCTGTCGACCACGCTGACCGACGTCAACTCGGCCGCCAGCGCGCTGACCGCGGCCGCCGGCCAGGTCTCGTCGACCTCGCAGAGCCTGTCGCAGTCGGCCTCCGAGCAGGCCGCCAGCGTCGAGGAAACCACGGCCCAGCTGCAGGAGATGGCCTCCAGCGTGCGCCAGAACAGCGACAACGCCAACGTCACCGACGGCATGGCCACCAAGGCCGCCAAGGAGGCGATGGAAGGCGGCGAGGCGGTGACCAAGACGGTCGAGGCGATGAAGTCCATCGCCACCAAGATCTCGATCATCGACGACATCGCCTACCAGACCAATCTGCTGGCGCTCAACGCCGCGATCGAGGCGGCCCGCGCCGGCGAGCACGGCAAGGGCTTCGCGGTGGTCGCCGCCGAGGTGCGCAAGCTGGCCGAGCGCAGCCAGGTGGCCGCGCAGGAGATCGGCCAGCTCGCCGGCTCCAGCGTCAAGATGGCCGAGCAGGCCGGCTCGGTGCTGACCGCGATGGTGCCGACCATCAACAAGACCAGCGAGCTGGTGCAGGAGATCTCGGCGGCCAGCGGCGAGCAGGCCACCGGCGTCAACCAGATCACCACCGCGATGAACCACCTCAACGGTGCGACGCAGCAGAACGCCAGCGCGTCCGAGGAGCTGTCGGCCACGGCCGAGGAGCTGTCCGGCCAGGCCGCGCAGCTGCAGGACATGATGGCCTTCTTCCGCCTGGGCGGCAGCGATGGCCGCCTGCGTGGCCGCAGCCGTGGCGACTCGCCGGTCGCCCATGCGGCCAGTCTGCTGCCCGACATGGACGGCGCACCCACGCTGCGTCATGCCGCGCAACGTGCGGGTCAGCCGGCACGGCCACGCAACAGCGTGTCGGCCCCGCTGGCGCTCGACGAGTCCTCCTTCGGCCGCTTCTGATCCCCTGAGGCGCCGGCCAACGAATCGGCTCGATGGACCGGTGCTTTCTCCGCCCAACCGCTCTCCGGAAAGCAAGACGTGACCCAAGACCACGCGACCGCCGCCCCGCCGGTGTCTGCTCCGATGTCCAACTGGATCTTCGCCCCTGTGGCGCCGCTGCTGGGCCGGCTCGGCCTCGGCGGCAAGCTGACGCTGATCGCCGCCGTGTTGCTGGTGCCCCTGGTGGCACTGCTCGTGCATTTGGTGGTCAAGGCCAATGTCGATCTGGCCTACACCCGCGGTGAACAGGACGGCAGCCACCTGGCCCACGAACTGGTCGAACTCGCCGATGAGGTCAAGGAGCACCGCAACCTGCATGCGATCGCCGCCGAGACCGGCGACGCCCAGGTGCTGGCCGCGCTGCGTGAAGCCGATGAGCGACTGGGCCAGGCGATCCAGGACATGAGCAAGGCGGTCACCGCCAGCCCGCTGGACATCGAGCGCAACTGGTCACCTCTGGCCGACACGCTGCGTTCGCGTCTGGGCAAGCTGGACAAGGACCCGCAGGCGCTGGACCGCCACAGCGTCACGGTGCGCCAGGTGCATGACCTGGCCGGCCTGGTGCTGGAGAAGAGCGGCCTGCTGCTGGACCCCGAAGGCCCGACCTTCCTGCTGATGGACGTGGCCTACGACCGCAATGCCCAGTTGATCGAGGCCACCACCCAGCTGCAGCTGGCCGGCTCCATCGCCTCGATGCACGACAGCAACCGGATCGATGACCAGTTGCGCGTGGCGATGGCCCGCCGCAGCCTGACGCAGTCCCGCGCGGCCATCCAGCAGCGCCTGGATGCCCTCGGACGCACCGGTGAGCCGCTGCCCACCGGCTGGTCCGAAGGCTTGGCGGCTGTCGACGCCTTCGACGCCCAGGTGCGGGAAGCCCTGACGGGCAAGGCGGGCAATGCCGCCTCGGCCCTGGCCATCCACAAGGCCGGCGAGTTGGCACTGGCCAAGATGGACGTGTTCCACAACGCGTCGATCGAACGCCTGGACCAGCTGCTGCAGGCCCGGGTCGACCGCATCGTGACCGAGCGCACACGCCTGATCGCACTGGCCGCCGGTGGCGTGCTGCTGGCGGTCTACCTCTTCCTGGCCACGGCGTCGGCCATCCGCCGGAGCTCTCGCGTGGTGCTGGCAACGGCTGCGGCCATCGCTGCCGGCGACCTGTCTCAACCGGTGCAGCTCCAGGGCGCGGACGAACTGGCACGCATTGCCCGGGCCTTCGAACAGGTCCGCAGCAGCCTGCTGGCGCTGATCGAGGACGCCGCCACGCTGTCGACCGCGGCGGTCGAAGGCCGGCTGGACACCCGCGCCGATGCCGGACGCCACCAGGGTGACTATCAGCGCATCATCGGTGGCGTCAACGGCACGCTCGACGCCATCGTCACGCCGCTCAAGGAGGTCCAGGGCGTGCTGCGTGGCCTCGAGGCCGGCGACCTGACCGCGCGCATCGACGGCGACTACCGGGGCGCCTTCGACGAACTCAAGACCGTGCTGAACAACAGCCTGACCCAGCTGGGCTCGACGCTGTCGGATGTCTCCGGTGCCGCACAGGCGCTGACGGCCGCCTCGGCCCAGGTCTCGTCGACCTCGCAGGCGCTGTCGCAGTCGGCCTCCGAGCAGGCCGCCAGCGTCGAGGAGACGACCGCCCAGCTGCAGGAGATGAGCGCCAGCGTGCGCCAGAACAGCGACAACGCCAACGTCACCGACGGCATGGCCACCAAGGCCGCCAAGGAGGCCCTCGAGGGCGGATCGGCGGTGCGCCAGACGGTCGAGGCGATGAAGTCCATCGCCACCAAGATCTCGATCATCGACGACATCGCCTACCAGACCAATCTGCTGGCGCTCAATGCCGCCATCGAGGCCGCGCGCGCCGGTGAGCACGGCAAGGGCTTCGCCGTGGTCGCCGCCGAGGTGCGCAAGCTGGCCGAGCGCAGCCAGGTCGCCGCGCAGGAGATCGGCCAGCTCGCCGGCAACAGCGTGAAGCTGGCCGAGACCGCCGGTCAGGTGCTCACCGACATGGTGCCGTCGATCAACCGCACCAGCGAACTGGTGCAGGAGATCTCCGCCGCCAGCCTGGAGCAGGCCACCGGGGTGACGCAGATCACCACCGCGATGAACCACCTCAACGGCACGACGCAGCAGAACGCCAGCGCGTCCGAGGAGCTGTCGGCCACGGCCGAGGAGCTCTCCGGTCAGGCCGCCCAGCTGCAGGACATGATGGCCTTCTTCCGCTTCGGTACCGGCCAAGGTACGTTCAACGCGCAGGCGCCGCGCAGGGCGGTCTCCCCGGTGATGCAGGCGCAGGCGCTGCTGCGCGAATCGCAGTCGGCACCGAGCCTGCGCCATGCCGCCCAACGCATGAACAACGCGGCTTCCGGGCTCCGTCCAGCCGGTGCCCAGAACGCGCCCCTGGTCGTCGATGAAGCCGCCTTCGGCCGCTTCTGACACCACCCCACTCCACCGCCGCACCGTCCGAGACCATGATCCTCCAGGCCACCCAGACTCCCGGCTCCAGCCTGCCGCACGGCGGCGCCGGTGAGGCCAGCCAGACCCTGCAGCAGTACCTGCGCTTCGCGCTCGGCGAGGAGCGCTATGCGGTGCGCATCGATGCCGTGCGCGAAATCCTCGAAGTCGCGCGCATGACGCCGCTGCCCCTGATGCCGGCCTTCGTGCGCGGCGTGATGAACCTGCGCGGGGCGGTGGTACCGGTGATCGACCTGTGTGCCCGGCTCGGCATGGCCAGCACCCGCATCGGCCGTCGCACCTGCGTGGTCATCGTCGACATCACGCTGGCCGAGGACCAGGGCACGCAACGCCTGGGCATGCTGGTGGACGCGGTCTACGAGGTGGTCGATGCGACCCCGGCCGAACTGGAGCCGGTGCCCCGCCTGGGCACGCGCATCGATCCCTCCTTCATCCGCAGCATGGTGCGGGTGCGCGGACAGACCACGCCCGAGCTCGACATCGGCAACGTGCTCGACCAGCACACGCTGGCCGCGTTGATCGCCGAACACGGCGCGCAACACTGACCGCGCACACCCGCCCTTCATCGACAAGGCCGCGACCGCCATGATCTCCGAACAGGCTTTCGCCGCCGTCACTGGCATGTTCCACGATGTCTCCGGCATTCACCTGCCGGCATCCAAACGGGCCCTGGTGACCGGACGGCTGATGAAGCTCGCGCAGGACCGCGGGCTCGACGATGTCGACCACTATGTGCAGCAGCTGCTGCGCGAGCGTGACCCGCTGGAGCTCACACGGGTGGTCGACAAGCTGACCACCAACGAGACCTACTTCTTCCGCGAGCCCGAGCATTTCACGCTGCTGGCCCGCCTGGCCGCCGCACGGCGGGCCCCGGACACGATGCGCGTCTGGAGTGCCGCCAGCTCCAGCGGCGAGGAAGGCTACAGCATCGCGATGACGCTGGCCGACCGCCTGCCGGGCGGCCGCTTCGAGGTGGTCGGCACCGATCTGTCCACGGCCATGGTGGCGCACGCCCGGCGCGGCCTCTACACGATGGAACGGGCCCGCAACGTGCCTCAGGAGTACCTGCGCCGCTTCTGCCGCAAGGGGCATGGGGAGTACGAGGGCATGCTGCTGATCGCGCGCGAGCTGCGCGACAAGGTGCACTACGACACCGCCAACCTGATGGAGCCGCTGCCCGAGCTCGGTCGCTTCGACCTGATCTTCCTGCGCAATGTGCTGATCTACTTCGACAACGCGGCCAAGATCGACATCGTGCTGCGCGTCATCCAGTTGCTCAAGCCCGGCGGCCTGCTGCTGACTGGCCACTCGGAAAGCCTCAACAACATGGGCCTGCCCCTGCGGGTGGTCCAGCCGGCGGCGTATGAGCGTGCATGAACGCCCCGCCGCGCCCGCCGTCAGCGCCCAGCGCCCGGCGCCCGCCACGCAGGCCGTCCGGCCGGCACATCCGGGTACCCAGATGCTGAGCGCTCGGCCGGGCGATCATCTGAGCCTGATGCCGGGCCAGCTGTACTTCGGCAGCAAGGCCGCCACCGTGCGCACCCTGCTGGGCAGCTGCGTGGCGATCACGCTGTGGCATCCGTACCGCCAGCTCGGCGGCATGTGCCACTTCCTGTTGCCGATGCGCGCCAAGGCGCCGCCCGAGGCGCTGGAAGGCCGTTTCGGCGCCGAGGCCGTCGCGCTGATGGTGCAGCGCCTGCGCCTGGCCGGCACCGAGACCCACGAGTACGAAGCCCATCTGTACGGCGGCGCCGACACCCAGTCCGGCCTCGGCGGTCCGCGCGCGGCCATCGGCGAACGCAACATCGAGATGGGCTGGCAGCTGATCGACCACTACGGCTTCCTGCTGCAGGCGGTGGACGTCGGCGACGACGTCCCCCGCACCGTGAGCATGGACCTGCACAGCGGTGAAGTGCAGGTCCGGCGCGGCGCGGCCATCCGCAAGCCCGTGCTGCCGCCAGAACCGGCGATCAGCACTTCCCGGAGAAAGAACCCATGACCACCGCCTTCGTCGTCGACGACTCCGCCGTCGTGCGCCAGGTGCTGACCGAGACCCTGACGGCCGGCGGCATCCGCGTGATCGGCAGTGCGGCCGACCCGCTGTTCGCCTGGCAGAAGATGCAGTCGGCCTGGCCCGACGTCATCGTGCTGGACGTCGAGATGCCGCGCATGGACGGCATCAGCTTCGTGCGCAAGCTGATGGCCGAACGCCCCACGCCGGTGGTGATGTGCTCCACGCTGACCGAGCGCGGCTGCGAGACCACGATGCAGGCGCTGGCCGCCGGGGCCGTGGCCTTCGTCACCAAGCCCAAGAGCGGGCTGAAGGACTTCCTCGCTGACCGCGGCAATGGCCTGGTCGATGCGGTGCGCGGCGCTGCGCGAGCCAATCTACGGGCCCTGCCGGCCCACCTGAGGGTCCCGGCCACACCGGCGACATCGGCCGGTGCGGCCACGGGCGCCGCCCCTCCGACGGCCATCGCACCGGCTCGGGCTCTGGCCGAGACCACCGACCGCGTGGTGGCCATCGGCATCTCGACCGGTGGCGTGCAGTCGATCGAGGTCGTGCTGCGCGGCCTGGACCGCACCTGCCCCGGCATCGTCATGGTCCAGCACATGCCCGCGGGCTTCACCGCCAGCTTCGCCCAGCGCCTGAACAACACGCTGCCGCTGGAGGTGATGGAGGCCAAGGACGGTGACCGCGTGCTCAACGGTCGGGTGCTGATCGCCCCGGGCGGCCGCCACATGCAGCTCAAGCGCAGCGGCGCGCAGTACGTGGTCGAGATCAAGGACGGCCCGCTGATCAACCACCACCGCCCGTCGGCCGACGTGCTGATGCGCTCGGTGGCGCACTGCGCGGGCCGCAACGCGATCGGCCTGGTGATGACCGGCATGGGCGATGACGGCGCGCGCGGCCTCAAGGAGATGCGCGACGCCGGCGCCATCACCGGCGCCCAGGACGAGGCCAGCTGCGTCGTCTACGGCATGCCGGCCGAGGCGGTCAAGCACGGCGGCGTGCGCGACGTGGTCGGCCTGGGCGAGATCGCCGGCTGGATCCGCCGCACGGCGGTCGAGCCGCTGCCCGGCATGTCCAGCCCGCCACGGCCGCGGGTCTGATCCGGACGGACCTGGCCGAGCGACTTCCGGCCCGCCCCGCAGCCACGCCAGATCAGCGGCACGGCCGCATGGCGGTGGCCGTGCCTGGAAGCCGGGCCCGCGTCGCCCGGCCGTCGCCTCAGAGGGTGTCCCCTAAATGATTTTTTTGGCCAATCGTGTTGCGAGGATACGCGCCTCGGTCAGCCAGACCCAGGCAAGAGGGGCCCAGGTGGAGCGATCATGGTGAGCCATGAGTC